>JAETNT010000010.1 GCA_021772025.1 Enterocloster bolteae | reverse complement strand
TTACATCCCTCTCCATAGTGGTTCAAGCAATCATTTCCATCAATTCCGATAGAATTTTGTTTCTGCTTTCCCATATGCATGAAATTATTGACCTGTTTCGCAATCATCTATCTAATTTGATGATTTTGCGACACCCTCTTACATAATTCCATATTTTTCAAATGACTCTTTTGCCGCCATTCCGGCCTTAATTCCCTCGGCCACCATTTTTTCTCCTGTTGCTTTCTCATAGGCTGACTGAATTACTTCTGTTTCAATTTCCTTTGGAATCACCAGCACTCCGTCCAGGTCTCCGAAAATAATATCGCCGGGACGGATCCGAACTCCTTCCATCTCGATAGGTACTCGAAAATCGATTACTTTTCCCCTGGGTGCCTGATCCTGGGCATAACGCCCATAAGAAAAGCACGGGAATCCCAATTCCTTAATTCCCTTGGTGTCCCTGTGGAAACCGTTTACCACAGCGCCTGCTGCTTTCAAAATCTGCATTCTGGTACACATCAGTTCTCCCACCAATGCATAAGCCGGAGAAGCTCCCGTACAAATATAAACTTCATTTTCCTTCAAATCATCTAATGCCTCCAGCATCAAGCCGAAGGGTTTCTTCATAATAGGATTCTGCCCATCGGAAAGCTCCTCAAAAGCGTCCGCCTCCAGCACTGGCATGGCCCGGCCGGCCACTATCATATCCTCTGTAATAGGCTGGATCCGCTGGGGCAGAAATTGATGCGTGTAATTCATTTTGTCCAAAATGTCTCCGATAACAGAAGAATACAGTTCCTTCTTCATGATCTCAAATAGCTCTGCATCACTTTTCCATGTTAACATATCTCTATTTTCCTCCTGTTTGTAATTACTTTTTCCCTTCATTCTTCCGCTCTGCCAACTATTCAACCGTTGCCCCCTGAGCCGCTGATTTGCTGATTCTTTTATAAATGTTTAAATATCCGGGCAGTAATATCTTTTCCGCCGGTTTCCAGGTTTCTTTTCGTTTTTCCAGAACTGTTTCGTCTACACAAAGGGTAATTCTTCTGTTTTCCACATCAATCTGAATCTTGTCTCCATCTTCTACCAACCCCAGGCAGCCGCCTTCATAAGCCTCCGGTGAAATATGGCCTACAAAACAACCTCTGTTAGAACCTGAAAATCTTCCGTCCGTTACCACCGCGCAGCTTCCGGAGAGCCCCATTCCCTCCAGGCATTTCATAGGCCGGTACATCTCCGGCATCCCCGGGCCGCCCTTGGGGCCTTCATAAGCCAGGACCAGGGCTGTCCCCTCCTTTACTTTACCATCCAAAATCGCCTGACAGGCTTCCTGTTCGCTGCTGAAAACCGCCGCTGTTCCGGAAAATTTCATTAAATGTTCCGGAATCGCCGCCGGCTTTACCACTGCTCCCAGAGGCGCCAGGTTCCCTTTCAGTACCGCTACCCCGCCGTTTTCATGGAATGGAGATTTTGCCGTCCTGATTACTTCTCTTCTCTCTGTAAAGGGCTGCTTCTTCAAATTATCCCCGATTGTATATCCCGTTACGCTGATACAGCCGGTATGTATCTTATCTTCAATTTCCTTCATTACGGCAGGAACACCGCCAGCCTCATAAAAATCTGTCATATCATAAGGAGAAGCCGGGTACACAGACGCTACCTGAGGAATCCTTCTGCTCCATACATCGAATGTTTCCAGCGGCAGGTCTCCAAGGCCCGCTTCCCGATGTATCGCCTGCAGATGCATAATCCCATTGGTGGAGCCGCCCATTGCCATGAGTACCGCAATTGCATTCTCTACCGCTTCTTTGGTAATGATATCCCGGGCGCAAATGTTTTTTTCTACCAGTCCCATCACTGCCCGGCCTGTCTCGTATGCCGCCTGCATTCTTTTTGCGTAAATAGCCGGAATGGCCGCGCTGCCCGGAAGGCTCATACCTATGGCTTCTGCCAGGCAGCCCATAGTATTGGCAGTCCCAAGCATAGCACAGGAACCGATACAAGGTTCCGCCAAATCTTCAATCCAGGAAAATTCCTCTTCTGTAATTTCTCCCCGCTTTTTCCATCCTACCGCCTCGGTAACAATATTGCCATCGTAATGCTTTCCTTTGTAAACAGCCGGCATCATAGGACCGCCGTTGCAGAAAATTGAAGGGATATTTAATCTGGCCGCCGCCATCAAAAGCCCGGGCACGATTTTGTCACAGGAGCCCAGCAGCACCATTCCGTCAAATTTATGGGCCCGCACCATACATTCCACCGAAGAAGTGATCAAATCTCTGGAAGGCAAAATATAACGCATACCATCATGTCCTTCTGCAATGCCGTCACAGGGAGCAATGGTTCCAAAGGTCATAGCCGTTCCTCCGGCTGACTCAATTCCCTTTTCCGCCTGCCGGCACAACTCGTTTATATTATAATGTCCCGGCGTTGCATTGGTATAAGTATTTACAATCGCAATCAGCGGTTTTGATAATGACTCGTCTGTAAATCCCATCGATTTATACAAAGCCCGTTTGAGAGCTCCGCCGTCCCCCTGGAGCAGCTGATTATAATATTTTTTCTCTGTCATTATGATTCCTCTTTATTCTATATAAAATCATTGGCCGCCACTACCGGGAGAGTCGCTCCTCCGTCAATGGTCAGTGTACTTCCCAGCATATAAGCAGCATCATCAGAAGCCAGATATGCCACTCCCTTTGCGATTTCTTTGGTGCTGGCAAAACGTTGAAGCGGCAGTCTGGCAGCAGCTTCCAGTCGGATATCGCCTGGTTCCCATCCTACGTCGGTATATCCCGGCGCGATAGCTACCATCCGCACACCGGTTTTAGCCAACTCCAACGCCGCATTTTTCGTAAACTTAGTAACTGCGGCTTTGGTAGGTGCGTAAATCGCCGCCCTGGGCCAGCAGCCGTCTACCTGGTTAGAAGACACATTGATAATCACCCCTTTGGTTTTCCGCTGGATCATGGCCTTTGCCGCGATCTGGCTGCTGAAAAATACACCCTTCCAGTCTACTGCAGTCATGTGATCAAACATTTCCTCTGTGGCATCAAGGAAATATACCTCACTGCTGATTCCCGCATTGTTTACTACCACATCGATCTCGTCAAAGATCTGATAGGCTTTCTCATACATAGCTCTGATATCTTCCACCTTAGACATGTCGCCGTAAATGATTTCACATTTTCGTCCCATATCTTCAATCTGCTTTTTTATCCCTTTTGCGGCATTTTCATCACTTCTGTAATTGACAATGACGTTGTATCCCTCTTCTGCCATTGTCAGGCAAATCTGTTTTCCTATCCCTTTTGCGCCTCCTGTAACCAAAACGGTTCTTTTACCTGCCTCCATATCGATACCCTGCCTTTCCGTAATATTTCGTTTCCAATGTATACACCTCTCCGCCTTCTCCATCCCCGTCTCGTGCTGTTGTAATAAACAGGCGGTTTCCTTCTTTTCCCCCAAATACACAGCAGCTGACATTCTGATCCGGGACGGGAATCCTCTCGAAAATCTCTCCTTTTGCCGGATCATATCCTATCACCTGTGAGCCTTCCCACATGGCAATCCACAGGTGTCCCGACTCATCGATACACATGCCGTCCGGGGCCCCGCTTTCCTTTGAAAGGTCGATCTCTCCCAATTTTTCTCCTATTTGTCCACGTACTCCCGGTTCCTGGCGATATACGGAAATCCTTTTTTCACTGGTCTCCGTATGGAAAAACAGACCGTTTTCCCAATCCATTCCGTTAGGAATGGTATAACCGGGATATTCTGCGATTACCTTTCCATTGGAAATACAGAACAAGCTTCCTCCGCCTCTGGCTCCATCCTTTTCCTGATCTGTATACATGCTTCCCACCCAGAAATCTCCGTACATGTCACATTTACCGTCATTGTAACGCAAATTTTCCAAAAAACCGCTTTGCATGATCTGTATGGTTTTTCCGCTGTCAAAGTCCACCCGATACAACCCGTCCGAAAGAGCCGCCGTCAGTGTACTGTCTCCGTTTAAAACAACAGCGCTTACAAAGGTATGCAGTTGAAGAAACGACAGCTCTTCCTTTTCTCTCCAACAATAGATTCGAAATTTTTCAATATCCAGAAAATACAGGCGCTCCTTTTTTTCGTCCCACACACATCCCTCCAGCAACCGTCCTTTGATATTCGTAATCTTCTCCATAAATCCCCGCCCTTTTCTTTTGCATTTTCTTCCGGCCTCAAATCCTTGTCTATATTATATCCGTCCCTGTTTTCATCATCATTTCCATTTCGGAATGTTCCTCTTTTTTTCTTATACTTTTCGGAACGGAATCAAGCCCTGAGACCGCCTGAAAAATCCGCCGTTTCCCTGGAACAGCATAAATAACGGCCCGCTCTGGAATTTCTCCAAAGCGAGCCGTTACTTTTCAAATTACTTGTGCGTAAATTTCCTTCTCCAAGTCATAAAACACAGACTCAACCTCCAGGTTTTCTGTAATCTTTACCTGAGCCTCACTGCTTAGGGAAAGCACCTGATGCCAGACGCCTTTCTTTAAGCATACCGGCCGATCCAGCAAAAATATGTGATACTCCTCCGGATGCCCGGCTTCCGCCGCCAGCAAAAGCGTAATGCCGGACAGCGGTTCAAAGCTTTCTTTAGAGGCAGGGTGACATTCAATCCGCCGGATGGAATGATTCCGGTATCGGAATACCGCAATTCTCCAGGGTTCCTTTTCTTCCGTGTCTACAATGTAAAAATCGTCTGCGGTTGTCTCCGGAAATTCTAAAACGGTTCCAAAGGGCGCAAAAGTTTCTCTGGTAATCACTTGAATCTCTGCCATATCAATATACCTCCCGGCATCCGGCCATTTTCAGATAAATCGCGGCATTCTGATGAGCCGGATCCAACTCCAGGGTTTTTTCAAAATATTCCGCCGCTTCCTCAACCTTTCCAAGCCCCATTTTGCCTAGTCCTATCAGATAGCAGCAATGAGCCTGGTTCCGTTTATTCAGATCCTCGTCAAAAATCAGAAAATCAGGAAGCGATACTGCAAAATAGTCTAGTTTCATCTGATCCCTCATATGCTCTTCGCCATAATCTATCAGCTTGTAAAATCTGGTATTGGCTTCCGTCTGGCTGCCCAGCTTTTCTTTGGCAAGCCCTTGATACAAAATCATATCCGCCGGCTGATCATAATAGTACATCATCCCCGCCGGCTCCATAGCTCCCAGCGTCGCCTTTTCATAGCATTCCTTTGCCAATTCCTGTTTTCCCAGCTTTTCGTAAACGAAACCCAAGGTATAGTAAAGGTGGTTATCCTTAGTTCCTTCCAGACGTCCCTCGCCCAGATTCTCCGGATAAGAAAGAGCTTCTTTTATCAGACTCCCGGCTTCCTCATAATTGCCGCCCCTCATGCTCTCCTTAGCCAGTTCCAAAAGCGCTGTCTTATATTGGGTGGTAATCTTTCCTTCCGCCCCTTCCCATGCGCCGAACCGGTGAGCCATAATGGCATCATATGCCTTTTTGTGAAGGCCGGAAAGATTTAATACTGTTACATATTCTGTATACAAATCATCTCTTTCCGGAATCAGCTTCAAATGCTTCTTGTACTGCTCCAGCCGATGTTCTGTGGATACACAGAGCTTTTTATAAAGCTGATCCAGCTCCAGGAACACTCTTGCATCTGACGGATCCTGAGCGAAGGCTTTTTCCATATAGGCTCTTGCCTTCTCCGGTTCAGACAGCTTGTTATAATAAGCCACTGCCAGATTGCGGTTCAATGTCGGATAACCGTCATCCAATTCCTCAGACTTTTTCCAAAGGCTGACAGCCTTCTCAAACTGCAGCTTATCATAGTACAGGCAGCCCAGGTAATAATAAGCTTTCGGCCCCTTGGGATTTTTCTCTATGGCGGCTTCTAATACCCCGATGTCTTCCAGCTTATTGGGGAAGCAATACAGCGGAGAACTAAGTTCTGCAGATGCAAATTGCTTTCCCGCCTCCTCCTTCCTTCCCAGCTGTTCCAGATAGCAGCCCTGGTAGTAATGAACCATTGGCTTATCACCCTGATAATACCTCAGCGCAAAGCAGGCCTCCTCATAAAAGCCGCACTCTGCAAAGTCCCTGGCCGCCTGAAGATAGGTTTCATGGAAGTTTCTGGTCCTCTGGCGAATCATCTCTGCCCATTCTGCATTTTCCGGTTCGTCAAACGCCTTATCAAGCAGGGTCCAGTAATCAAACGGATCCAGAGCTAAATTGGCCTCTGTCCATGCCTTTTCCTCTGCCTTTCGGTTTAAATATCTTAAGACTGAAGCTTTCAGTCCCCTTGCTTTAATATTGTGCATATTTTTTACAAGAGATTTTTCCACAAATGCCAGCGCCGCCTCCCAATCCTTCTTTCTTGCCGCAATAGCTGCCAGATAGTAAAAGGACATCTCCTGCTGCTCATTGGTCCAGGTCGCCTTAAAAAACGCATCATAGGCCTCTTCATACCGTCCCTGGTAAAACAAGGTCAGGCCCAGATTATAGTATGCCTCGCTGTCATAAGGATTGGGATTCATACAAGTAAGGCGTTCTATGGCTTTTCGGAAGTAGGATTCTGCTTCTTTGAAACAGCCTCTCCTGAAAAGAAGCGTTCCATAAGCATTATTAATCCGGCTGTCGCCCTTATCCCGTTTCAGACCTTCCAGATAATAAGGATCCGGCAGATAGGTGGCATGACGGTACTGTTCAATATGCTGTCCTGTAAGATAAAGCTCTTCATTGGTCATAATCTCTTCCGGCTGCTTTGCCGCCTTAGCCGGTTCTGCCAACGTGGGAATTTCCTGTTTTTTCGGCTGATAAGAAACAAGGTTTCTCCCTTCCCATATTATGGAAACCTCTATCTGAGTTTCATCCTTCTCATACACGGGAAGCACCTTTTCAAAAATGTCTGTGGGGGAGATACAAGCATTTTCCCGATATACCTCTTTTCCCTTTTGGAAAACCACAACAGCCGCATTTTCGTATTTTCTGGTGGCATAGGCGCATACATAGATTCCCTCCGGCCTTACCTCCATGTTTAATACCGCGTCTGTAGTGGCGTTTTTCACCTGCCCCACAGCCTTATAAGGCATAAAATATTGTTTAAAGCTTTTTTCCTCAAAAGGCTTCAGCCATGTAAAATCCGGCTGGTTGTCCGTATACACGCCGGTCATCAGTTCAATATAAGGGCCGTCCTCATCTGTCAGATTCCTGTCCCATGCTTTTCCAAAATCGCCGCAGCCCCAGGTCCACTGCTTCTTTCCCGGAGATATATGATGATCCGCTACATGGAGAATTCCTGCCCTCTTTTCATAATCATATCCGCCTACAAAATCGTATTCCGATTTTTCCGCCATATAAGAAGTAGGAACGGGAATATTTTTATACCGGGAAATGTCTATGCCCTGGCTGTAATCATATTTATAGTAAACACCGGTGGCAATCGGGAATCGGGAAACATCCCGTTTTCCATGGTCATACACATTATGAACATCCGGCGGGAAAATAGACTGGGTATGATCATTCACTGCCACTGCCGGATTCGCCCACCATAGAAATGTCTGGGGCAGGGGAGTCCGGTTGTAAAGCTGCCCTGTAATTTCAATATAAGCCCTGTCCGGATAAAGGGTAAATGCCGCAATCCCTTTTGTACCGTACATTTGATCCACATCATGAACAAGAAGGGTTTTTCTTCCGTCCTCGCCTTCTTTCATCATATAATCCACAGGCATAAATGTAGTCGGCCGGTGATGCTGAGGCCAGTTAAACTCAATGCCGCCGGAAATCCATGGCCCGGTTAAACCTACCAAAGCAGGCTTAATCACATGGTTGTAATAGACAAAGTCATACCCGTTTGTCTTATCATAGGCCCGCTGGATTCTTCCTCCCAATTCCGGAAGAATCATAATCTTCAAATATTGATTTTCCAAAAATACTGCCTGGTAGGCTTTATCCCGTTTTTCCCTGCTGATTTTTTCTGTTGTCGGATAGGGATATATCTTTCCGGAACTTCCCTGATATACCCTTTTCTCCAAAAACATTGGATTTTTGTCCGCCTCTCCCACTTCATAAGTGGGAATCACTACCTGTTCCTCCCAGATTCTTACCGCTTCCACTTTCCTTCCTCCTAGTATAATAATGAACCGGCACGCGACGCGGCGCGTCCCCTGCCATGTCGTCGGAAGGGATCCTGAAAATGCTCCGCATTTCCCTTCCTCCTAGTATAATAATGAACCGGCACGCGACGCGGCGCGTCCCCTGCCATGTCGTCGGAAGGGATCCTGAAAATGCTCCGCATTTCCCTTCCTCCTTCCGCATCTACTCCTTAGCGCTTTCTTGCTTTTTCATATTTTCATTTTATCCCGTTTTTTTCAGATTTTCAATTTCCTATTTTGCTTATCTATATGTAAAAATTGCCTTGCTTTTTCTTGCAATTTCTTCCGTATTTTTATATACTAAAAGAAAAATCATACCCACCGCCGTATGGAGCGATACCTGCTCCCTACGGCAGACAGGAGGTTTTATGCGGTCATACGAAAACGGCGTCTCCAAAGATTCTGATTATTATATTTATACAGCCAGTCAGACGGCGCAAAATTTATTCTTCTATCCCACTTATATCGGTAATTTTCAATATCTCCCCGGCTACTCTTTAAAACGCACCAGCTATGACAGCTTTCTGATTATGATGGTCACCGACGGAAACTGCAAGGTTACGGCAAACGGAGAAACTTACCATGCATCCAAAGAAACCATTGTGCTTATCGACTGCTACAGCCCCCATCAATATGAAACGGAAACCGGCTGGTCCGCCTTATGGATTCATTTTGACGGTCCTCTTTCCAGAGCTTATTACAACCAAATCGTCTCCACTATAGGAATGGTCTTTTTTCACCACAATTTCCATGGGATCCACTATATTCTGGAAAAAATCTATCAGGTTTTCAAACAGGGAAAGCCCGTCAGTGAGCCTCAGGTTTCCTCCATGATCACTTCCATGCTGAATGATATTTTAACTTACAAGGAAAACCTGGACATTGCTTCGTCTTTTTTAAAGGATACCATTACCTACATTAACGAACATTTCGCCGAAAAAATCACTCTGGAAGATTTGGCGGCAAAAGCTTCTTTAAGCCCGTTTTACTTTACCAGGGTTTTTGCAAAGGAAACCGGCATGACTCCCCATCAGTATCTAATTGCCACCAGGCTGTCATTTGCCAGGCTGCTTTTAAAAACTACTGATTTTTCGATTAAGGAAATTGCATTCCGCTGCGGCTTCTCCGATGAAGGCCGCTTCTGTTCTTCCTTTAAAAAGCGGGAGAACATGACTCCCAGCCAGTACCGGAGAAAATAAAGGCAATTTAAAATGCTGTCATATCCCCAGAGAATATCCCTCCGGAAATATGACAGCATTTGCAAATTTATGGATTACCCAAAAGCTTTCGCCATGCCCTTATTCAGCGTAGGAACCCATTACTTCTTTATAATTTTCCGGAGTTACAACAACCGCATCAACTGCTTTCTCCATCTCAACTTCATTTCCTGCAATCAGATCCAGTAATACTTCTACAGAACCGGCTCCGACAGAATCAGCAGAAAAATATGCAGATGCTTTTACGCAAGTACCGTCAGCTCCCTTTGTATTCCATTCGTCCTTAGCCATATATCCGCCAAGTCCGACTACACACGCGTCCTTATCCAGGCCTGCGCTCTCTAATGCCCTTGCTGCGCCGATACAGCCTTCCTCATTGGCGCCGGTTACCAGCCACTTTTTGATTTCCGGATGAGCCGTAATCACTGCTGCCGCTGCAGTGTTTCCTTTATCTGTTGTTCCGTCGTAATCTGCCTTGAAGATCTTGCTCTGGTCAAAATCCGGGCAAAGCTCTGTAAACTTATCGAATTCGCCTTCTGCACGAGGTACGCAGCTGGAAACCGTATCCATGGTCATAAGCAGAAGTCCCACTTCCGGATCTGATGCCAGATTGTTTTCTGCCGCATAGTTGGCAAGCCATTCTCCATTGGCCTCTCCGATTACATACGCATTGATGCCTACCCACGGAGCCAGTTTGTTTCCTTCCGCATCCTGCAGAGCGTCGTCTGCCGCAACAATTGGCATTCCTGCTTCTTCACATTTTGTGATAACGGCCTGTGACATGGTTTGATCGGGGATACAGGTAACGATACCGGTTGCGTTGTTCGCAATTGCATTGTCAATCGCTTTTAAATACTCTTCCGGATTCATCTTTGCGTCTACATAAACAAATTCTCCGCCGGCTGCTTCTACTGCCTTCTGAGCAGCTGCGCCTTCATCAATAAACCAAGTCTGATCGCCGGCTTTATATATCCCGTATACCAAAAGATTGCCGGCAGGCTCTGCCGCCTCGCTCTCCTTCTTTTCTGCTGCTGTGGTTTCAGCTGAGGCAGCCGTTGTTGCCGCAGCTGTGGTTGCTGCTGTTTCTGCTCCATTGCCGCAGCCTGCAAGCAGACCTCCCGCCATTATGGATGCCGCCATAAAAGCCATTGTTTTTCTCAATTTCATAATAATTGTTCCTCCTTGTTTTCTTTGTTTTATTTTGCATTCTTCATGCTGGCTGCCAAAAGCTCTTTATTTCTTCTCTCTTTTCTAATATAGTCAAATGTCAGCGCAAAGAGAAGAAGTCCGCCTCGTGCAACATATTGCCAGAATGAAGGAACGTTCACCATGGTCAGTCCGGTATTAAATGCCTGAATCAGCAGGATACCCAGCACAGTTCCACCCATGCTTCCCACTCCGCCGGCGAAGGAAACTCCCCCTAAAATTACAGCCGTAATGGCATCAAACTCCAAATTCACGTTTGCTGCCGGCTGTCCTGCATTCATTCTCGCTGCAAAAACGATGCCGCCCAGAGAAGTCAGAACGCCAATCATCACAAAGCAAATGGTAATAATTCTTTTGGGATTTAATCCGGCCAGCCTTGCCGCCTCACTGCTGCCTCCAATGGCATAGACACTTCTGCCGAATTTTGTTTTTGCAAGAATAAATCCGAAAATTAAGATGGAAACCACCATCAGCCATACCGCCACCGGAATGTCTAAAAATCTTGCATTTCCCATTTTTATAAAAGTCATATTGCTGATGGCAATTGGTTTGCCTCCACAGGCAATATAAGCAAATCCGCGGACAATGGATTGAGTCACTAAAGTCGCGATAAATGCCTCCAGCTTAATCTTATTTACCATGAAAGCATTGAATAGCCCCACCACGGCTCCTACGGCCATTGTCAGGATGATTGCTACGGGAATCGGGAGGCCCCATCCCAGCAGCAGCGCAACAATTACACCGGATAGCGCTGCCAGAGACCCCGGCGACAAATCGTTCTGTCCTGCAATAATCAGGTATGTATGTCCGATAGCCACCATTCCGATCAAAGAAGCCGCTACCAAAATATTTACTACATTGGTCCATGACATAAAATTTTTATTTAAAGAGGTAAACAAAGCAAATACGGCGATAATAGCGCCTAACAGCACCAGCTTGTCTCCTCCTATGACCTCTATTACCCGTTTCAATCCGTTGTCCTTTTTCTGCTTTTCGTTATTCATCGTTTTCACTCCCCTATCATTCCCAGGCTCAGTAGTTTTGTTTCTGTTGCTTCTTTTGCATCAACCTCTCCTGCAATCTGAAGAGAACGCATGACGATAATCCGATCCGACAGGCCGATTACCTCCGGCAGCTCTGATGAAACCAGAATTACGCCCAATCCTTCTTTTGCGAACCGGCAGATCATCTCATAAAATTCCGATTTTGCACCGATATCGATTCCCTTGGTCGGTTCGTCCAGAATCAAAACCTTCGGACTGGTAGCGATCCCTCTGGAAACAATACATTTCTGCTGGTTTCCGCCGGACAGTTCCACAATTTTCTTATCCTTAGACGGCGTTTTAATCTTAAATTCCCGGATACCCTTTTCCGCCTCCTGCTGCTCTTTACGGGAACTGATAACCCCAAGTCCATTAGAATTTTTATCCAGCAGAGAGATATTGATATTTCCTTCTACGCTTAGGTTAGAAAGAATTCCCTGAAGCTTCCGATCCTCAGGAACCAGGACAATTCCGTTATCCATAGCCTCTTTCGGAGAACGGTTTTCAATCTTTTTCCCTTCCAGAAAAATCTCTCCGCCCCGCCGTTTATCTGCGCCGATTATGGCGCGCATGATCTCTGTTCTTCCTGCCCCCACCAAGCCGGAAAAGCCTAATACCTCTCCTTTCCTCAATTGGAAAGATATGGGCTTCACATAATCAGAGGATACCTCTTTGACTTCCAGCAGCACCTCTCCTATGGTTTTGTCTTTGTCCAGATTCTTATATACGTCGCCCAAATCCCGGCCAACCATCATCTTGATCATCTCTTTTTCCGGAACCTCGTGGGTTTTGACCGTTGCTATGTACTGGCCATCCTTAAAAATCGCCACCTTATCCGTAATTCGCTGTATTTCGCTCATTCTATGAGATACATAAATAATGATTTTCTTCTGGGCCTTCAGTTTAGCAATTACTTCGAATAACGCATCTATTTCCGCATCGCTTAAACTGGCCGTAGGTTCGTCAAAACAGATTACCTTTAAATTTTCCCGGCTGTATGCTTTCATAATCTCAACCATCTGCTGATAAGCGATGCTCAAATCCTTTACCTTGGCAGACGGGGAAATCGGAAGACCGAAATCCCGGATAATTTCTTCTGCCATTTTGTTGGCCCTGGCAATGTCAATCACTCCAAACCGATTGGCCGGCATGCGTCCAAGGAAAATATTTTCTGCCACGCTTAATTCCAGCAAAATCTGGCGTTCCTGATAAATTACGCTGATCCCTGCCTCGATTGCTTCATGAGGCGACTGGAAATGCTTTTGAACGCCGTCTAACAGATACTCCCCCTCATCCGGCTGATAATCACCGTTAAGCACTTTTAAAAGTGTAGACTTTCCCGCCCCGTTTTCACCAAGAAATGCCAGCACTTCACCGCCATAAGCTTTAAAACAAATATGGTCAAGCGCCTTCACTCCCGGGAAAAATTTGGAAATATTTCGAAACTCCAGAACGCTTTCCATGTTTTATCCCCCTTTCTTACCTACCTGCCTTTTCATACAATATAGCTGATTTTTTGCACATTTTCATTGTCAAAAACCTACTATTCATTGTGATTTTTTGCCATTTTTTCTCTTTATTGATATTTTTATTATATATTTTGTGCAATTATCTTTCTTTCAATAATTGGAAATCTAAACATATTTTATTGAACTTTTCGGAACTGAAAAGAGCCGGCCCTCCGGTCAGCTCTCCTCTTTCCACTGCATTCTATACTTTTTTGGCGTCATTCCTTCTGATTTTCTGAATACACGGCTAAAATACTGTGCATTTTCATAACCAGTCTCGATAGCTATCTCCAATATGCCCTTATTGGTCTCCCACAGCAAGTGCTTTGCCTTTTCCATTCTCAAATCTGTAATATATTGGATACAAGTTTTGCCCATAATTTCCGAAAAATATTTTCGCAAATATCTGGAACTGATCCCCGCCTGCTGCGCCACCTGCTCCAAATCAATGGCTTCATTAAAATGTTCCTGAATATACGAAACTGCCTTTTTCACCTTTGCGGCAGCATGAAATGAATAAGACGCATCTTTTTGATTAATATAATAATTCAAAGTGATCATCATTTCTACCGCTGAAATTTTCAGCAGGAATTCGTTGTGTTCCGTCTCTTCTTTTCGGTAAAGCCTTGCAATTCGTTCAATCATCGGTGCAATTTCTTCGCAATTTTTAATAATATAATAGTTTTGGATCGTTCCGCCTTTCATCATAAACTCTTCGTCCTGATTTTTCATTCTCAAACTCATTTCCAATTGGGTTAGTTTACATCCCCCTTTGGCTATTACCCGAAAAGAATGCTTTTTGTGAGGTAAAATTACCACGCACTGTCCCTGATGGATGGTTATTTCCTGTCCTTCAATCTCCATCATCGCCTGTCCTGAACTGATATAATTGATTTCATATTCCTCATGGCTATGCTGGCGGAAACGGTATTCCTCCAGAAAGCGGAAAATTCCGGCCTTTCTGATCTTCAGCCAATATTCCTCATTTTGAAGGAATTTAACCGCAAGCGCCTCCAGTTTTCTCTTCATAATCGTTCTCCTTCGTATTTATTACGGCCATCTTATCATATACCTGTGGATTTTGCGATTTCTTCCGCAGAGGGCTGTAAGCCGTCATCCGGCCCCTTTCTTGATGACAGCAGCCATCTATGCAATAAATCCTTTAAATAGTCTGTATATCCGGCTTCTCCTACGCTTCCGTCAGTGATAATCGGAAGTTCTCCCAGCTTTTGCCCGTTTAAAGAGTAAGAAATAACTCCGGCTTTCATTCCCGGCTCAATAGGCGCCGTCAAAAATTCTTCTAAAACTAATTCTTTCTGGACTGCGCTCAAATCCTCCCCTTTCATACTCAGGTAAGAAAATATTCCGTCATAAGCAAGCGGCACCGAATCTTCCACGCCGTTTTTTACCGTCATCTGAGGAAGCGGAAGCTTCTCGGAATCTTCATATAACCGGCAGACTGCATACCCATAATTTAAAAGTGTCACTGCGTCCTGAAAGCGTGCCTTATAATCCGGAGCCGCCATAATAGCCGCAATGAGGCGGACTCCATCTTTTTCCGCAGTAGCGGATAGACAATATTTGGCCAGAGAAGTAGAGCCGGTTTTCAGACCGGTAGTACGGAAATTTGTTGGCATTTTTAACAGCTTGTTAGTGTTTGCCAGCCCGAATTCCTTCGTGCCCTTATTGGTAACATGGGTAATATTTTCCATCCAGATAGTGGAGTAATTATGGATTTGAGGATATTGGTTAATTAGTTCTCTTGACATAATGGCAATATCCCGGGCAGTAGTGAAATGGGAGGCGCTCTCCGTCAATCCGCAGCAATCCTCAAAATGGGTTCCGGACATCCCCAGCCCTGCAGCCCTTTCATTCATCATCTGGACAAAAGCCTCTTCGCTTCCGGCTATATATTCCGCCATTGCCACGCTGGCATCATTGCCGGAGGCCACTACAATACATTTTATCAGGGTTTCTACTGTCTGGACTTCCCCCTCTTCCAAAAAAACCTGGGAGCCCCCCATGGACTTTGCATAAGCGCTGGTCACTACCTGATCGTCCATTTTAATATTTCCCTGGGCAAGGGCGTCAAAAATCAATATCAAGGTCATAATTTTCGTTATGCTGGCCGGACTCCTCTGCTTATCTGCATTTTTTTCAAAAATAACCTGTCCGGTAGACGCCTCCATCAGGCAGACAGAAGGAGCCGCTACCGCTACCGCCTCCCCGCCGGCATTGACTAAAACCGCTTCTGTTCCCGGAATGCCTATGACTTCCTCTGCACAGGAACGGGTTTCCATAACCGGAGTCAGGCTAAGGGCCGCCGCCAGCAAAAAGGCGCATGCCTGCTTTCCATACCCTTGTTTCATAATCTTACATACCTTCCCAGTCTCTTATTTTCCAATATACGTGGAAAGTATTTTAATTATGCGGGAAAATGCACCGCCGGACAGACCTAAAAAGGCCGGACACCCTTAACATCCCGGTATCCGGCCCGATTGATTACAGTGCAGCGCGAATCTCTGCAGCCATTTTCTCATATTCTTCATCCGTAAGGAAAACCTTTTCCGGATTCATCTGGAACACACCGCCCCATTCATCCCCTCCATTATATTTGGGTACTAAGTGGAAATGAAGGTGATGTCCCGTATCACCGTAAGCGCCGTAGTTTATTTTATCCGGGCAGTATACTTTATGGAGAGCTCTGGCAACCTGGGCAATCTCCGCAAAGTAATCATTTCTCTCTTCATCTGTAAGTTCAATCAGCTCGCTTACATGTCTGCGGTGGGCCAGAATTACCCTGCCCTTTTTGCTCTGCTCTTTAAACAAGTACAAATATCCCGTCTTCATCTCGCAAATGGGATAGCCAAACTTAGCCACCAGTTCCCCTTTCATGCAATATGCACAGCTTGTGTCTTTTGCTTCACTCATGTTTTCTTCTCCTTTTTCTGTTTTTATCCGGAACCGCCCGTATTCCAAAAAGGCTATTGATTCCCAAGGCTCTTTCTATTAGGATACCATCATACTTTATCAAATTCAACTAAAACCGTACCTGCCGCAATAGAAATCTCCCTCCAAAAAATTCCTCCACAATTTTATACCATTCATGCCCATTTTGTGGTATAATGTAGACACTGAAGGAGATCCTTCACCAGCTTAGCGAATATGGTATCATGTCCAGGAAAGTCATGAGCGGGACAGGGCCGTTCAATAGAAAAAATTTAAGAAATCATTTATTAAAAATGCACAGGAGTGTTTATGAGTTATATAAGTGACCCTAATTACGAAACTATTTTGAGAAGCCGCCGAAGCCGTAAGCGGCGCAGGCGCGTGTTTCAAAATCTGGTTCAGATTTTCGTCTTTTTATTTATTGTTTTACTAATCGGCGTAGGAGGATTTTTTATTTTTAAATTTGCAAAAAGCTATGGAGTCACATGGGCCAATCCGGCGGATACCCTCTCTTCTCCCTCTGAGCCCAGCCCGCCGGAAAATCCGGAGAATGGGACGATCCCCCCGGAAACCGGTCAAACTCTCCAGGAAGAAAATTCTCTGGAAAACGACGAGTTAAGCGCCCTTCTGGCCCAGGCGGAACGTCTGGCTGCCGGATACGATTATGACGGGGCCATTGCTCTGCTTACAGGAAATCCGGAATGTGCCGGTTCTCAGGAAGTTCTGGATGCTGTAGCCGGATATGAGGCAATAAAAGCTTCTCTGGTAGAAGCGGATCTCACCCAGGTTACCCATGTGTTTTTTCACTCCTTGGTGATGGATACGTCAAAAGCTTTTGACGGAGACGGTCAGTCTAAAGGCTACAATTCCGTTATGACCACCAAGGATGAATTTTTAAAAATCCTTAATGAAATGTATAATCGCGGCTTTGTTCTGGTCCGCCTTCACGATATGGCTTATGAAACTACAGACGAAAGCGGGCAGACCGTGATGAAAAAGGGATCTATCCTCCTTCCTGAAGGGAAAAAGCCTTTTGTCATGTCTCAGGACGATGTGTGTTATTACGAGTATATGGACGGCGATGGATTTGCCACCCGGATTATTATCGGAGAAGATGGCAAACCTACCTGCGAAATGAAAATGGATGACGGTACTGTTTCCGTAGGTTCTTATGATCTGATTCCTATCCTGGAGGATTTTATCCGGGAGCATCCGGATTTCTCTTATAAAGGAGCCAGGGCGGTCATTGCCTTTACCGGCTATAACGGCATCCTGGGATACCGTACAGACGACTCTTACCGGGACACCAACCCTAATTTTGAAGCAGATAAGCAGTCGGCCGCAGAAGTTGCCCAGTGCCTCAGGGACAACGGCTGGGAGCTGGCCTCCCACAGCTGGGGACACAGAGATTTGGGTTCCATTGATTATGGAGATTTTAAGCTGGATTCTGATAAATGGGAAGCTCGTGTGGAAAGCCTCATTGGCCCAACCGATATTATCCTCTTCCCCTTTGGGAGTGATATCAGCGACTGGCATCCTTATACTCAGGAAAATGAACGTTTCCGGTATCTTCACTCTTTAGGGTTCCGATATTTCTGCAATGTGGACTCCAACCAGTATTGGGTTCAGTTCGGGACGGATCATCTCCGGCAGGGCCGCCGCAATCTGGACGGCTATCGGATGTGGAAGGATATCGAAGCCGGAAGTGATACCGGCAAGCGGAAATTAGATGATTTGTTCCGCGCTGAAGATGTATTTGATTCCGCGAGACCTACACCGGTAGAATGGAATTAAGGCACAAAAAATGGGCTGTTCATCCGAACAACCCATTTTTTGTGCCTCGTTGTCTTTTACAACCGGTTATACTCATCAATCAAATCGCTTAGCTCACTTTCAAACTCTCTGATAGTACCCGTTCTTGGGATAGATTCGTGAGTCATCCAGTCTATATCGCTTAAAGGCCTCTGCTCCTCTACTCTCTTAAACAGCTCGGTTAAAGATACCTTGGTATCTTTAAGGGCACCGGTATAGATGCTTGTGATACCGTAGTACTCTTCCTTTGCCAGCTGATCCTTATCGTTAAAATAGTTCAGACACGTTTCCACTTCTTCTACAAATTGATTGTATAAAGGCCTCAGGGCTTCAATATCCAGCTCAATAATGTTTTCATCCGTTACCCCCTGATCATAGATAGCAGACTGGATTTCCTGAGCCGTTATAAGCACTTTCATGGAATAGTAATGAGCCATATATCCTGCTTCTTTATACGCAGCCAAATCTATCGCTCTCTGTTCATCTGCAACCTCATTCATCTCTTCATAAAAAGTATCGCTGAGGAAGAAATAAAGATTTACATTTTTCCAAATTGAGGCGTGAAGCTCTTTCCCCTTAGCATAATCGTCATCCAGATAAGACTTTAAGTCCGTATACTCATGAACCGCGTCTAAATCCTCCATCAGCTCCCGCATAACCGGGTAAAGATCTTTGTAAGCCTTATCCAGCCCCGGGTATTCCGGCTTTTCGTCCACCAGGGCATAGGCCTCATCAATCTTCTCAATATAATAATCGCCCAAGGAATTGCACCAGTAATCCTCTTCATAGGGGGTAAATTCTTCCTGGAAATCTACGTCATCAAAATAGCTTCCGATAACAAAGTCCAGCCGGTCTAACATCATATTGTTAACATCGATATATGCGTTATATTTTGTATAATCGTCAGCTTCTTCTGCTTCCGTTTCTTCCTCTGTTGTCTCTTCTTCTTTTTCACTTGTTATTTCTTTCTCTGTTGTTTCTTTCTCTGTTGTTTCTTTTTCTGCTTCTTTCCCTATTCCCAGTCCCGGGACAGGAATTGCACTGTCACAGCCGGAAACTCCAAGGCTCAAAATAACCGCCGTAAGCCACAATGCCGCCTTTTTCATCACTCTGTACCTCTCCTTTTTCTCAATTTAAAATTGTACAACCTCTCTAATTTCTTCTGCCGGCTCCACACTTTCCGCGTAGAGAACCGGGCCTTCACCGCCGTAATCCTGCCAATATTCCTTTGCTACTTTGGCCTGAACCTGTACCCACTGGCGGGTCTCCAAATGTCTGGCTTCCCTGGACTTACAGATAAATCCTAAAAAGGTCATATCCGCCTCACAGCAGGTCATAGCCATACGGCCCGGGACAAAATAATTCTTTGGGAAGTTTTCGGATTTTAAGACCATAGCGGTAAACTTCACGGTTTTCCCTTCATAGCGCTCCGGATTGTCCATACAGTCAATATACCAGATGCCGTAATGCTCCGGCTTTATCTCAATAACCGGATTCTGAAGATCGTAGGGCAGATCCTCCTCCAACAGTTCCTGGGCAATTTCCCCGTTTTCATCCTCCAGCACAATCTCGCTGTTTCTGCTCATGGCCCTTAGGACTCTGCGGTATCCGGTCAGTTTTTCATCAGAAATGCCGTCGCAGCGGTTCATGATAATCAGCTCGCTGTTTTGCACCATTGCCCCCAAAAGAGGCTTCATATTTGCCGTATACAGATCAAATGTAGAACCGTCAATAATGGTAATTTGCTGGTACACCTGCCAATCTCCCGGGAGGCGCAGCTCATCCTGGTTCCACATTCCATTCCATTCCATCAATACCCGCTCCGGATTGTGCATCAGCTCCAAATCCGTTAAAAACTCCGGAGTCAACTGGGACTGATCCTCCACATAAACCACGTCTGTGCGGCTGCTTTTTAATATCTTTTCGTCATACTCGGTGTCGCCTTCTTCACAGACAATGAGAAGGGTGCGGCCCTCTGTCTGAAAGTATTCCTGCTGCATGGTAAACTGGAGGAACCCGGTCTTTCCGGCCTCCAGAAATCCGTTGATAAGAAATAATGGCATTATCTCATCTTCAATCATTTTTCCCATTTATAAAACTCCTGATCCTTAGCTTCTTCCAAATGCTTTGTCTAACTCCTCTTCCTTTAAGCGGGCTCCGATAACACATACTTTGCCGGTATATCCGGGATTCCCTTCCCGAATCTCATACTCCTCCGGAACCAGGTCAAAGTACAGCCACTGATCCGGATTTCCGGTGGGAAGCATTCCCTTGGCTCTCAGCACATCGCCGTAAACTGTAGTCTCGGATAAATCCTCCAGAATTGTTTCCAGCTTCTCTCTGCTGCATGGAGCAATAGTCTCCATCCCCCAACTTGAAAATACTTCATCGGCGTGGTGATCATGGTCATGACAGCCGCAGGTACAGCCTTCGCCGTGGTGGTGATGGTCGTGGTGATGATCATCATGATGGTGGTGATCATGGTGCTCCTTCACCTCCTTTATCAATTCTTCCATCATAGCATCCGGCTTCTCAATAATCTCTAATAACTGGACACCGGTCAGGCGGGTACAAGGAGTCGTGACAATGGATGCCTTGGCATTGTGCTCCCGGATCATTGCCACAGCATTCTCTACTTTTTTCTCATCTGCTACATCTGTCCGGCTCAGCACAATGGTTCCGGCATTTTCAATCTGATTGTTGAAAAATTCGCCGAAATTCTTCATATACATTTTGCACTTGGATGCGTCTACCATAGTAACGGCGCTGTTAAGCACTACATCCATATCCGCAGATACGTCCCGTACTGCTTTCATCACATCGGAAAGCTTGCCTACGCCGGAAGGCTCAATAATTACCCGATCCGGCTTGTAGGTTTTCAAAACTTCCGCCAGAGATGCACCGAAATCTCCTACCAGAGAACAGCAGATACAACCGGAATTCATCTCCCGGATCTCAATACCGGAGTCCTTTAAGAATCCTCCGTCAATTCCGATTTCACCGAATTCATTCTCTATAAGAACCACCTGTTCTCCGGCAATTGCTTCTTCCAAAAGCTTCTTAATAAATGTCGTCTTTCCGGCTCCTAAAAAACCAGAAATAATGTCAATCTTTGTCATAATTATTCCTCCAGTCTTGCCCCTTTGGGGCATGTATTACGATTCAATCTGAGCCAAAATCCGATCTACATCATTTTTCCGGCCAATAATCATTAAATGCTCATTGGCCCGAATCACATAATCCGGCCCGGGCATCAGCTTGGCTTCCCCCTGTTCCTTGGTACCCAGAATATTGATGTGATACCGGTTGCGAATGCTTAATTCCTTAATGCTCTTTCCTACCCACTGGCTCATGGGAGGAATTTCATAAATAGAAAACTCGTCTGTCAGCTCAATATAGTCAAATACATGGTTGGCGCTGTAGCGCACTGCTATTTTTTCCGCCAGATCTCTGTCCGGATAAATCACCTCATCTGCTCCGTTTCGCAGCAGAAATTTGGCATGGATGTCCCGGGTAGCCTTGCTGACCACCCATTTGGCCCCCATCTCCTTTACCAGACTGGTAATCTCCAGACTGCTTTGAAAATTGGTTCCGATACAGACAAAGCAAAGGTCAAAGTTGGAAATTCCCAGGCTTTCCAGAACCGCTTCATTGGTGCAATCCCCGATTTTTGCACTGACTACATAGGGAAGCATGGCCTCAAGCCGCTCTTCCACCTCATCCACAATCATAATTTGATTGCCAAGCTCCGCCAGGTTTCGGCAAAGATGATGGCCAAACCGGCCCATTCCGATAATCAAAATTGATTTCATTTTTACTCCTCCTCTAGCCTATAGTAATCTTTCCTTCCGGAAGGCGTACCTTAGCTGACTTCATATTTTGGGTAAAGGTAAGGGCAAAGGACAGGCTTCCGATCCTTCCGCAGTACATCAGCAAAATAACCAGTATTCTGGAAAGAATATTTAAATCTCTGGTGATTCCTGCCGACATTCCTACAGTGCCGATAGCAGAAAACGTTTCCAAAAGTACATCCATGGCATTTAAATCCTGAGCCATCAGGATAATCGTGGTTACAGACAAGGCCAAGCACAGATTGATGGTGCAGATGCAGCTTGCCCGTTTAATGGAATCCTCTTCCAGCCTGCGTCCAAAGATATTTACGCCATTTGTCCGCCGGATTGTGGAAAATACATATAAAATCATCACTACTATGGTAGTAGTCTTTACGCCGCCGGCGGTGGATCCGGGGTTTCCTCCAATAAACATCAAAAAAATGGTAATAAGCTTGCTGGCCGGGCGCATAGCTGCAATATCAATGGTATTAAAGCCTGCCGTTCTAGCTGTTACCGACGCAAAAAGGGAAGCTAAAATCTTTTCCCCTGTTCCCATTTGAGCCATAAGATTATTCCGCTCAGAGATGCCGATAAGCAACGCGCCTGCAAACATCAGGCCGGTAGTGGTCAGCAAAACAATTTTGGAATGGAGCATGTAGGATTTAAAATCCAGCTTGTGACGGCTGATATCATCCCACACAATAAAGCCTAAGCCTCCGATTACAATTAAACTCATAATTACCAGATTTACCAGCCAATCCCCGCTGTAATCTACCAGAGAATTATAAGGAGCAGCCCGGCCCATCAGATCAAAGCCTGCGTTGCAGAATGCAGAAATAGAATGGAATACTCCATAATAAATTCCTTGAGCCAAGCCAAACTGAGGGACAAAGCGCAGCGCCAAAAGAACTGCCCCCGCCCCTTCTATGATTGCGGTTCCAAAAATAATCTTTCTAGCCAGCTTTACCACGCCGCTTAAATGGAGGGTATTGATGCTTTCCTGCATCAGTCCCCTTTGTTTTAATCCTATCTTTCTTCTCAAAATAATAGAAATAAATACTCCGATAGTAACAAATCCCAAACCGCCAATCTGTATCATGGTCAGAATCACCAATTGTCCAAAAATGGTCCAATTGCTCCAGGTATCCGCTGCCACCAGTCCCGTTACGCAGGAAGCGCTGACCGCTGTAAACAGGCAATCTAAAAAGCCCTGGCTTTTTCCGGATCTGCTGGACCAGGGCAGCATAAGCAGCAAAGTCCCGATTGCAATCATTACCATAAAGCCGTAGGCGATAAACTGAGTCTGGGATAGCTGGCGTCTGGGTAATTTTCTTTTTT
Source organism: Enterocloster bolteae (assembly GCA_021772025.1). Lineage (GTDB taxonomy): Bacteria > Bacillota > Clostridia > Lachnospirales > Lachnospiraceae > UMGS1370. The sequence continues at coordinate 64,284 of JAETNT010000010.1, read as the reverse complement.
CCATATATTTCTCCGTGTACAAAACTTTTAAACGGACATGCCTATGTGCCCTGCCCACTGAGGGTATTATACTCCTAAACTACACGGATGGCAATACGAAAGCGGACCTTACCGGCCGCAAAAAATCCCGATCCCTTCTTCCGGGCGGGAGATGATATATTTTGGGGAAAACTGTTCCAATTCTTCCCTTTCCCGAAACCCCCACAGCACTCCTACGGTGTCAATTCCCGCATTTTTCCCAGTCTGCATATCCGTTCCGGTATCGCCAAAATACAGACAGTTTTCCGGTGCTGCCCCAAGCTCTTCCATAATGGCAAAAACTCCTGTGGGATCCGGCTTTTTCGGCGTTCCTTCCTTCTGTCCCCTTATAACCGCAAAGACATCTTTTCCAAATATCCCTGTAATGTTCTCCACCGTCTGGACATGGGGCTTATTGGAAAATACCGCCGCTTTCATTTCGTTTTCTCTTATGGCTTTCAAAAGCTCCCAAACCCCTTCATAAGGGGTTACCTGATACATACAGTTTTCCCCGAAAATCTCCATATAAACAGACAGAGCTTCCTCATAATGCTTAAGCTTTGTATCTCCGCACAGTTTCAGAGCCCGTTCCATCTGCTTTTTATATCCGTCTCCCACAATCCTTTTTATCTGAGCTTCCGTCAGGGGCCCTAGGCCAAACCGTTCCATAGTTAAATTGGTAGCTTTCTGCAAAGCTCGGGTAGTATCCAGTAGAGTTCCGTCCAAGTCAAATATACAGTACTTATACATAGCAAATCCTCCTAATCATCCTTTCGGTCAAGGGAATCTTGTATCTTTTTGACCGTTAAGGGTAACTATAACACTATTTTTTCTGTAATAAAAGGCTACCAAATCCTTTTATTTTGTTATATAATCGTATAGGCTTTACGCCATATCATAATTTTACAGAGGATATTAATATGGAAACAAAATCTGCAAAGCAACGGAACACTGGCTTTTTTGCCTTTTTTATCAGCGGAATCTGTGCTATCAGCAGCGGTATTGTAGTAAGCCTTCTCCAGGAAACCTACGGCTTTGACTATGGAATGACCGGTACTCTCCTGTCTTTGATGAGCATCGGAAATCTTTTAGCCGGCTTTGCCGCAGGAATCCTTCCTGCAAAAATCGGTTTAAAACCCACAGTCTTAATGCTAACCTTCGGCTATTTTGCGGGATATCTTCTTATGGGAATCACTGCCTGGATGGCGCTTCTTATGCTGGCCTTTTTCATGGCAGGCATCGCCAAGGGAAGCACCATAAACATCTGCACCATTTTAGTGCGGGATAACTCGGCAAATGGAACCAAGGGCATGAATCTAATGCATAGCTGCTATGCTCTGGGAGCTCTGCTGTGTCCCTTTCTTATTGCTGCAGCCGCCGGTATGGGAGATCGCCTTCCCATGTTTGCCCTGGCCTTTTTCGGCCTGTCTTTATGGGTGTCCTTCGCTTCCGTCTCTTTAAAGACCCGCTCTCAGCAAAATGAAGGAACCACAGACTGGAGTTTTTTAAAAAGCGGGAAGTTCTGGCTCCTGACCGGCCTGTTGTTCTGCCAAAATGCGGCGGAAACCAGCGTTACCGGCTGGATGGTTACTTATTTTAAAGGCAGCGGAATTCTGTCCGGAGCCTTAAGCGCCTACACGGTAACCGTTATGTGGACAGCTACGCTCATTGCCCGAATGTTGATTGCATTTGTATTTCCCATTAAAAATGCGGCTGCTTCCATGATTAAAATGTCTGTAGGCTGTATTATTTTCTACATAGGGCTTATGGCGGCAAATACCCAAGTGACAGCAATTCTTTTGCTATTTGCCTTTGCATTTTCTATGGCAGGGCTAAACCCCACGGCAGTGGCAAGCGCGGGCCGGATGACCAGCGTCACCAGCATGGGCGTTATGCTCCCGGCTGCCAGCAGCGGCGCTATCCTTATGCCCTGGATTATTGGAATTGTAGCGGAACACGGCGGTATTCAAATAGGGATGGCATCTAATATTGTGCCTTGTACAGGACTTTTGCTCTTTTGTATTGCTTTAAAAAGGCTGGAAAAGATAGAAAACAGGCTTGAGATTTAAACCTCAAGCCTTAAGATATTTTTTCAGCAGACGGGCCAATTCTACGGGATCAACCGGTTTTGCTATATGAGCATCCATACCGCACTCCAGAGAATGCTGAATATCATCTGAAAAGGCATCCGCGCTCATAGCAATAATGGGAATTGATAAAGCATCCGGCCGTTCCAGTTTCCGAATCTCTTTTGTCGCTTCATATCCTGTCATTCGCGGCATCCGGATATCCATAAGGATTGCGTCATAATACCCTTCTGACGATTTCCGGAATTTCTCCAAGCATATCTGGCCGTCTTCCGCCCAATCCAGTTCCAGTCCCAAATCAGACAGCAGTTCTTTTGCAACCTCCCAGTTCAATTCATTGTCCTCTGCAAGCAGGATCTGGCGTCCGGACAAATCAATATCCTTTTCTGCCACCTCTTCCCGCATTTCCTCAATGCCCATATATTGACGCAAGCTATAAAATAGAGTTGATTTAAACAAAGGCTTAGAAATAAAACCGTTGATTCCCGCCTCCCGGGCTTCTGCCTCAAACTCGCCCCAGTCATAGGCAGAGATAAGCAAAATCGGGATTTCATCTCCTAAATTGCGGCGAATCTCCTTGGCCACCTGAATTCCATTCATTCCCGGCAGCTTCCAGTCTAATAAGATGATTTGATAGTCATCCCTCCTTTTGTGATGCTCAATAACCAATTCTATGGCTTTTTCTCCGCTCAGCGTCCATTCCGCCTTAATTCCGATAGACTTTAACGCCTTTGTAGCAGTTTTACATAATAATTCGTCATCATCTACTACCAGCATATTCCATGCGGGAAGAACCATGTCCACTTCCTTTGTGTCCGCCTTTTCCACATCTATTGTAATGTGGAATTCCGTACCTTTATCAATCTCGCTCTGTACGTCAATCGTTCCCTCCATTGCGTCTACAATATACTTTGTAATGGACATTCCCAAACCGGCTCCCTCGGTCTTATGTATTCTGGTTCCGTCAGCACGGCTATAGGAATCGTATATTCTTTCCAGAAATTCCGGCGACATACCGATTCCGTTGTCCTTAACCACAATATGAATTTGGACATAGTCCTCTCCTTTAGGAGATTTTTCTTCAAATAAAGATAATCTGATAGAGCCTCCTTCCGGCGTATACTTGGTAGCATTAGACAGAAGATTCAGCAGCACCTGATTCAAACGTACTCCGTCGCACCATACATTTTCTTCTAAAATATTCTCTACATGAATGTCAAAGTTTTGTTTTTTTGCCTTTACCTGAGGCTGCATAATGCTGACAATTCCCTCGACAATTTCTTTTAAAGAAATCTGTTCTATGGTTAACGTCAATTTGCCGCTCTCAATTTTAGACATGTCCAAAACATCATTAATAAGCCCCAGCAGGTGCTTACTTGACAGGGTAATCTTTCTCAGACATATCTGTACCTGCTCCTTGTCGTCTATATGGGCTGTGGCAATGGCAGTCATTCCCACAATTGCATTCATCGGCGTGCGGATATCGTGACTCATGTTCGCCAGGAATTCGCTCTTCGCTTTGCTGGCCTCTATCGCTTCCTGCCGGGCCTTTTCCAGCTCCTGCAATTGAAGGCGCGTGATAACAAAATACCTGCGGAAAATCAGGGATAAAAGGATTAAAACAGAGGCGCAGGCCAACATCGTAATGACTATTCGCTGAACGCTCAGAGTATTTATGGTTTCATCCAATATTCCATATGGCATCACTGCTACCAGATACCACTCAGAATATGGCAGCGGCACCACATAAATCTGCTGTTCCTCGTCGTTTATCTCAAGCGTTGCGGTATATTCCCGATTCTCCTTTAGCGCGGCAGCAAACTCTTGGACAATGCTTTCGAAAACGCGGTTATTGACTGTTGATTTTTCTTGTTTTTGTAACAAGTCAAAAAATTGCCATAATTCTGTATTGGGGTTTTGGATTACATAACTTCCGTCAGGCCGGATAATATGGTAGTATGTCAGCTGCTCCTTATCCTCCAGCGCAAGGAAGCTGGTAATATAATCCAAGGGAACTGCCGCTATCAGGCCAATGCTCTCCTCGCCGTTGTGCAAAGGATAATTTGCCTTAGCCCCAAACAATACCACTTCATTTCCGACCGCGTCAATTCCTACGGCAACTCTTTGCTCTCCCCGGAGCAGCGCGTCTGCAAAGGGCTTCGGATTAATCGGCTGTATCGGTTCTCCATAGAGGGTCTCGAAATAGCCGCTGTCGGAACAAAGAGCTAAATAATCAAAATTCCTGATTTCCGCCCGGTAAATAAGCTCCTCATATATCTCATCTCTGCTGCTGCCCTCCTCTGAAACCACAGAAATAATGCCGCCAACCTGATCAAAGCGAAGCTTAATGACGCTTTCAAAATGTCTGGACATTTGTTCGTTCATTCCGGACATATAAATTTCTCCGATTTCGTAAATCGTCTCCTTACTCTTCTTATCCATATAAATTGCCAGTACGCTGAAAACAACTATGCCAAAGAATAGGAGCCCGATAAAACTGTATATGAGAAAACGGATTGTAGAATTCTTTTTTTTATTGTTCGGCATTAACGCTGTTCCTCCTTGGATCGCTTATGTTCTTTCCTAAAATATTGCTTGTCTTAATTCTGCGTAAGAGCCTCTTCCCCGGGCAAAGTTTCTGCTGCGGGAAAAAAAATTCACAAGCTTTGTTCTATAAAAAAAGCCGACTAAGAATCTGCTTACATACAAGCACAACGCAGCTTCTTAGTTGACTTTTTTACACTGCCCATTGCTTTCGTGGACATTATACCATAAACCCTGAAGGAATTTCAAGTTATTACATCTAAGTACGTAAAGTTATATAACCGTTCTACCGATCAGCCTCGTCCAGGTTCTTTTTCAGCAGGCTTAAAATCACGCAGCCTGCGGCCGAACCAATGGCAACGGCAGCCAGGTATCCCAAAGGATTTCCCACGGTAGGCAGTACGAAAAGTCCGCCGTGAGGTGCTCTTAAAGTACATCCAAAGAACATGGACAATCCGCCTGCCAGAGCGGCTCCTGCCGCGCAGGAAGGAATCACCCTTAAAGGATCTGCCGCCGCAAAGGGGATTGCCCCTTCTGTAATAAAGGACAGGCCCATAATATAGTTTACAGTGCCGGACTGGCAGTCCTTTTTGGTAAATTTCTTTTTAAAAAAGGTAGTGCACAAGGCAATTGCAATAGGAGGAACCATGCCGCCTGCCATTACGGAAGCCATAACCTCAAAGATTGTTTTTAAATAAGCCGCTAAGGGCGTGTTCTTGCCGAAATTCGACGGGTCAATGGCATAGTCGTCAAAGAGGAATGCCAGGGCAATCAGGATGCCGCCGCCGATTACAAAAGGAAGCATGTGGGAAACGCCGTTCATCAGATGCTTATAAATTTTTCTTCCCCTGCTGTCTTTGGAGCCTGTTTGGAACCGGCTGCCGTCTGCTCCTCCTGCGTGGCGGTAAATGGGCACTTGGCCGGAGGCAGCTTTTTCAATTAGCTCCTTAGCTTTGTGAATACCGTCGGCTACAGGAACCTGAAGAACAGGCTTTCCGTCGAATCGCGCCATCTCCACTTCCCGGTCAGCGGCCACAATAATCGCCTGAGCAGCCGCAATCTCTTCTCTGGTCAATACATTCTGAGCGCCTCCGGATCCGTCTGTCTCCGCCTTTAAGGAAATGCCCATTTTACCGGCAGTGGACTCTAAGTTCTCCGCGGCCATGTAGGTATGGGCAATGCCGGTAGGGCAGGCGGTAACGGCGAGAAGGCGGTAACCGGAAGATACCTGGACCGTAGATTCCTCCTTAGTATCTGCGTCTGAGGCCTTGGACTCTTCCTGTCCAAATTTCTCCTTCTCCGCCTGGTCAATAATCTCCAAAAATTCCTCCTTGGTCTTCGCTCCCAGAAGTCCATCTTTAAATCCGGGAGTCATTAAAAGAGTTGACAATCTTGCCAAGGCTTCCAGATGGACATCCGCTCCCTCTGCAGGGGCCGCAATCATAAAAATCAGGTTTGCCAAAGAGCCGTCAAAGGCGTCGTAATCTACTCCTTCTAAAACGGTAACGGCCGCCAGCCCCGGCTCCTTAACCGCCTCCACCTTTGCATGGGGAATGGCAATTCCCTCTCCTACCGCCGTGCTTCCCTGGGCTTCTCTTGCCAGAATCCCTTCTTTATATCCGGCGCGGTCCTTTAAGCGCCCGCCTGCTTCCATCAAACCGGTAAGCCGGTTAATGGCATCGTCCTTGGAGCTTAAGGAAACTCCCAGCTCAATACTTTCTTTTTTCAATAATTCTGTAATTCTCATGGATTTGCCTCCTATTTAAAACTTATAGAGTTTCATACAGTTTCATAATTTCGCTCTTTACACCCAGTCCGTCGGAAAAAGCAGTGGCTCCTCCGGCCGCAGTTCCCAGCTTTAACGCATGTTCGTAATCTCCGTTTTCTAAGAACCCGGCCAGAAATCCGGCTACCATAGAATCTCCGGCTCCCACAGAATTTTTTACCGTTCCTTTGGCTGCGCCCAGGCGGTAAAGCTCTCCTGTTTCCGTTACCAGAAGGGCACCGTCCCCTGCCATAGAAATCAGCACGTTTCCGGCTCCCATGTCCTGAAGGCGTCTGGCGTGTTCTGCAATCTCTTTCTCTGTTTTCAGTACTGTACCGAACATCTGTCCAAGCTCATGATTATTGGGCTTGATGAGAAAGGGATGATATTTTAACACATTGAGAAGCAGTCCCTTTTCCGCATCCACCACTACGCGGATGCCTCTTCCGGAAAGTCTTGCCATAATCGTCTCATAAATCCTGTCATCCATGGAAGCAGGAATACTGCCTGACAAAACCAGCACATCCCCTTCTCTTAATTGTTCTAATTTATCAAACAGCGTATTTACGTCTTCTGCTGTAATCCTCGGCCCCATACCGTTAATTTCACTTTCTTCATTGGATTTCAGTTTGACATTGATACGGGACATCCCTTCCTTTACCCGGATAAAGTCAGATTGAAATCCCAGCTTCTTTACCCCTCTCTCAATCTCATCTCCGGTAAAACCTGCTATAAAGCCTAATGCCGTGCTCTCAAAGCCCAGGGCTGCCAAAACAGCCGACACATTAATGCCTTTCCCTCCGTAAAAAATATGCTCGCTGCAAGTCCGATTCACTGCCCCCGGTGTAAAGTCCTCCACCCTGACTACGTAATCCAAAGCCGGGTTAAATGTTACCGTATAAATCATTTTTTCTTCTCCTTTTCTTTTTGAGAAATTATTTTTCTTCATCTGCCATAAGAATATCATAATTGATTCATTTCGTCAATAGTATTTTTTAAGAAATTTTTTTTCTTACTTTTTTAAAAAAAGAACTGCCCTTGATTCTGTTTTCAGGGCAGTTCTTTTCTCTGTTTGAAATATTAATCATGTCTGCTTATCCGGCCGGATAGCATTTTCATGGCGGCGGATATGGGCCGCCGCATTTTTCTTGCTGACAAATAAAAGCAGGTACAACGTCTCAATGACCAGCATAGCCGGAATCCGGGAAAACCAGAATTCTCCTGTAAGAAGCTTCTCCCGGGTAGCCGTAATAATCTGATAGTCGCTGAGGGCTGCAAGAGGGGAAGAAACGTTATTAGTAATTACAATAACCCTGGCTCCATTTTCATGGGCCCCCTCCGCCAGGGTTACCAGACGTTTTGATGTACCGGAGTTAGAAATAATCAGCACCACATCCTGAGGCCCCATATTATAGGTATTGGCCATCTGAGCCTCCCAGATGGTGCTGCATACGGAGCAGAGTCCTAACTGATTGAACTTAAAGCAGCCGTCCATAGCGACAGGAATGGTGTTTCCCACTGCCGCAAACTGAATGAGCCGGGCATTCTCTAAGATCTTTAAAACTGTCTCCAGATTGTCCGGATCCAACATGCCAATGGTGCCGGTCATCTCTGCTATCTTGTTGGCCAGAATATTCTGAAGGGCCTGAGGAAGATTTCCCCGGTCAATTTCATTGGATACCTGAAGGCTGCCCCGCTCTTCTTCCATAATTTCCTTGGCAAGGGCCATTTTTAAATCCTGATATCCCTTAAATCCGCACCGGCGGCAAAACCGGGACACCGTGGCATCACTGGTACTGCTGGCCCGGGCCAGCTCCGCTACCGTCATATCCACCGCATCCTTTTTGTTATTAAGAATATAATCCGCAATTTTCTTCTCCGCGTCAAAAAAACGTTCATAAGATGCACAGATAATATCCATAACACTTCGATTGCTCATTTCTCACACATCCATATTCATGTAATTTTTTTTCATATAGTACCATAAAAACAGCGGTCTGTCAAACCGCTGTTAAAGCAACAAGTCTATTCGTGACCGTTCAGTCAGGTACCTTCTTCTCCGGACAGATACCCTTCCAGAATATACATAGTCATATCAATCAATTCCCTGGTATGGGCATTGGAAATAAAAATAGATTCAAACTGAGAGGGAGCCATGCTGACGCCGTTGTTAATCATATAGTTGAAGTATCTGCCGAATTCCTCCACATCAGCTGTCCTGGCATCCTCATAATTATAAACCGGACGATCCGTAAAAAATATGCAGCTTAAGGATCCCACTCCTGTTACATACCAGGGTTTTTGGTACTTCTCAAAAAGCTTCTTTGCGCTGGCCCGGTAATACTCCCCCAGCCCGTTAATGTAATCATAAATCTCCGGCTGCTCATGAAGGATGGTAAGCTCCGCCAAACCTGCGGACATTGCTACCGGATTGCCGCTTAAGGTACCCGCCTGATAAACACCTCCTGACGGGGCGACCATCTCCATCAGCTCCTTCCGGCCGCCGTAGCAGCCAACCGGCATACCGCCTCCGATAATTTTTCCAAAGGTGGTCAGATCCGGTGTCACTCCAAAATACCCTTGGGCTCCCGCCTGGCTCAGACGAAATCCCGTAATCACCTCATCGAAGATTAAAAGGGCTCCTTCTCTGGTACATAAATCCCGCATCGCCTGTAAGAATCCCTCTTTGGGGGCCACTACGCCCATGTTGCCTGCCACCGGCTCCAAAATCACCGCCGCAATCTGTCCCGGATGCTCTGCAAACAGCGCTTCCACGCTGGAAACCTCATTATAAACCGCTGTCAGCGTATCCGCCGCACAGCCTTTTGGAACTCCCAGACTGTCGGGGACTCCGGTGGTCATGGCCCCGGATCCGGCTTTTACCAGCATGGAATCAGAATGACCGTGGTAACAGCCGGCAAATTTAATAATTTTACTGCGGCCGGTCCACCCCCGGGCTAAACGGACTGCAGACATCACCGCCTCAGTTCCGGAATTCACCATCCGCATCATTTCCATAGAAGGAACCATTTCTTTAATCAGCTCTGCCACTTTATTTTCAATGCCGGTGGCGGCTCCAAAGCTTAATCCTTTCTCTGCCGCCTTTACCACGGCCTCATAAACAGCCGGGTGGCTGTGGCCTAAAATCATAGGCCCCCAGGAACCGATATAATCAATATACCGGTTGCCGTCCACGTCCCACACATAGGGCCCCCTGGCTCTGTCAATAAACCTGGGGTTTCCCCCCACTGCCTTAAAGGCCCGCACCGGGCTGTTGACGCCCCCCGGCATCAGTTTCACTGCCTGCTGAAATAGCTGCTCTGATTTTGTCATTATCCGATTCTCCCCTCATCCATAAATCCGGCCAGTTCTTTTGCAAAATAGGTCAGCAGGATATTGCAGCCTGCACGGTAAATGCTCACCGCCGTCTCACAAATCAAATTATCCTGGTCAATATATCCCAGCTTTCCTCCTGCCTTGATCATGGCATACTCACCGCTGACGCTGTAAGCGGCCACCGGAAGGTCTATGGCATCGGCAGTCTCCCGGATAATGTCCAGATAAGACAGGGCTGGCTTGATCATAATAATGTCAGCTCCTTCTTCCATGTCGGAAAAAACCTCTTTTAATGCCTCCTTCCGGTTGTGATAATCCATCTGATAGCTCTTTCGATCCCCAAAGGACGGGGCAGAACCTGCCGCATCCCGGAAGGGGCCGTAAAATCCCGAAGCATACTTGGCCGCATAGGCCATAATGGGAGTGGTCACGTATCCATTATCATCTAAAATTTCCCGGATAACCGCCACCCGGCCGTCCATCATATCGGAAGGAGCTACCATGTCAGCCCCTGCCTGAACCTGGGAGAGGGCGATTTTTGCCAGATAATCCAAGGTTTTGTCATTGTCTACATAAGTTCCGTCCAAAATCCCGCAGTGGCCATGGGAAGTGTACTCGCACATGCACACATCGCCGATATAATATAGATCCGGAACGCTCTCCTTAGCCTTTCGAAAAGCCTTCTGAATAATACCGTCCTCTGCATATGCGCCGCTTCCCCAGGCATCCTTGTGTTCCGGAATACCAAAAAGCATAACACTGGGGACACCGGCTTTTGCAACCTCCTCCAATGCCTCCGGCAGCCGATCCACACTGTAGCGGAACTGCCCCGGCATAGTGGGAATCTCCTCTTTTATATTAATTCCTTCTTTTACAAACATAGGGTAGATCAGGGAGGACTTGTCCATCCGGGTCTCCCGAACCATTTTACGGAGAAGCGGGCTGGTACGCAGTCTTCTTGGTCTTTGGATCATATCTATCATATTCTCTTACCTCCTTCATTTATCTAATGCCTCTGCCGTCTGAACTGTTTTTTCCTACAGCCCGAAATCAATGAGATTGTAGTCCTTTAGCGCCCAAATGCTGCACATAAAAATCACCACATCCGGGCGGCTCTCCGCCACATAATCCCTGACAGAAATTCGGGGCTCTATCCGCAGATCAATGGCTTCCACCTGGCGGACTCCCAGATTCAGAAAGCTTTCTACCGGCCGGACAAAGGAATCTTTTAAAAATAAAACCGTTTTATCCTCACCGGCAGTTTCATTGGTATGGCGAATCAGATTGTAATCGTCCCCGGTGTAGACGGCATAGGGAATGTGGCTGTCATCGTAATACCAGGAATCTTCTATCTGACTCCAGTCCAGAATGGATCGGGAAAAATCTCCTTCTCGCACCAATCCCTTATCAGGCACTTCCATCCTCAGATTTGTTGGGAAATCCGGCATAATAACAGAAATATCATCCACACCTCCGAAATACTTTCCGGTGCGTTTCCCGTAGGATCCCAAAAAGCCCTTCGGAAAATCCTTCTGACAAAAATTGCTTCTGTCTGTCAGGCTCTCATCAATAGAAAATCCATAACTGGCATTTAACCGCTCCGCCAGCTTCTGATAACCCCAAAAAGCCCCTTCCGAAGTCCAGTGATGATCTGTATGGAAAAACATTTCCTGATGGGAAATCCCCTCCTCATGGAGAATTTCCCGTAAATCCATTACGGAAACCCCTTCTTTTCTCAGTCCGGCAACCACCTGATCCGCTCCGGGATTTACCTGATCCGGTACCCCCGCAGGCAGCCCGGGAGCATATTTGCATACCTTTGAGGGAGCCAGGACGCAGAGAAAGGGGATTTCCAAATCCTGACAATACCGATTCAATTTTGTCAGGCTTTCTATCGTTTCTTCTATCCGGAATTCATTGCTAAGGCGCTCCAAACTGCCATTGTCCAGCCGCACGGTATCGTTGCAGGTACGCAGCCCGGCCAGACGTTTTACCAGGCCGTTTTCTTCAATAAACCAGTAACGGCCTTTTATGCCTTCTGAGTAATAGGAATCCAGAGCACCCGGAATCTCTGACCAAAGCACCCGGCTTTCCACGGTTTGGCCTGCTCCGGGCAGGTTCCATAGTGCCATAAAGGCCATGAAGGCCAGAAATGCCGCCGTCAGGCCCAAACGGTTTATTTTCTCTAAAAGGAAATATCGTTTCACCTTTCCTCCCTTGGCAACGAGCACCGAAAACGGCCAAATCCCCTTGCCCCACACATAACCTCTGAGTCTTTTACAATTCACCTTATCATAGCATAAAATAAAACGGATGTCTATCCGATGCGGAATTGAGCTGCTACTAAAAATTAAAGTAAATAAAAGGATTATGAGCGCCCATCACCAGTTGGGAAACTGCCTGTAAAAACAGGAAAAATACCGCTCCATGTATCATCAGCCGGGCCAGCTCCCCGGCAAATCTCCGGTTTCCCTCCTCCGTCTCCGGAATATCCCCCCGGTCCGCCCACTGAAGGATGCGGCCTATAACAGGTGTGCTGGCCAGGGCCGCCCCAAGGAAATGCCATCGGTATTCCCACAGATAATAGAGAGTCCAGGACACCTTGGGATGAACTGTTGAAATGCCCAGCATAGTTTTTAGGTAAAGGGCCGCTTCTTTCAGGCTCTCCGCCCGGAACAATACCCATCCGCACACTACAAAAAGGAGAGTCAAAAGCCGGTACAATCCCTGGAGCTTATATTCTTTTGCCTTTTCCGGAAGCTTTAAAAGCTTCTCCAGGGTCAAAAGGACAAAGTAAAAAATCCCCCAGCAGACAAAGGTCCAGGCCGCGCCATGCCAAATTCCGGTTAAAAACCATACCGCAAACAGGTTCCGGATCAGCTTCCATTTAGAATCCACTCTGGATCCTCCCAGAGGGATATACACATAATCCCGAAACCAGGAACCGAGGGAAATGTGCCAGCGCCTCCAGAAATCCGTTACAGAAGAAGCCATATAGGGATAGTAAAAATTTTCCGGAAAAGAAAAGCCCAGCATCCTTCCCAGCCCGATGGCCATATCCGAGTAGGCGGAAAAGTCAAAATAGATCTGAAACGTATAGGAAATTGCCCCCAGCCAGGCAGCCCCCACAGTCAGCTCCCCCGCTGCGGGAAGGGTGAAAATGTAGTCTGCTATCACTGCCATAGTATTGGCTATCAGCACCTTTTTTATAAAACCATACAGAAAACGATGCACCCCGGCGGAAAATCCGGAAATGGTAACCGGGTGATCTTTAATCTGGCCGGAAAAGGTCTCATACCGGACAATAGGGCCTGCAATAAGCTGCGGAAAAAATGCAATATACAGGCCTACATTTAAAATATTTTTCTGTACTTTTCCTTCTTTCCTGTACACATCAATCACATAGGACATTGCCTGAAAAGTGAAAAAAGAAATTCCGATAGGCAGGGCAATCGCCGTAGGCGCAAGGATCTCCTTTCCCGCCAGACGATTCACATTCTCCACAAAAAAATTCATGTATTTATAATATCCCAGAATTCCTAAATTGCAGAGTGTCATCAAAATCAGGACCGTTCTGCCGCCGTATTTGTTATCCCGAAACCTGTCCGCCGCCAGCCCAAATCCATAATTAATAACAATGGAGACAGCCATAACCACTACAAACTCCGGCTCCCCCCATGCGTAAAAAACCATGCTTACAGCTAAAAGCCAAAGGTTTTTCAGCACCTTTGGCAAAAAGAAATATCCGGCCAGGGTTATCGGAAGAAATAAAACTAAAAATGACATGCTGGAAAATAACACGTTGCTGCTCCTTTATTCACCTTAAGCTTTTCTGACATCGCATATTATAGATTCCGCATAGTTCACCGAGGCCATAGCATCCTTACAGTAGCAGTCTGCCCCAATGGACTTTGCGTAATCCCTGGTTAAAACCGCTCCGCCTACCATAATTTTTACCCAGGGGGCCCTTTTTCGCAAAAGACGGATAGTGGCCTCCATACTGGGAACCGTAGTGGTCATCAGGGCGCTTAATCCTACTATGGGAACTTGCTCTAAGACTGCTCTCTCTGCAACTGTTTCCGGCGGCACGTCTCTGCCCAGGTCGATTATCTCATAGCTGTAGTTTTCCAGAAGCACTTTTACGATATTTTTACCGATATCATGAATATCTCCCTGGACCGTGGCTAAAATAATCTTTCCTTTTTTCTCCTGAGCCTGTCCCAGCTTCTGCATCTGATCCTTAATTACTTCAAAGGCGGCCTTGGCTGCTTCTGCACTCATTAAAAGCTGCGGCAGGAATATGGTTCCTTTTTCAAACCCCTGCCCTACAAAATCCAGGGCAGGAATCATAGTCTGATTAATGATTTCCAAGGGAGCCTGTTCTGTCAAAAGCTCTTTGGCGGACTTTGCCGCCCCTTCTTTTAACCCTCTTATAATGGCGGAAAAAAGCCGGGAGGAAGCGGTATCCTTTTCTTCTTTGACGGGAATCTCATTCTTTTTCTGCCCGCCATAAGCACGGATATAGCCGCCGCACTGAGGATCCAGCCCCGCCAAAGCGCGGTAGCTGTAATAGGCCCGCATCATGGCCTCAGAGTTGGGATTTATAATGGCGGCATTAAGGCCATTTTCAAGAGCCATCGTAAAAAATGCGGCATTAATAATCTCTCGCTGAGGCAGTCCGAATGAAATATTGGACACACCCAAAATACTCTTTCCTCCCAGATCGTCCCGAATTCTTCTCAAGGTTTCCAGAGTCGTAAGAGCACCTTGGCTGTCTGAGCTTACCGTCATGCAAAGCCCGTCTACCAGGATATCTTTTGCCTTTATTCCGTACCGGGCTGCCCTGTTGTAAATTTTTTCCGCAATGCGGATTCTTCCTTCCGCAGTGTCCGGAATTCCGTCTTCATCCAGGCACAGGGCTACCACTGTACCGCCGTACTTTTTTATCAGGGGGAATACCGCCTCCATAACCTGCTCTTTGCCGTTGACAGAATTAATCAAAGGTTTGCCGTTATAGACCCGCATCCCCCGCTCCATGGCTTCAATATTAGAAGTGTCAATCTGAAGGGGCAGATCTGTAATGCTCTGAAGCTCTTTTATTACCTCTTCCATCATGGAAGGTTCGTCAATCTCCGGCAATCCCACGTTCACATCCAATATGTGGGCTCCATTGTCCTGTTGGGTGGCCGCTTCCTGAAGAATATGTTCTAAATTGTGATCCCTTAAGGCTTGTTTAAATTTGGATTTGCCTGTAGGATTAATTCGTTCTCCGATAATCACCGGATCCCGGTCAATGATAACTGCCTTAGAGCAGGAGGAAACCACGGTCCGATCCTGCTCTTTTGGCCAGGAAACCGGAAGGTTCCGGCACAACTCCACTGTCCTTTTTATATGTTCCGGCGTAGTTCCGCAGCAGCCGCCTACTATTACGGCGCCCATGGAAGCGATCTCCCTCATTTCCCCGGCAAAAGCTTCACTGTCTATATCATATACGGTCCTTCCCCCCTGGCTTCTTGGAAGCCCTGCATTGGGATTCACAATTACCGGCAGGGAAGTTGCCTTTAAAAGCTTTTCTACAATAGGTTTCATCTGAACCGGCCCCAATCCGCAGTTGACTCCGATTCCGTCCACTCTCAGCCCCTCCAGCAAAGCGGCCATAGACTCTACGGTTCCGCCGGTAAGAAGTTTTCCCTTTTCGTCAAACACCATAGTGACAAATACAGGCAGATCGCAGGCTTCTTTTACCCCCAAAACCGCTGCCTTTATCTCATAGCTGTCACTCATGGTCTCAATAAGGGCCAGATCCACTCCTTCTCCGGCTCCTATCCGGGCCACATCCCGATACAGTTTCACTGCAGTCTCAAAATCCAGATCTCCCAGAGGCTTTAAGAGCTTTCCTGTAGGCCCCATATCCAGGGCAATAAAAGCTTCCCTCCCTGCCTGTCCCACTGCCTCCCTGGCGTTGCGGACAGCGGCCTTTATCACCGGCTCCAGCTTAAATTCCCCGCCGGAATGAAATTTCAACCCATTGGCCCCAAAAGTATTGGTATTGATAATATCCGCCCCGGCTTCCAGATAATTTCTGTGAAGCTCCACTAAAACTTCCGGGTGAAGGATGTTCCAGGTTTCCGGAAACTCTCCTGCCTTTAAGCCCTTTGCCTGAAGAAGGCTGCCGGTACCTCCGTCAAAAAAAAGACGGCGTTTTTTCATTTCCTCTAATATCTTATACATGGCTGTTTCCCTTCCTTTTTTCTCTCTGCCACCCGGCTTTATCTCCGATAGGGGCAGTCTCCTTTCTCACAGGCCTCACATCCCTTTACTTCACACCGGTAAGCCTTTCTGCTGATTCCCATCACTGCTGTCACCGATTTTACCGGTGTCATCAGCAAGCTATCCGTAAGCTTGATCCCGATTCTCTTTCCCGCTTCCAGGGCATCTAATAAATTTTTCTGGTTCTCCAGCGGGAAATCCCCATATCCGGGGCTGAACCTTGGACGCAGATACAGCCCCTGGCTCTGATATTCTTCTTTAAGCTCCCGGCAGTCCCCGTCGCAGAAGGCCTCCAGCATGGCTGCAGCCGCGGCCTGCAGAACCACAGCCCTGCTTATCTCAAGCTTTTCATATTTCTGAATCAGCTTATCCGCCCCAGCCCCCAGTGTAGCGGCAAACACTACAATCTGGCTGCAGTCTTGCAAATTTTTCCACAGATTCCGACTCACTGTCCAAAAACAGCCGCCGTCAATCTCATAACCTTCTTTCAATGTCAGAGGCCAGATCCCTTTGAGGCTTTTGGGAGATGTCTCCTTCTCAAGCTCTTTTAAGCAGGATTCCACAAGCTCTTTCGTCCTTTCATCTGCTTCCGCCCTGCCATAGCCCAGATACCGGAAAATTTCCTTTCTGCTGATTTCCACCTTGTTTTCCTCTTTTTCTGCTGTTTAACTGCCTAAACCGGCACATCTGCTGCCGCGTTAATCCTAAGCTACAATCTGAGACAGGCTTTCCCGAATCCGGATAGCCACGTCAGGCTTATTCATAGAGTAAACATGGATGCCGTTTACCCCATTGGCAATCAGGTCAATAATCTGTTCCGTAGCATAAGCAATCCCCGCTTGCTTCATGGCGGCCGGATTATCCCCAAACCGGTCTACTATAGCTTTAAATCTGGAAGGAAGATAGGTGCCGGACATTTTACAGATCCGGTGAATTTGCTTTACATTGGTTACAGGCATAATTCCAGCGATTACCGGCACTGTAATGCCCTTTTCCCGAATCCGGTAGAGATAATTATATAAAATATTATTGTCAAAAAACATTTGAGTCGTAACAAAATCACATCCCGCTTCTACTTTTTCTTTCAAATGCAGAATATCCTGAGTCTTGTTGGCAGACTCTACATGCCCTTCCGGGTAACAGGCTGCCCCGATGCAGAAGTCTCCGGCCCGCTTCACATCATAAATCAGCTGGGACGCATATTGGTAGTCATGGGCGATAGGACCCCCTTCAGGGATATCTCCTCTTAAGGCCAGGACATTTTCAATTTGGTTTTCTTTTAGTTCCGTGAGAATCTCTTTCACCCGTTCTCTGGTGGAAGAAACACAGGTCAGATGGGCCAAAGGAGTTACCCTGGCTATCTTCTGAATAGTCGAGGCAATCTGCACCGTATACTGGCTGGTGCCTCCCCCGGCTCCATATGTAACACTCATAAAAGCAGGGCCAACCTTGGCAATTTCTAAAGCCGCTGACTCTACGGATTTGTAATTGTCTGCCGTTTTCGGCGGAAACACTTCAAAAGACAGAGTTGGCTTTCCCTCTGCCAGAATATCACGGATTTTCATGAGTACCTCTCCTTTTTCCTCCATAAATGAAAGCCTGCCCTGTCTCCCGGACAAAGCAGGCATTTTCTATGGAATTACTATAACACAACCTTTTTTAAATTTCAATCAACGATTTTGTAGAGGGTCATGTATTTCTCTTTTAAATAGCGGATATAGTACCTGGGATCAAAGTCCTCTCCGGTCATATCCTTTAGAATTTGGCGGGTGGTCTTCATTTTTCCGTACTGGTGGATATGTTCACGCAGATATTCCCGGATCACCTCCACCTTTCCCTGGCGGAGCAGGCCCTCAAAATCCAGAACCTTTTTCATATGATAATAAATCTGAGCGCCAAAGGCGCTTCCTAATGCATAGGAAGGAAAGTAGCCGAAAGATCCCTGAGACCAGTGGATATCCTGGAGAACCCCTTCTTTGTCTGTCTCCGGGCGGATCCCCAAATATTCCTCATATTTGTCCGCCCAAATCCGGGGCAGCTTTTCTACCTCCAGATTCTCTTCTATCAAGGCTTTTTCAATCTCATAACGGATCAAAACGTGAAGACTGTAGGTCAGTTCGTCTGCCTCGGTGCGAATCAGATTCGGGCAAACCTTATTGATTGCCTTTACAAAATTGTCCAGGCTGATTTTCTCAAAAGGATCCGGGAAAATTTCCTGGACTTTTCCGTAAATTGGGATCCAAAAGTCCCTGCTTCTTCCGATAATATTTTCAAAGAACCGGGACTGGGATTCATGCATTCCCATGGAAGTTCCCTGGCCCAGCAGAGTCTGAGTTAAATCATCCCGGATCCCCAGCTCATAGATACCGTGACCCGATTCATGAATAACAGAAAACAGGGAACTGTCTATGCGCCGGCTATAGTGGGTGGTAATCCGCACGTCTTTGTTGTGAAGATTCGTGGTAAAAGGATGTGCGCTGACTGAAAATACGCCTTTCTCAAAATCAAACCCCACATACTCTGCCAGAAATCTGCCCAGCTCTTCCTGCTTTTCTTCCGGAAAGTCTCCGGTAAGAAAGTCATCCTGAATCGAAACTTTGCTTTCCATAACCTTCTTTAAAAGAGGAACCAGCTCTTCCTTTAACATCCCAAAAAATTGATCCAGCTCTTTCATAGAAAATCCCTTCTCGTAACTCTCCAAAAGGGCATCGTATTTCTTCTGTCCCTCTTTGGCCCTATATGCGGCAAATTTTTTCTGATAATCCACCACCTTTTTAAGAGTCTGGGCAAAGCTGCCAAAGTCGTTTTCCTCTTTCGCTTTCTCCCAAATCCGCACGGATTCAGAAGAAAGCCCGGCAAATGCCTGATATTCCTCCCTAGGAATACAGTCCATCTGTTTTATCTGATCTTCCAGCTCTCTTACCTGGGCCAGCTCTGTCCCGCTTAATCCTTCTGTATTTTCCAGACACTTTTTCATCAGGGACTTGGTTTCTTCTCCGGTTATTGCCTGAAAATATTCCCCGGACAGAATTTCAATCACTCTGGAAGTATTGGGACCCGCCGCCTTAGGCGCCAAAGTAGCGTCGTCCCACTCAAAAAGCACCAGCGCCGCCTGTACCGCCATCGCCTTGTCCAGATAAGGCTTTAATTTTTTAAACCCGTCATCCATTTATCCTAATCTCCTTTCTTTCCTTTCCCGCTAAGGGTAACTTTACAGAAAGAGTTTTTCTGTAAAATTATAAAAAGGGACACCCTTTACTGAGTGTCCCCGAAATTTATTCATCTCATGCAGCCAGATTGTCCATGTTCACATATCCTTCTGTAGAAGGAAGGGTGATATATACCGGCTGTCCCGGATTCTTAAATACCATGTCCATATCTATCGTCATATTTATGGTCATTCCCATCATTTCCATAGACATATCCATAGAAACGCTTTCCTCATTCACATAGCCGTCTTTGTTGATGTGGATGGTTCCGCTTGCACGGTTCACCTGATACTGATATCCCAGGGTGGAATAATCCATTCCCATAAGAGCCATAACTTCATTTACTGCCTGGTTCAGCTGAATAGTATCCATATCATAGGTAACTGTCTTGGCATCGCCATTGTGATACATCTTTAAATTAGTCATTCCATACATCTCATTGGAAGCCAGCTGAAGGTTTGAGGTAAGGGACATGCTCTCTTCCATCATCTCATCCATGTCCATGGGCATCGCCATCTTTAAATCATCCATCGCCATGTACATATAGCCGTCCTTGTAGAACATAGTCATGGTCATGGACTCTCCCTCTGCAGCAATTGCCATATCGCAAAGAAGGGCCATATTTCCGGATTTTGCGCCCTTCATCTTCATATCCATGTCCACCAGCATCTTAAGGGACTCCCCGTCTATGGTCATGGTCATGACCGCATCAACATTCGCATCAAAATCGTCCAGACTGTCTGCCTTCTGCGTAGCAGCCCGGTAAATGGCTCCTATTTCATCTGCAGTGGCTTTCAGATCCAGCTGCTGAGGATTGCCGCCCCAGGTCCACTGACCTTTATCATTGACAATCCAGCCGTCTACCACACTGTTCAAGTCCAGAAGTCCGTTCTCGTTAAAATGGTAGCACTCAGCCAGACCATCTTCGTTGCTGTCAATCCACTGCCAGGTATCCGTCGCATAGCCGCCGTCGTCCTGCTGGTATTTCCAGGTTACATCCGCCTTTTCCCACTGACCCGCCAATGCAGGAGAGGCCATAGACAGTGCCATGGGCACTACCAATATGCCAAACTTTTTCCAACTTTTCATCGCTTTCCCCTTTCTTGTCATAAAAAGTCACTTCTTTTCTTATTGTAACGCAATTTCCCATAGATTACAAGATCTATTAAAAAGTATACAAAAAGTATACAAATGTAACAAAGGCCGCCGCAGACAATCCCTGGGGGTATTTCTCCCAACTGTTTATCCGCAGCAGCCCCTGCCATTTCAATGTTTCCTGCATCAGAAATATTTCTTATTGCCCCAGAGGTTACTCCTCTTAAGTTCCAAATATTCATTATAGGCCTTCTCCAGAATCTGTTTTTCATTTGAAAATTTCAGCAAATGGTAGGCCTCGTAAAATTTATAATATCCGGAATCAATGAAATATTCCTCCCGCTGTGGTTTGCTGTAATAGCTGTCCGCCATCATCAAATACCAGTGCACGTCCTTTTCCACCACATCCTGAGGGGTATTGAACGAATATTGACTTTTACCGATATATTTAATAATGGAAGCGCTGACGCCAGTCTCCTCTTTCACCTCACGGAGCGCCGTTTCTTTAAACTCCTCTCCCGGCTCTACAGTTCCCTTGGGAAGGACCCAGCCCTCGTACTTATTTTTATAATTCTTGTACAGGACGAGTATCTTACCACGAAATATAACCACACCGCCGCAGCTAGTTGCTTCTATCATCGCAATCCCTCCTGGTCGCTGGTGTGTTTCCATATACCTGTTTTTAAGTATAACTCTTTTTCAGATGCATTGCAAGGGGTATCCGGAAACGGTTGATATATCACACTATAAGCCGCAACCAATCCAGGCAGCGTGAGGAATATCAATTTCCTATACTTGCCTGCTTTACAAAATATGTGTCAAACACAGCTCTGGCAATGGGGGCTGCTTCCCGTCCTCCGGATCCGCCTTCCTCCACCACTACGGAAATGGCAATCTGAGGATTCTCTGCCGGAGCAAAACCGGTAAACCAGGCATGGCTTTCCTTTCCGGTTTCAAATTCAGCAGAACCTGTCTTTCCTGCCGCCCGGTAAGCCTCTGTTCTGAGGGCCGAACCGGTTCCGTCTGTAACCACCAGCTCCATCATCCCGGCCAGAGCTTTTGCCTCCTCAGCGCTCATAAGGCTTCCCCAAGATTCCGGCATAAATTTCTGTCCCGTCTCTCCACTGGCATTTACCACATAATCAATAAAATAGGGCTTCATAAGGTTTCCTTCATTGGCGATTGCGGCGGTAATCATCAGATTATGAAGAGGAGTTATCTGAGTTCCTCCCTGTCCGATGGATGTCTGAAGCGCCTCCCAGTCAGAAGCCCCATCTCCCAAGGCAAAAGTACTTTTACTGTAGGGAATGGACAGCGGCAATTCTCTATTAAACAGCATTTCTTCCGCTAATTTTTTCACATCGGCGTGATTTAGTTCCAGGCCTATGCTGGCAAACGCTCCATTGCAGGAATTGGCAAAGGCCTGCTCCAGATTTTGGCTTCCATGGGCTGTAGAATGATAGCACCGGATGGTATATTCTCCATGTTGATATACACCGTTACAATCAAAATGGAAATTTCTATAATTTTCCGGATTTTCTCTCATATATTCCAGAAGAATCAAAGTTTTAAAAGTGGATCCCGGCGGATAGACCCCTTGAGCAGCACGGTTTAATAAAAGTCCTTCTCCGGCCTCCCCCGACACCAGGCTGTCCCACAGGGAATTAATCTGATTTGCGTCAAATTCCGGTTTGGAAACCATGGCCAGAATTTTCCCCGTATCCACTTCCATAGCTACAACCGCCCCTTTTCTGTCTCCAAGGGCATCATAAGCGGTCTGCTGCAGCTCCACATCCAAAGTGGTAACTACATTATCTCCCGGATCTTTCTCATCCGTCAGTTCTCGGAGCACTTTCTCCGCCAGATTGTCATGGGATGAAAGAAGATAAAAATTAGCTAAATCCTCCACTCCTGTCTTTCCTCTGGTACACCAGCCTACCGCATGGCAGAACAAAGGGCCATAGGGATAGACTCGCTCTTCTGTCCCATCCTCTCCCACCAAAGTCTGGGCCAGGACTCTGCCGTCATTGCTTAAAATTTCGCCCCGGATTACCTTATCGGATAAATGTTCCAGCCTGGCATTGTAAGAATTATTAAGGGCATTTTCGCTTTGTATCTCTATAAACCAAACCAGATATCCCATAAGCAGTGCAAATACTGCTGAAATCAGATAAGTCAATATCAAAATATTTCCATTGGAACCCGGGAAGTTGGAATTACGCTTCATCTTCTTCCTCCTCATTCCGCTTCAGGATATAAAGGCCCTGGACAATATGGAATAAAAAAAACGTGCTGAAAACAGAGCTTCCTCCATAGCTGACAAAAGGCAGGGTTACACCGGTGGAGGGAATAAATTTTACTACTCCGCCTACATTTAAAAACACCTGGACAATATACACCATCCCCAGCCCGAAAGCAATTAATTTATAAAAGGCAGCCCTCATTTTGGCGGCTATCATCATAAACTGAATAAAGCATCCCAGACAAATCAGCAGGACGCAAACCGCAAAAATCCCTCCCATCTCTTCAAAAATAGCAGCAAAAATAAAGTCTTTTTCCACAACAGGAATCTTGTAGGGCATCCCCTGAAAAAGGCCGCTTCCAAACCATCCTCCTGTGCCGATGGCAAAAAGGGATTGGGTAATCTGATATCCCCGATTATCAATATCCGCCCAAGGATTAGCCCAGGCTTCCACCCGGATTCGAACATGGGAAAACAGATGGTAAGCCGCCGCTGCCGCCGCGCTGCCGCTTAGGATTCCTGTTCCTAAATAGAGCCAATTGGAGGTAGCTACAAACAGCATAAATACGTAGGTTGTAAAAAAAATCAGGGCCCCTCCTAAGTCTTTCGACACTACCAGCACCAGCACGTGAGCAGCCGCGGCCGCTGTAGTAATGCACACGGTACGAAAGTTGGTGGAACGGTAAAACATAGCCGCTGTAAAAAATACGAAGGTAATCTTTACAAATTCTGACGGCTGAAAGGATGCTCCTCCTAAAGTCAAAGAAAGCTGGGCGCCGTAGCTGGTATTCCCCTTAATCCATACTGCCATCAGCAAAATCAAGCCCCCAATTCCATATACCCACGGAATTTTGGAAAGCTGCCATACCCTGTCCATAATAAAAGGGATTAGAAGGCTTATAGCCGCCGCCAAAGCCGCTGCCGCAAACTGCTTTCCTGCCAAAGTCTGTCCCTTTTCTATAGACAAACGAGTCTGGATAATAAAACCCACGCATAAAAGCATGGCGGTATTGTTGACTAAAAGTCTCGATACATTGCGGTACAACAAGCGGAAACCGCCGATATAGCAGATAAAAAACACTACTTGGGCAAGATAGAAAGCAATAACCGCTTCCTCCTGGCTTTTCAGATAAATTACCAGAAAAGCCAGAAGATGGATTAAAAACATGGCCTGGTTCTGGCGGCCGCAGACTGCCTTTTTATCCTCCAGGTCCCGGTAAGAAAAGAACCGGAAGTTAAAATATGTGTAAAAGGCCATTAAAAGAATCATGAAATATTTAGAAATTTCAATAATCAGGGTTGTCATTCTATTTTCCTATTCCACTCCCCGGCGAAAATGTCCTCTGGTAAAATCTTTCAGCGGAACAGGTAAAACCTCCTTCTTTTTTCCTTCCTCCAGAAAGGCCTTCAGAATCCTTATGGTTTCTTCTTCTGTCTCAACAGTAAATTTCATCCGAAGCCCGTCCGGTTTCAATTCGCTTATCTCGCTTTTGCAGCCCAAAAGGGCCAGTGGACTTGGATTATAGATGGTATTATAACAGAACCGGCAATGGTTTTTTACCGGAAGCAGTTTACCGGTCCGATCTTTTAGAGCAATGGTCTCCCGGCGCTTGTCACAATCTGATATAGTCTTTTTGATACATTGGGCAGAAACCATCATGGGAAGATAGCCGTAAACCACCAGATCGGAAGGCGGATCTGTCTGGCAGATCTCCTTAATCTCCCGGCTGTTTAATTCCAGAGGAAGGGTAACCCGCTTCGCCCCCATGGCCTTCATAGCCGAAACGGCTTCCCGATTCCAGATATACATGGTATCGTCAAAAACCATGGGGCAGGTAATGCCCGCTTCTTTCAGCCATTCTGTTTCCTCCATAGTTCGAACCATGACGCCGTCAAAACCTGCTGATTTTAATTGATTCAAGTTGGCGCCTAAATACTCCTGAGCCTCTCTCCGGAAAATGTGGGGAAAAATCAGCAGGCAGGAAAGCCCTCTGTCGTGGACCCGCCCAACCCATTCCGACCACTGTTTTGCCGGAAAACCGACGCTGTCTATGGCAATCTCGTCAATAGACGGGCCCCGATTATATTCCGATTGGGACGCATATTCTCCCAGCTCTGTCCATGAGAGGAGAGCCTCCAGCTGAAAAGGCTCTTCAAAAGACAGCCGGAAGGCCGGAGACCACTGTCGTCCGGCAGCATTTGCCAAAGAAACTGCCGGTCCGGCCGCCGGTCGGACCGCGAACCTGCGGTAAGGCCTTAAAATTGCCTTTTCAAGGGCTTCCAGGCCGGCTCTTCGTAACTCATTTAAAGCCTGCACCGGCAAAAATACCTGCCCGGCGATCTTTACATCTAAACGGGAGACAGCAAAAGGCGTCCCTCCGGTTTTTTTTATCTGCCTGGCCACCTTTTCCTCTGTAACAGGCTGATTTTGAGCCTTTTGCGGCCTCTGCCCCGTAACGGTAACGGCAACCGGCTCTGAGCCCGGATTTTCCAGACTCAAAAATAGACTGGAAGGCCGGTCTTCTTCTAAAAGCACGGAACCGGAAACCGGCTCCTGTACCGCTGCATTTACGTACTCTCTGTCTAACCTGTCAAAAAGCTCCTGATTGGTTTCCCGGAAGGAAGGTTTTTCCTTTAATGCCACCATATGGCGGCCATTGTGATTTTCGTAATAGCCCCCGGAAAAACCGCCTCTGTCAAACAGATCCAATAAAAGCCTTTTATCCTCCGGATCCGCCCGGAATCCTTCTCTGCCCTGGTTTCTGTACATATCTACATATTTTCGGTAAATGCTTACTACCCCGGCAGTGTATCTTGGGCTTTTCATGCGGCCCTCTATTTTCATGGAGCAGACCCCTGCTTCTATCATATCCGGGATTAAATCTAAGGTACACAGATCCTTCAGATTCAGTACGTAAGATTCATTCCTTCTATAAAGGGATTTTCCGTCCCTTTTTACCTCGTAGGGAAGGCGGCAGGGCTGGGCGCACCGTCCCCGGTTGCCGCTGCGCCCGCCAATCAGGCTGCTCATTAAACATTGGCCGGAATAGCAATAGCACAGTGCTCCATGGATAAAACACTCAATTTCTATTGGAACCTGACGGTGGATCTCCCGTATTTCTTCTAAAGACAGCTCTCGAGCTGTTACCACTCTTCGGGCGCCTAAATTTTTTAAAACTTTAGCGCCGTAAACGCCGGTGACTGTCATCTGGGTGCTGGCGTGGACAGGCAGATCCGGAAACCACTCCCGTATTTTCATAAAAGCTCCCAAATCCTGAACGATCACTCCATCCACTCCCTGCTCATAGTAGGGCGTCAGATAATCATACAGCTCCTGAATCTCTTTTTCTTTAAACAGGGTGTTGACTGTCATATAAAGACGGCAGCCATGAAGATGAACATAATCTATAGCCTCCAGCAGCTTATCCTTATCCGGATTATCCGCATAAGCCCTCGCCCCGAACCGGCTGCCTCCCATATATACCGCGTCTGCCCCGGCTGCCACGGCTGCTTTCATACTCTCAAAGCTTCCGGCCGGAGCTAAGAGCTCTACTGCTTTTTCCCTTGTCACTGCCATTCTCCTTCCAGGTATGATAAAATAGGGGGCCCACCTTTGCAGCGCCCCCAATATCTTATCTTTTTCCTTTTCTGTTCCCGTGTCCGCTCTTCTGAGAAGGAGGAATCTGAGAAGCAGCAGGAATAAATGCGGCATTTTTTGCTGCCTCCGAAGCCGCCATTATCGCCGCGGCCTTTTCCTCATTTTCCCTTTCCGCCGCCACCAGCTCTTCACTGGCCTTTACCTTGGACAGAGCCTTTTTCAGCTCCTCCTCCTGTCCTATCTGCTTTCTCTGAAAATCATCCAAGCTTCTGAGAGCGGCCTCCAGCTTCATCTGGGTACTGACCAGTTCATGCTTTAAGCTATATATCTCCCTCTCCATGTCAGACCTTTGAATCTCCATAGCATTCAGCTTGTCCATAGCTTTAAAATAGTCATCCGCTATATTCAGCTCCACCATAACGGTTCGATAGTCATCACTCTGCTTGGTAAATCCGGGCTGAGATTTCAGCTGATCAATCTTTTCATTAATGTATGCAGCCACCTTCTGGAAATAGCTTTTTTCTTCCGCGCCAGCCAGAGTGTATACATTACCGTCTATTAATACTTCTGCATAATTTTTGGAATCCATAAGGGTTGCTCTCCTATTTGGTTGGTTTGGGCAGGCAAATTTTGCCCCGTAGTATATAGTATAACATACTCCCACTGCCAAGAAAAGTTAGAAAAGATGAATTTTAACTCTTTTCTTCTCTGCTGATTCCCAGATGCCGGTAGGCATGCTCCGTTGCCAGCCGTCCTCTGGGGGTGCGGTTAATAAGACCGTTCATCAAAAGGTATGGCTCGTATACATCCTCCAGGGTCCCCGAGTCTTCTCCCAGGGCCGCCGCCAGAGTATCCAATCCTACTGGGCCGCCGCCGAATTTTTCGATAATCATAAGCAAAATGTTTCGGTCATTCTGATCCAGCCCCAGCTTATCCACATCTAAAATGTCCAAGGCAAAATCCGCCACTTCCTTGGTAATCCGTCCCTCATACTTTACTTGGGCAAAATCTCTGACCCTTTTTAACAGACGGTTGGCAAGTCGTGGGGTTCCTCTGGATCTTTTGGCAATCTCCGCCGCCCCGGCAGTGTCAATCTCCACTCCCAAAGCCATGGAAGATCGAAGCACAATGGTAGTAAGCTCTTTTGGGGTATAAAATTCCAGTTTCTGAACCACACCGAACCGATCCCGCAGCGGAGCCGTCAGAAGGCCGGCTCTGGTAGTGGCGCCTACCAGGGTAAATTTGGGCAGATCCAGCCGGATAGATCGGGCAGAAGAGTCCTTTCCCAACATAATATCTATGGCATAGTCCTCCATAGCCGGATACAGCACTTCTTCCACCTGACGGTTAAGCCGGTGAATCTCATCCACAAATAGAACGTCTCCTTCCTGGAGATTGTTTAAAATAGCTGCCATCTCCCCGGGCTTTTCAATGGCCGGACCGGATGTAACCTTCATATTGGTCCCCATCTCCTTAGCAATAATTCCTGCCAGAGTAGTTTTTCCCAAGCCGGGAGGACCATAAAACAGCACATGATCCAACGCCTCGTTTCTGGATTTGGCGGCATCGATATAGATTTTCAGGGTAGTTTTAATCTTCTCCTGACCAATATATTCACAAAGAAGCTGAGGCCTTAGGCTAGTGTCGATTCTTTTATCCTCTTCAGTTATCTCGGTGGTAATAATTCTCCTGTCCATGAATCCTCACCTCTACAAAAATGACAAGTGACGCAGGGAAGCTTTCAGCACATCCTCCGCCGTCATCTCCTCTGTTATTTCTACCTTTCTCACTGCTCTGGACGCCTCCATATTGGAATATCCCAACGCCACCAAGGCGCTGACGGCCTCCCGGGCCGCATCCCCATAACCGTCTATTCCGGATTGAGTTCCCGAGCTTACCAAAAGTCCTCCATCTCCTTCTGCAGGGAACAGATCTTCTGAGGAAATTTTGTCTTTTAAGTCTAAAATTACCCGCTGGGCAGTCTTTGTTCCAATTCCCGGCGCCTTGGAGATCGCTTTCACATCTCCGGAAATAATGGCCATCCGCAGATCATCCGGCCGCAGGGCAGACAGAATCCCCAAAGCCCCCTTGGGTCCTACTCCATTGACTCCCAAAAGTTGTTTAAACATTTCTCTGTCCTGACGGTGCAGGAAGCCGTAGAGACTCATAGCGTCCTCCCGGACTTGAAAATAGGTATAAACCCTCACTGTCTCCCCCACCTTAGGGAGTTCATCCAGCAGAGATAAAGGGACCCGGATCCCGAAACCTACATTCCCGGCTTCTATTACAATCAAGTCCCCGTCAATCTCTGCCAATGGGCCTTTTATATAAGAAATCATAACTTCTCCTTTTGTAATCTTTTAGATTTCATCATATCATAGACAAGTTTTCAATGCAACCTTAATCGAACAAATATTCTTTTCCATTGACTTTCTCTTTTCTGTTCCGTATAATTGCTGATATAGATTCCATTGCTTCAGGAGGATTCCACACTGATGATTACCATCCGCCACACCATAGATTTCCCTTCCGCCTATCCCCTGGAGCGGATCGGTCCTCTATCTGAGCTGTTGTTTTTCGACATTGAAACTACCGGATTTTCCGGCGATACCTCCTCCCTCTATTTAATCGGCTGTGCCTGTTATAAGGATAATCACTGGCAGCTTTTCCAGTGGTTTGCTGACACGAGGGAAGCGGAACCAGAACTTCTTCACGCTTTTTTCTCCTTTTTAAAGGATTTTTCTATTCTGGTCCATTTTAATGGAGACGGCTTTGACATTCCATATTTATTAAAACGCTGCTGTCATTATGGCCTTGCTTATGATTTCTCCGGCGTCACGAGCCTGGACATTTATCGAAAAATCAAGCCCTACAAAGGCCTTTTGGGCTTAGAAAGCTTAAAGCAAAAATCCATTGAACGGTTTCTGGGAATCTTCCGCACGGATCCCTATTCCGGCGGCCAGCTTATAAAGGTATATCAGGACTATCTGACTACCGGAGAGGATTTTCTCTACAATATGCTGATTCTCCACAACAAAGAGGATCTGGAGGGGATGCCTCTGATTCTTCCCGTTTTGAATTATTGCGACATGATGGAAGGCCGTTTCTCTTTTGCAAGTCAAAGCAGCCGCACCGTCCGCGATATTTTCGGTGTGCCGGAAACATATCTGGATCTAGCTTATGAAAGCCCCTATTCTGTTCCGGCTCCCTGGTCCGCCTCTGACGGGATGTTTACCTTGTCCTGTGATGGAAGCCATCTGGTATGCAGCGTTCCTCTCACAGAAGGAGAGCTGAAATACTTCTATCCGGATTATAGGGATTATTATTATCTCCCTGAGGAAGATACTGCTATTCACAAAAGCTTAGGAGAGTTTGTAGATCGCTCTTCCAGAAAGAGGGCTACCGCTGCGACCTGCTACACCAAGTCCTCCGGTCTGTTTCTTCCCCAGCCCCGGCTTATCTGGACTCCAGTATTTAAAAAAGCCTATAAGGAAAAGCAGACCTATGTCGAATACTGTCCGGAGCTTTTTCAAAATCCTGATAATGCAGCCGCCTATCTGGACGGTGTTTTTAAAATTTTATGCCCCAAGATTCCGGCAGGTTAATAATCTCCTTTTTTCAACAATTTTCGGATGTAAGAAAAGGTTTTATTCTCCCCCTTTTGTTTCAGCATCCAAAGGAGTCTTTCTAAAAGCGCTCTGGTTTCCGGGTGAATCGTGATAAAACGTTTGGTTTTCTCATAATATTCCCAGGCAGCGCCGTCATAATAGTCTTTGCCCTTATAGACTTTGCAAGCTGCTATTCTGTCCATTACCATCTCAATTACATAATTTAAAGGCATTTTGTTTCCAATCAGTCCCTCCTCCTTGTTTTTGGATACGTCAATCCAGTATTCAAAATGGTGCTTATTCCGCCCTTTGTGGTGAAGCCAGGCTTTAGAAAAGCCCAAAAGCTCCCGTTCCGCCGCATTAGGGCTTCGATCCCCCTGGTAGTATCGAACTCCTGTCCAAAATTCCTCCGGACTGTATTTGGACAGGTCATGAAGCAGCCCTTGCCGGTACAGCCCTACCATAAAGCAATGTTTCATGACTAAAAGCTTATGCTCTGTGATGGTACAGAAATGCCTGCCTATATTTCGAAATTTCATGCAGTTTCCTCCTTTTCCGCCCTGCCTTTTAGGCATACAGATATACCCGCAGGGTATCTCCTCCCGTCTTTTGGTCTTTTATCAGTATAACAGCTTTTTTCCAAAATGCAATTTTTTCGTGACAGTTGAGATGATGTGGGCTTTGACATGGATTTTGTACGTCAAATTTCCAAAAATTGACACCAAAACCATTTGACACCTGATTAAAACTGTGCTATTCTTAGGACATCCGTAAAATAACTTACGGAGCAATTTTTCTTATTTTTTTTGGAGGTATCATAATGAAAGGTACAGTTAAGTGGTTCAACAATCAGAAGGGCTACGGATTCATTTCCGATGAGCAGGGTAACGATGTATTCGTACACTACTCTGGATTAAACATGGAGGGCTTCAAGTCTTTAGACGAAGGCGCTGAGGTTGAATTCGACGTAGTTAACGGTGCAAAGGGTCCCCAGGCAACCAATGTTACCAAATTATAATCATCTAGTCAGCAGTGTACCTTTTTCAATCATATAGATAATGTTTATGTAATTGAAATAAAGTTATATTGGATTCAATGATTACAAAAAGAGCCGGTATCTTAAGATACCGGCTCTTTTTGGTTATACGGGAAAAGATATGGCTGCATTTCCTTCACATTTTAGCGCGAGGCCCGGCTCATAAGCTCCTTCAATTCCTCCACAGAAAATTTATAGTGACGGCTGCAGAAATGGCAATTCACCTCAATCTCTTTCCCTTCTTCAATCATTTCCCGAAGTTCTTTCTTCCCGATGCTTATAAGGGCCTTTTCCACCCGTTTTTTGGTACAATTGCAATAGAACTTCGTTTCTACAGTCTCATTAATCTCCAATCCAAAATCTCCCAGAATATGTTTCAGAATCATCTCCGGGGTGTTTCCCTCATCCAGCAATGCCGTAATAGACGTAATTTCTCCCAGGCGCTTCTCCAATTTGTCGATAATCTCATCGGAAGCCCCGGGCATAAGCTGGATCATAAAGCCTCCTGCCTGACGAACCGTATTGTCTTTGTTCATTAAAACCCCCAACGCAATTGAACAAGGGATCTGCTCAGAGGTTGCATAATAATAGGTTAAATCCTCAGCAATCTCTCCGGTAATCAAAATAGTCTGTCCCACATAGGGCTCCTTTAATCCAATGTCTTTAATCACACTTAATACTCCTACTCCCAAAGCTCCGCCTACGTCCAGCTTTCCCTTTGCGTTGGGAGGCAGCATGACAACAGGATTGTAGGCATAGCCTTTTACAGCTCCATGGGAATCAGCAGTAACAGTCAACCCTTCAATCGGACCGTCTCCCTGGATTTTCAGAGTCAGCAGATCTTCCTCACCTTTCATGGTAATGCCCATCATTCCTCCTGCCGTAAGAAGACGGCCCAAAGCGGCTGTTGCCACCGGGCTGGTATCGTGGGCCTGGCGGGCATACTCTACCAGGTCTCTTGTAGTTGCGGCAAATGCACGGATTTGGCCTTCTGCTGCAGTTGCACGGATAATATAATCAGACATTTTTGTTCCTTCCTTTGTTGGTTTTTCATTGATTATGTTGTATTTCTAACAAAATCCAGCTATTTCTTCCCTTGCTCCCGGGCGATAATGTATATCCTTTCGCTATCGGGTTTAGGCGGTTCTCTAGTAAACGCGTCATAACAGGCCTCAAAAACCAGACCGGCTTCCTTCAGGGCCCTTTCAATTTCTTCTATAGAATAGGCCCGCTGGTAATGGGTTTCTTCAAACCTTCGAAACAGAGAATCCTGCTTATTTTCTGTCTGGATAAACAGAGTTAAATCGTATTCATTAATCCCTGTTTTCTTATCAAAATAGTTTTCCCAGATAAAGCTTCCCTCTTCCCGATTTTCCGCAATAGTGGATTCCCCCAATATTTTTTGGTATTTATATTTTGTATTTAAATCAAAAATAAATATACCTCCCGGATCCAGATAGTTATTTACCAGAGAAAAAACCCGAACCAGCTCTCTGTAATCCAGGATATAATTTATGGAATCGCAGATGCTGACTGCCGCCGCCACGGTGCCGTACAGTTCAAGCTCCCGCATATCCTGAAGCAGGTATAGAATGTCTCTTCCGCTGGCAAGCTTTTTCTCCACAGCGATTTCCAGCATATCCGCCGCATTATCCACACCGATCATATCGTAGCCTTCTGCTGCCAGAAGTTCCGTCAGGTTTCCGGTACCGCACCCCAGATCCAGAACCAAACCGTTCTGAACTCCTCTTTCTTTTAAAAGGCTTGTAAGGTAAACACACCATTCCTCATAGGGAATATTGTCCATAAACAAATCGTAAACTGCCGCAAAGCTTGTGTAAGCGTCCATTCTATCCTCCTGTCTCTATTCCCTCAGCGAACAAAGGGAGCACTTTCCTATGATATGAGAAACAGCCCGAGAGATTCCTCCCGGGCTTGTCCTTAACCGCAGTCTGATGCGGATATCAGTTAGGCTCTTATACGTTCTTACCGCAGCACTTCTTATATTTCTTACCGCTTCCGCAGGGGCAGGGATCATTGGGATATACCTTCTGCTCCTTGCGGACAGTGCCGGATGCCTTCTGCTCCTTGTAAAGCTCTTTTCTGCGCTCTTCAGAAAGAATCGCATCCCACTGGGGAAGCTGATATAACCAGTCCGCCTTTGCTTCTACCATATTATAGTAGAGCTTCTCCGGATCGATCTCAATCCGAACTTCTGTATCCTCCTCCATGGTATCAATGGGGTTTTGATATCCCTTTAAGCTTTCATTAATACCGTCTAAGAATCCGGTCATAATTAACAGTTCAGTATTATATTTTTCGGCCAGCTCCTTTACCGTACCGGTAATTACCTCTGTGGGATTGGAAAGAATCTGCTCATAAATTCCTTTCTCAATACTGAAATAGCCGGTCCATAGCTCTTCTCTCTTTTTATCGTCTAAACCGTCGCCATATGCCAGGTTTCTCCAGGTTTCTAAAATTGCCATTGAAACATCCATCCTTCTTTGTATATATTTACAGGGCAAAGCCTCCAGGGCCTAGTATATAACAAAACCATGATTGTTGTAAAGCTTTTTATTTCCGATATGCATATATCGGCAGCCCGTTTTCCATTTTCTGATCCGTCTCTCCCTGAATCAGAGGCAAGACATAAGCCAAAAATTCGTCTGCAATATCGTTGCCCTTTCCGGCAATCCATTCCGCCGGAAATTTCTTTTCTTGATTGCAGACCTGATTTACATCCACTGTGGCGCATTCTATTTCATAGGGGCTGTCTGATTTACGGGAAAACGTAACCATCTGGCCGGTTACTCCCTCAAGGGCCTTTTTTACCCCGCAGGCTCCCGCCATTGCCGCCTCTTCAATATCGGTTTTAGAAGCAATCATGCCGGAGCAGCGCTGGCTCACGTTTAATTCCACGGATCTTACTTTAACGCCAAATCGATCCCGGACAAAGTTCTCCAGTACCTTTCCGCTTCCTGTCAGCATCTTATGACCAAAGGTATCCATTCTGGCTTCCTCTGCGTATTCACAGATAAAACGGCCTCTGGCATCAGAAATCCCCTCGGAAATACAAATAATCACGTTAGGCTGCTTTTCCAATGCCTTTTCTACATCGTAGGCAAACTGTTCCATATTAAAATCCGTTTCGGGAAGGTAAATAAGTACCGGGTTGTCCCCCTTATACTTTCTTGCCAAAGCGCTGGCGGCAGTAATCCAGCCGGCATGGCGGCCCATCAATTCCACAATGGTGACGGACTTCTGCTGGTAGCCTAAGGAATCCAGCACAATTTCCCGAACCGTGGCGGCTACATATTTGGCGGCGCTTCCGTATCCGGGGGTATGGTCGGTCAGAATCAGATCATTGTCAATGGTTTTAGGGATTCCTATTACTTTCACATCAATGTGATGAGAAGAGGCATATCGGGACAGCTTGCTTACGGTATCCATGGAATCATTTCCGCCTATATAGAAGAAATAGCCAATGTCCATCCGGCGGAATTTTTCAAACAGCTCCGGATAGCAGATATTGCTTAAATCTTCAGGGAGCTTATAGCGGCAGGAGCCCAGGTAAGCGGCAGGGGTCAGCTTTAAAAGCTCCAGCTCTTCTGGCGGCAGGGCGGATAATTCCATCACTCTTCCAGCCATAAAGCCTTCAATACCATGAATCATGCCATAAACCTTCCCAATTTCCTCTCCTGATGAGAGCCCTTCCCGGATCACTCCGTACAGGCTGGCATTGATTACTGCGGTTGGGCCGCCGGACTGGCCAACGATGATATTCTTTTTCATAGGTATTTTTCTCCTTTTTCTCTATGACTTTTATTGTAGCCCAAAGAGAGAGGCTTGGCAAGGGGAGAATCTCTCGATTCTTCCGCCCGATAGCCTTGTCCCCTATTTTATTTCCGTAGGCAATGAGCCAAGCGCCGTGCTTGCACGAGCATTTAACTCCTGTCACTTTTTCGTCTTTTCTTTTTGGAAGATTTTTTTCTTTTTAGACGTTTCTTCTCATTTGCCTTCCCGACAGTCCCCAATCCGCCTTCCTTTTCTTTGCTGCTCTTTTCCGGTCCTGCCACTATCCTCAATTTTTCTATCTCTTCTTCTGTAATTAAAGCTCCCTTTTCATTACTTTTCAGATAGATTTCTCCCTGGAACATACTGCCATCCTCTTTCAGACGGTACAATTCATCTTTCCATACTACCCAGGTATTCTTCTCCATAGCTCCACTGGTTCCCAAATAGTACCAGAGTCCCTTGGAATCGGTTTTCCAGGTATTGTAAACCATCATCCCCGCGCCGTCAAACCAGTACCAGTCCTTACCGTCCTTATACCAGTTGTTTCTCACTGGTTCTCCGGTATTCCCCAAGTAAAACCGCCAGCCGCCCTCCTCCTGGTACCATCCGGAACGTTTTTCCGGCTCCGGCACATCAACATTGTAGTAAAGGGCAATAACCGCTGCCTCCGCCCTGGCCAACTGGTCTAAATTACCGGCATCCAGAAGCCACCGTGCAATAGCGGCATTGGTATGGAAAGAATGTTCCAATATCAGCCCCGGCACTCCTGCTGCCGTGGCCCCCCGCAGTACCCCGTAATAATCTCCGTTTTTTCCTCTTCTGTGCTCGATCCTGGCCGGTTCTCTGGTGTTTAAAACCATTTTCACTGTCTGGGCAAGAGCCATACCGATGCCGTCTGCACTTCCGTCAATAGCACAATAAGCAACCGGATAATCTACACTATTGTTTACCCCGCTTCCCACCGCATTTGAGTGATCAGAGATAAATAAATCGCACCCCTTTGCTGCCATTCCTCTGGCATACAGCCCTTTATCGTTTTCTTGTTTTTCCCTGGTCAGCACTACCTGAATTCCATAGGCCTCCAGGTATTTTTTCTGTAGCAGATGAAGCTTCCATGCCATTTCCGATTCGTAATACCCCGGTTCCGCGGGACTCTGGTTGTATTTCCCGTAATGACCGGCATCTAAACAAATTTTCATAGTCCTGTCCTTACTCTTTTTTATATGATATGAAAGACAGGGACAGGTTGTGATTGCTCATAGACAAGTATTCCACCGGTTTAGAAGATATGATATAATGGGAATGCTTACCGGATCTTTCCAAGAATAACTAGATAAGGAGGACTATTATGAACCCGTTAGAACTTATGCAGCTAAAAGACAAGGCCTTGGTCTTTAAAGAAAGCCACCCTAAATTTATCAGCTTTCTTCGGGCCGTTTCCCGCAGAAATCTGCCTGAGGGAACTGTAATGGATGTAACCATTACAACTCCGGAAGGGAAAACCCTTTCTGCCAATTTAAAACTTACTGTTTCGGATATTGAGCTTATTCGCAGCCTTTCTGAACTGGAAAAAAAATAAAATAATTTGCAATTTCTGTGTATAAAATTTTCGGACAGGTCAATACTATGGATGTAAACAAAAGAGAAATTTAACTACTTATCCTCCCCTTTTTAACCGGTTCCGGCGTGTGCGATGCGCTGGGGCCGGTTTTTTGTTGGTAAATCAAGGTTTTATTCCTCTTTAAAGTCACAAAATACTGTATTATCGGAAAAAGCGTTGTATCATAAAGAAAGTATTGCAATATAAAGTCAATAAAGCGTATAATGGAACTATAAAATCACAGAAAAAAAGCGGATATCGAATTTTTTTCTGCTTCGATATCCGCTTTTAAGCTATCTCATCCATTGGACTGTAAAACCTCTCTTTTCTTAATTTTAGATCGTCTTACTGCCTTGCGACTTGTAATGCTGGCTTGTGTTCTTGGAGAGTGCACCTACCATCTTTTTCTATCGCTTAGCTTTCCAACTTTTTGTATCATTTTGTTGCTTTTACAACTGATACTCTCTATATAAAATTTTTCTTCCTTCCATCTCCTCTTACAAACTCACCCGTAATCTGCTCATCCTTATTTTCATCTTCTATCTGGTTTCACATTAGCCGTTTTCTTTAGGCTTCGAGTATCCTGAGATATATCCCTTACAGGCTTTTTGCTTCGGTACGATGGGTCCCTGGCCAAAGTCTATCATTGTCTGATAACTAGCCCTTCTTTATGTGTTCGGCGGTCCGTACCTCCTTTTCTTAGATTTTGTTTCTTTTGTAATGCTTTTCTTGATGGTTTTAGTATACTACCTTCCGATAATTTTGTCAATACTTTTTTGAATTTTTCTTATTGTTTTTTGTTAATAATATTATTGTATTGATTTTTTGCAATTGTTTCTATTTTTATACACTTTTTCGGCCTATTTTTTTGAATTTTTTCATCAATTCATCTTATTAAAAGCAAAAAAGACATCTTTCGGTAATTTCTTGCCGAAAAATGTCTAATCTGTGGGGCCGCACTTGGTATGCCTGAACCTGCATCTCTTACTGACAGCGTTCTTTCAAAGTAAACTGCTCCGATCTATGCCGTAGAAAATACGGGGCCTCATAGCCCAGCATAATGAACCATCCCATAAGGCAGCAATAAGCAATCCCCGGCATGCCGAACATAGGGATTAAAAAAGCGGCAAATACCACCCGGCTTCCAATCTGTAAAAACGTGCTTATAAGACAAAGATTCATGGCGCCCCATCCTCTCACGTAGCCCTGAAGACCGTTGGTAACTCCCGGAAGGATATACATTACCGCCATAATGTGAAGATAACTGATTCCCAGCGGAATCATTATATTGTCTGAGGCAGGGGAAAACAATCTCATAGCCGGCTCTGCCCAGGTGAAAATTACAATGCCGATAAAAATACCGTAGAGCACCTCCATCAACATTCCTACCCGGAAAGAACGATATACCCGTTCTCCTTTTCCGGCGCCTCGATTCTGAGCCACAAATGTAGTAATGGCAGCTCCAATGCTCTGCTCCGGTTGAAGGACAAAATCTTCAATTCGGTTCACTGCGTTAAAAGCGGCAATTACATCTACCCCCAAGGGATTGACAAAGCTCTGTATCAATAACTTTCCTACATTCAGGGTGATTTTCTGCATCCCGGTAGCCCAGCTGTATCGGATTGTTCTTCTCAGGATCCCTTTATCAATCCGGAACTCTTTTCCCGAAAGCCTTAAAACCTCCGCCTTTTTCCTGGCGTAAAACAGACATAACGCCGAAGCGCTTACCTGGGAAAGTAAAGTTCCTGCCGCTGCCCCGTAAACGCCCAAATCAAGGATTATAACCATCAGAATATCTAAAAGCACATTGAGAACCGAAGAAAAAATCAAAAAGTACAGCGGTGTTTTGGCATCTCCCATACTTCTCAATGCAGTTGCATAAAGATTGTATACATAGATAAATAAAAGCCCCGGCGCAATCAGCCGCAAGTAGCCGGAGGTAATTCCCAAAATTTCCTCCGGAGTCCTCAGAAGCTTAAGAGCTGCAGATGCTCCCAGCCACAGCAAAAGAGACAGGCCTCCGAATACCAGGCCTCCAAAGACCGTGGCAGTCCCCATTTCCAGGCGCAGGCGCCTTTCATCCCTTCCTCCGTAAAATTCGCTGATAATTACACCGATGCCATTACACACACCAACAATAAAAAAGGTCAATACATTCATCAGAGGATTGGCGATTCCTACCGCCGCCTGAGCCTCATTTCCTACAAATCGGCCTACTACAATAGAATCCACCGCATTATAGGTAAGCTGAAACATATTTCCTAAAATCAGAGGAATAGCAAATCGCATCAGATGGCCCTGAATACTTCCCTCTGTCATATCCGTTTTCATTGAACATCCTCCTTGGGAAACTTTCTACGCAGCTTAAAGTAACAAAAAAGGTGAGCCGCAGCGGTGATGCTCCAAGATATAGGATAGGATATGTACAGTACCTTAAGGGATCGAAGTCTTGCAAATACCGTAAAGATCCATACCACCCGGAACACACAGGCTCCGGTGAGGGATACTACCATGGGCAGCATGGAATACCCCATTCCTCTCAAGCTTCCCACTGCTGTATCCATAAGGCCGCAGATAAAATAAGGAGCGCAGATCAGCAAAAGCCGGTTAGCTCCATAAGAGATTACCTCCGGATCGGAAGAGTAAATTCCCAGCAGCCTGTTTCCGCCTGCAACAGCGCCCAGGCCCAGAATCAGTCCTGTGGCCGTCACAACTCCCATACATGTATATAGAATCCGGTTCAGGCGGCTGAATTTTTTTCCTCCTATATTTTGGCTGGTAAAGCTTAAGTTGGTCTGGTAAACTGCGTTCATAGCCGTATAAACAAAGCCTTCTATATTGGAAGCCGCCGTGTTCCCCGCCATGGCAACGGAGCCAAAAGAGTTAACGGAAGACTGGATCAGCACATTGGAAATAGAAAAGATAGCTCCCTGCATTCCTGCCGGAAGGCCGATACGGACAATCTGGGCCAGCTTTTTGGTATCGACGCGCAGGCGTTTTAAATGCAGCCTCAGCCCTCCCTGACTCTTCATCAAGCAGCGGACAATCAGTCCTGCGGAAATGCACTGGGATGCCACCGTCGCCAAAGCCACACCGGCCACATCCATATTCAGGCTGATCACGAAAAAAAGGTTCAGCACTACGTTGACTACTCCGGCAATGAACAGGTAGTACAGGGGCCGTTTAGTATCTCCAATAGCCCGAAGGATGGCGCTGCCAAAATTATACAGCATTATCACCGGCATACCCGAAAAATATACCCTCATATAAAGAACGGATTTACTAATTACATCTTCCGGAGTCCCCATCAGCTCCAGCAAAGGTCTGGCAGCTCCGGTTCCCACAACCACTAGAAAAAGCCCGCTTATAAGGCTGACAGCAACGGCGGTATGCACTGTAGTGCTGACTTCCTCCTCATCCCTGGCTCCATGGTATTTGGCAACCAGAACGTTTACGCCTACAGAGAGGCCGATAAACAGGTTGATCAGCAAATTAATCAAGGAGCTGGTAGAGCCTACCGCCGCCAGAGATTGGCTTCCGGCAAAACGCCCTACTACAATCACATCTGCCGCATTAAAAAGAAGCTGCAAAATTCCTGAAAGCATTAAAGGCAGGGCAAATACCAGAACCTTTCCCAAAACAGGCCCGCTGCACATATCCATCTCATATGATTTTGCTGTGGTGTCTTTCATCGCATCAGTTCTCCTCGGGTTTTTTAATAATATTTATATCTTCCCGGACGCTTTTATCTGAAAGGCCCGAGATACAGCTAATGTAAGAAGTTCCGTAACCGGCATAACCGCCCAGATGCCGTTTACCCCCCATATTAGCGGCAATATCAGCACTAGAATACCGCTTAAAACAAATCCCCGCAGCAGGCATATTGTCATAGCTTTAGCCGGCAGCATTACACACTGCAGGTAGGTAGTACAGAGCATATTCAGGCCCAGAAACAGGAAGGAGAGGAAATAGATCCGAACCGCTTTCTCCGCCATATCCACAATATCCGGACCCGCCTTCACAAAAAATCCCGTAATCTGTCCAGGAAAAAGGAGGCCTGTAATTGTAAAAAAAATTCCTGCAGCCGCTGCTGCCTCTGAGGCATACTTCATAGCCAGCTCTACCCTTTTTTTCTGTCCTGCCCCATAATTTACCGCCAGAATCGGCTGGGCAGCCTGAGAAATGCCGTTATTAATAGAACTTACCACCAAAGCGCTGTTGGAAATAATTCCATATACTACTACTCCCAGCTCTCCCACGTAATGCAGGAGCTGCCGGTTAAATATCACCATGATAATCCCGCTGGACTCTTCCAGGAGAAAACTGGAAAACCCATGGCGCACCACCTCCCGGCACTTATATCCCAGAGACTGCACTCTCACCAATGCCAGGGTATTTCTCCCGGAAAGAAAATGTGTACATAAAATGGAGGTAGTCAGCCCGTATCCCAGCACTGTAGCAAAAGCGGCTCCTCCCATCCCCCACTGAAAACGGAAAATAAAGAGGTAGTCTAAAAACACATTGGTGACGCCTCCCGCAATCACTCCTGCCATAGCCCGCCTGGGATCGCTGTCATTGCGGACAAATGCCTGTAAAAAAGAAGAGAACAAAAACACGGCCGGCGTCATCTTCAGAAAGCGGCCGTATTCCCGGACATACTCTTCTGTCCCCGGATTTCTCCCCAAAATCAGAGTAATCGGATCAAAAAACAAGGTAAACAGCCACATATAAAATACACTGGCCAAAACCGCTAAAAGGACGGAAACCGTAAAATATTCCTGAGCTTTCCTGTCCTCCCCCCGCCCCTTGGAAATGGAAAACAATACGCTTCCCCCTACTCCAAACAAGATTCCGGTTCCTATATAGACGGAAAAAATAGGCAGCATCAGGTTTAACGCGGCAATTCCCACAGCTCCCACTCCCTTTCCAATCATCATGGTGTCAGCCAAAATATAGATGGAAGTCACCAGGGTTGCGCTGACAGACGGAATCAGGTAAGAAAAAAATAGTTTAAAAGGCTGTTGGGTTAAAAATTCATTTTTGTTATCCATAAGTCTAAAATAAGGAGCTGCTGTCTCCCGTCTGCCCTGCGGCAAATCGAAAGGCGGCAGCTCCTATCACCTTTTCATAAATTTGTGATTTAGAAGCGGAATTTCTCTTCCAGCCAGTTCTTAAGTTCTGCGATAGGCACCCGCACCTGTTCCATGGTGTCCCGATCCCGGACGGTTACTGCCTGATCCTCTTCCGAATCAAAGTCATAGGTCACACAGAAGGGAGTTCCTATCTCATCCTGCCTCCTGTAGCGCTTGCCAATATTGCCTCTGTCGTCAAATTCGCAGTTGTAATACCTGGAGAGCTCTGTATAAACCTTCTCAGCGCCTTGGTTCAGCTTTTTAGAGAGCGGAAAGACTCCTACTTTAACCGGCGCAATAGCCGGGTGGAAATGAAGAACTGTACGGACATCGCCTTCGCCAATTTCTTCCTCGTCATAAGCAGCGCACAAAAATGCCAGAGTTACCCGGTCCGCGCCCAGGGACGGCTCAATAACGTAGGGAATGTATTTTTCCTTGCTCTCATCATCAAAATAGGTCATATCCTGGCCGGATGTATTCTGATGCTGGGTCAGATCATAATCGGTGCGGTCCGCAATTCCCCACAGCTCGCCCCATCCAAAGGGGAAGAGGAACTCAATATCTGTGGTCGCCTTGCTGTAAAAGCACAGTTCTTCAGGAGAATGGTCTCTTGCACGCATCTCATCCTCCTTAATGCCTAAAGTCTGAAGCCAATTGATGCAGAACTGTTTCCAATATGCAAACCATTCTAAATCCGTGCCGGGCTTGCAGAAAAATTCTAACTCCATCTGCTCAAACTCTCTGGTACGGAAGGTAAAGTTGCCGGGAGTGATCTCGTTGCGGAAGGATTTACCAATCTGGCCGATACCGAAAGGAACCTTCTTTCTGGAGGTACGCTGTACGTTTTTAAAGTTTACAAAAATACCCTGGGCAGTCTCGGGGCGCAGGTATACGGTATTCTTGGCATCCTCGGTAACTCCCTGGAATGTCTTAAACATCAGGTTAAACTGGCGGATATCGGTAAAGTCATGTTTGCCGCAGCTTGGACAGCAAATGTTATTGTCGTCAATGTATTTCTTCATCTCTTCCTGGCTCCAGCCATCAATTGGAGCCTCAAGCTCTATGCCCTTTTCCGCCATAAAATCCTCAATCAGCTTATCTGCGCGGAAACGTTCCTTACAGGCCTTACAGTCCATTAATGGGTCAGAGAATCCGCCTAAATGACCGGATGCTACCCAAGTCTGGGAATTCATTAAAATAGCGCAATCCACGCCTACATTATAAGGGCTTTCCTGAACAAATTTCTGCCACCAGGCTTTTTTTACATTGTTTTTCAATTCTACGCCCAAATTACCGTAATCCCAGGTGTTGGCAAGCCCTCCGTAGATCTCGGAACCCGGGTATACAAAGCCTCTGGATTTTGCCAGAGCAACGATTTTCTCCATTGTCTTTTCCATAATTATCCAACCTCTTTCCTTCTGTTCTGACCGGCTGACGCTGCCGGCGGTTTCTTTTCTGCCGCCGTAACAGTTCAGACGGCGGGATTATTGCTTAAAAATCACAGTACTTTTTCCATCCGGGGTGCGGACAGTCCTGTCATCCACCATGGCAACGCCGTCTGTGACATAAAGTATCTTCCCCTCTGTCTGGATGGTAACGGCGCCCTCCGCCTCCACCATCATTCCGCCGGAGCCTGCTGCTTCACCGGAATCCGCTGCAGATCCGTCTGCTTTTTTTAGTGCCGGAAGCTCTGAGCCCACCGGGCCTACCGTCAGACTGATTATGGGAATCCCGTTTTCCTCCGAAAAATCTACTACGGACTGGGCATCCCCATAATCTAAAATCATGGATGCCTTTCCTTCCTCTATGGTACAGGACCGAACCGCCGCCGGAAGCTTGGCCTGCCCCTCTTCATTGCGAGCCTTGGCCATACTGCCTTTCCCTTCATTAAACGCACAGACTGCCTGCTCTACAAATGCTGTAAACGCTTCTCCGGTATAGTTCTCCCCGCTGACTGCTTCTATGGTAGCGGTGGAAAGCTGTCCGTCGGCCGTCACATAAATACTGTTTTCTGTGGGCTGAAAGCTGCCGCCGGTCCCTGAACATCCTCCTAAAGCCAATCCGGCCGTAAGGATGGCAACTGCCAGTTTTGCCTTTTTCATATTCTCCTCCTTATATGGTTTCTCCCATATGAGGTATATCATAACCTCTTTCCTGAATATTTTCAATACCTTCCTTGCATTTTGATGCTTTCTAAAATATCCAGGGATTTAAATGTCCTGTCGATATAGCGGTTTAAATTATCCTCTACACAGGCGCTAAACTCTCTGAGAACCTGATCCGTCACAGTAAATTGATACAGGGATTCTATAGGGGATGCTACCACATATTGCCAGGTGTAAACGGCGGAATCACAGACCGGCCGGGTAGGATTCTCTGTATATTCGCCGTTTATCACCATAATTTTTAATTCATAAATCCGGCGGATCAAAGGATTGGAAATCGCTGGTTTTAGCAAGGCCCGCAAGGACTGGTATATCAGCTTCAGCAAATCCGTGGCATCCACATTTTCTCTGGAATAGTAGTCGGCAATCTCCAAAAAATAAGAGCCATAACAGGCTGCTTCCATATCCATAGCGATCTCATGGAAATAATTGGTAATTTCCGCAGAATAAAGGGTGTAGGCATCTCTTCCCTCAAAAAGGTGAAAAGTTCCGAATGCAAAAGGACGCCCCGGAGCCATCAAGGCATTTCCCGGCCTTCTGGCCCCCCGGGCGAAAGCGGTAATCTTTCCCCGCTCCCTGGTCAGGATTACCAGACGTTTGTCATATTCCCCGGACGGGGCCGATTTGATAACCATACCGGTAACCGTGACCGTATCTCTCATGAAAGCCTCCTACATATCTTTCTGGTTGTACCCATAGTTTTTCATCAGGATATCGCTGTCTCTCCATTCTTTGCGGACCTTAACCCAGAGTTGGAGATTCACTTGAAGTTCCATCATTTTTTCTATCTCCCGCCTGGCAGCGCTGCCGATTTTTTTCAGCATGCTCCCGCCTTTTCCGATAATAATCCCTTTGTGAGAATCCCGCTCGCAGATAATGGTAGCTTCAATGTCCATAATGCCGTTTTTCCGTTCCTGCATTTTCTCAATAGTAACCGCCACTCCATGGGGAATCTCGTCGTCCAGCAGGCGCAGGGCCTTTTCCCGTATCAGCTCAGCGGCAATCTGGCGCATAGGCTGGTCGGTAACGGTATCTTCATCATAAAACTCAGGTCCATAAGGCAGATAGCGGAACATCAAATCCAGCAGCAGATCCGTCCCTCTCTTTTTCAAAGCGGAGACCGGAACGATCTCGGCAAAAGGACAGATGTCTTTATAGGCATTGATATAGGTCAAAATTTCTTCCTGCTGCTTTACCGTGTCTATTTTA
Source organism: Enterocloster bolteae (assembly GCA_021772025.1). Classification (GTDB taxonomy): domain Bacteria; phylum Bacillota; class Clostridia; order Lachnospirales; family Lachnospiraceae; genus UMGS1370. Next base: position 19,575 of record JAETNT010000010.1, on the reverse strand, counting down.
TTGATGACCAGAATAACCGGGGTTTTTACCTTATTCAGCTGTTCTGCAATGTGGCGTTCCCCTGCGCCGATAAAAGTGGTGGGTTCTACCAGCCAGAGGATCACATCTACCTCCTTTAAGGTATGCTCCGCTATATTCACCATATATTCGCCAAGTTTGTTTTTTGCTTTGTGAATCCCCGGAGTGTCTACAAAAACAATCTGTCCCCGGTCATCGGTATAAACGGTCTGGATACGATTTCTGGTAGTTTGAGGTTTGTCAGATGTAATAGCAATTTTTTGTCCTATCAAATGATTCATTAAAGTAGATTTGCCTACGTTGGGACGGCCAATCAAAGTGACAAAACCGGATTTTTTTTCCATGTGTATATAACTCCTTAAATATGATATCACGCCCCAAAAAGCGTCTTCACCTCTTTAAAAATACTTTGATTTTTCTTCACCTTCTCTTCATTTCCAATAGCGCACAAGCTGCCTGTATCCAAAACAGCCTGTACAATAGGCGCCAGGGCCCGGATATCTTCCTGGGCGGCAGTCAAAATCTGATCCCGCTCTTCCTGCAGCATTTCTTCCGTCACCCCGGACAGATAAGCCGACAAGCCCCTGGAGCCCTTTATAGAAGGAGTCAACGGGGTATCCACATCACTAATAGTTCCAATCACATATTTCGTCATATCTCTTTCATCTACAGTAAGCTTTTCCAAATATTCCGGAATCCCTTCGTAGATTTTATTGGTTTCAGCCAAATTGGGATCCCGGTAGGAAACCAGATAGCCTTCCCCGGATCTGCCAAATCCGCTCATGCATCCATAAGCGCCCCCCTTCACCCGGAGGTTAAGCCACAAATAGTCATAGCTTAAAATAACCTTTAAGATCCGCAAAGCTCCGGTATAAGAAAGCCCCTTCTCCCGGAAATTCCCACACCGCGCCACATAATTGACCTGGGAAGCGGTTTTAAATCCCTCGTTGCGGTTTCCTCGGGCAAAGGAAGAAGCTCTGCCATAGATGGAAAGCGCCTCCTTAGCTGCCTCCTGCTCTGAAATGCCCGGCTTCTTTGCCGTTTCCAGGGAGGCCGTAAATCCTGCAAGCTCTTCGGGCAAAAGTTTATAGCCTTTCTCATCAGCCGTATAGCTGACCAGCAGATTTTCTTTGGTAAACAATTTGCCAGCTGTTTCCTTAAGCTTTGCAATCAGAGCCTTCTTTGCTTTTGAACCAGTCTCATACTCCTTTACAGCTTTCTCTAAGAAATGGTAAAATCCGATTCCGCCGGTCAGATCATTGAAATAGGAAACCGGTGAAAAGTAGGAGGTAGCTCTGGCTACCGCCGCAGAGTGGGAAGCGTTTTCCAGCTTCATACGGGAACGGGAGCGGGTCTCCGCCAGAATTTCTCCCAGCCTTTTTTCATCTTCCAGCTTGGATTTCATCAGCACTTCATTTAAAATGCTCAGTCCAAAGCCTATTTTATCGTAAAAAACCTTAACAGAAGCGGTAAATACCCCTGTAAATTCCTCCGGTCGTTTCAAATTAGGGTAGGAATTGGTAGAAATACTGATTCCGCCGCTGTTTAGATAAATCTCGCTTGTCAAGTCTGAGTAGGTATAATTTTCCGTGTCTACATAGCCTAAAACTGCTTTTAAAAGCCCCACATAAGGCAAATCTTCTGCCGGGAGATTGTTAGTTCTAAATAAAAGCTGCAGATATCCGATTCCCGCAGTAAACAAATTGTGGTGAAGGACAGTTACCCCGGCCTCTTTTTTCTCATCCCAGTAGATTTTTTCTGCTTTGGTTCCGATATCCTCTCTCTTTAGAAGGGGAATCTTAGCCAAGTCTTCCTGGGGTGAGGGAGTTTCCTGGTACTCTTTCAAAGCCTTAGTCTGAGCTACCAGTTTATCAATCTCTTCCCGGGAAAGGCCGGCCTTTTTCTCAGCCAGCCTGGCGGCTAAGGCGGCGTCTTCTTTGGCAGTCAGGTTCCTCTGAGGCTTTACTGTAACCACTGCCTCAAAAGGATTATCCAGTAAATACTTCTTAATTAATTCCTCAAAATATCCCTGATTTACTGCTTCCTTTAAAAAATCAAAGGTTTCCTGATAACATAAATGCATCATGGGGTCGCCGCCATAAAGCCAGCTGTCCATGGACCACAGACCGTACATTAATCCCTTGGGGGCGGAGCCATAATCCGCCTCCCGATAGCGGAACTCATAATAGTTCAAACCTGCCAGCAGGCTTTTTTTGTCTATTCCCTGGTCTGCCAGCTTTCTTAAGGTTCCCTTTACTACGGAAAGGAACTCTTCTTTTTGAGCTGCCTCAGCATTTTTTGCGATAACAGAAAAATAAGGCTGCAGGATGCCGTTTTCATAGCCTCCTAAAATGTCCTGACCAATTCCCGCGTTGTATAAAGCCTGTTTTAAAGGCGATCCGGGAACATCAATGAGCGTGTATTCCAAAACCTGAAACGCCACATAAAGCTTGGGATCCAGATCGGTTCCCACTACCGTGTTAACAGACAGATAAGCCCCGTGATCCTCCGGCTCTCCGTCGGCAATGGAGTAATAAATTTCTTTTTCTACCGGCTTTTCAAAAGGTTTTTGAAGCTTTATAGAGGAATCTGTCTCCCGCTTTTCATAATGGCTCAGGTAAGTCTTGTCCAGCCAATCCAGTTTTTCCGCCATATCCATATTCCCGTAAAGATAGATATAGCTGTTGGACGGATGATAGTAGGTCCGGTGAAAATCAATAAACTGTTCATAGGTCAAATTCGGAATCACCGCCGGGTCGCCGCCGGATTCATTGGTATAGGAGGTATCGGGAAACAGCACCTGGCGGGTTACTCTGTCCAATACTCCTTCCGGCGAAGAAAAAGCTCCCTTCATCTCATTATAAACCACGCCGTTGATGGTTAAAGGAGCTTCCGGGCTTTCCATTTCATAATGCCAGCCTTCCTGCATGAAAATCTTCGGCTCCCGGTAGATATTGGGATTTAAAACCGCATCCATATAGACATTCATAAGGTTCTGGAAATCCTTTTCATTGCAGCTTGCAACCGGATATACCGTCTTATCAGGATAGGTCATGGCATTTAAAAAGGTATTTAAAGATCCTTTTACCAGCTCCACAAAGGGATCCTTTACCGGAAATTTTTCAGAACCGCAGAGAACACTATGCTCCAAAATATGGGGCAGTCCCGTGCTGTCCTCCGGCGGAGTGCGAAAACCAATGGAAAACACCTTATTATCATCCTCATTTTCCATGAGAAAGACCTTTGCTCCTGTCTTTTTGTGTTCCATCACCCATCCCCTGGAATTCATCTCCAGGATGGCTTTCTGCTCCATAATCCTGTATGTCTCTAATCTTTCTAATCTGCTCATATTCTATCCTTTCTGCTATTCTTTACATGTTTCCCATAAGTCTGTCCTTAAAAATGGCCAAGGCCTCTCTAACACATTGGTGGAGAAACAGCACCGGATCCGACGGGGAAATAATGCCTGCCGCATCTTTGATTCCCCATTTTCCTGCAATCTTTTTAGCACGGAACATATGGAAATTACTGGTTAAAATTCCTATCTGGGCCGGCTTATCCGGGGCCACTACCACTGCTCCCGAGGGAAGGAGCACCTTATTTGCGGAAGCAGCCTGCCGCTCCTTCTTTTGGGCCCGGTCCTCTTCTATGACCAAGCGGCTGTAAGCAATATTTTCCACTGTACTGGCAGAATGGGTCTCTAATAAAATTTTATCCGGAGATATACCATTGTATACCATATAATCCCGCATAGCCTCTGCCTCGGTAACCGGCTCGTCATCTCCTTTTCCCCCGGACAGCACAAATACTGTCTCAGGATTTTCCCGGGAATACTGGATGGCACTATCCAGCCGCTTTTTTAAAGAATTGCTGACCCCGTCCTCTTTTACTCTGGCTCCCAGGACAATCACATAGTCCAAATTCGGCTGAGAACTTTCGGATGCCCCCAAAAAAATCAAGGCCTCTATGGCAATAAAAATCACCAGACTGGCCATGCAGAAAGTGCCTGCCGATACGGGAATCCAAAGAGGAGCTTCCTTTTTATGAAGAGAATAGTAATGGTATCCCCATGCCAGCCCGCCAAAAAAGACAGTAAAACCGGCCCACATCCACAGATTGCTGGTCCCCGAATACAGAACGACTATAGTCCCGTAAATCATGCAAAACCCTGCCAGAATTCCGAAGAACGCAGTCATTTTCAGTTCCTCCTTTGTCACTTTTCCCGCATACTGCGAAGCGCCTCCGGCTCCTTACGGCTCCCGGCGGCGCAGAATATCGTAGTCCTCTGTCTCCTGATCCAGCTCTACCCAAAGAATCTCCTTTGGATGGGGGGCGCTTTCCCTGGCATTTCCCTCCTTGTCACAGATCCCTTTTACCACAGCCATTACGTTTCTTCCGTCCGGCTTCATAATCTCAATACTTTCTCCTACAGAAAACTTATTTTTCTGTTCAATACGGCACCTGCCTGCACTGTCGGTTTTTTCTACCGTTCCAAGATAGGTATAATTTTTTACATAGGTGCTGTTATTGTATATTTGAGTAGTCTCGTCCGGCTTTCCGAAATAAAATCCTGTGGTAAATTCCCGGTAAGTGCATTTTCCAATCTCCGCTTTATACCACTCCAAGTTTGATTGATACAGAACCGGATCCTTTTGGTAATCGTCAATGGCTCTCCGGTAGGTTCTTGCCACTGTTGCCACGTAAAGGGCGGTTTTCATCCGTCCTTCAATCTTAAAGCTGTCAATTCCTGCTTCTATAAGCTCCGGAATATGTTCAATCATGCACAGATCTTTGGAATTAAAAATATAAGTGCCTCTCTCGTTTTCATAGACAGGCATATATTCTCCCGGCCTGGTTTCCTCCACCACCGCATATTTCCAGCGGCAGGGATGGGTACAGGCTCCCTGGTTCGCGTCCCGCCCTGTAAAATAATTGCTCAGCAGGCAGCGTCCGGAATAGGAAATGCACATAGCCCCATGGATAAAGCTCTCTATCTCCATATCCTCCGGGATATTGGCCCGGATTTCTTTAATCTCAGCCAGGGAAAGTTCTCTGGCTGAGACCACTCGTTTTGCCCCCAATTCATGCCAGAACCTATAAGTACCGTAATTAGTATTATTGGCCTGAGTGCTAATATGAATCTCCATGTAAGGCAATACCCGCCGGGCAATGGAAAATACGCCGGGATCCGAAATAATCAGGGCATCAGGGCTCATTTCCTTCAGTTCATGAAAATATGTTTCCACCCCGGCCAGATCATGGTTATGGGCCAGAATATTGGCAGTAATGTAAACTTTTGCTCCCTTTTCATGTGCAAAAGCAATTCCTTCTTTCATCTCCTGATTAGAGAAATTTTTAGCCTTAGCCCTGAGGCCAAAGGCTTCCCCACCGATATAGACAGCATCCGCCCCATAAATTACGGCGGTCTTTAATACATCCAGGCTTCCCGCCGGGACTAGCAGTTCGGTTTTTCTCATATACACACCTTGTTTTTTACGCTGACCGTCACTCCGTCTCCAATAGGGATGATAGAGGTGGTCAAATCTCTATGGTTCTTTAACTGGAATAAATATTCCCTCATTCTGCTGTGGATCGTTCTGTCCCTCCGTTCTATAGCAAAACGGGATTCCAGAATCGTATTGTCCTGGAGGACGTTGTCAGATATGAGCATACCTCCAGGAGACAGGAGGCGCAGCACATCGGGCAGCCAATGAATATACTGACCTTTCGCCGCGTCCATAAAAATCAAATCATAGGATCCGGTAAGCCCGGCAAGAATCCGGCCCGCATCTCCTTCCAACAGGGTAATCCTCTCCTCCATTCCTGCCTGTCTGAAGTTTTCCCTTGCCTTAAGGATCCGCTTTTCATACTTTTCTATGGTAGTAATGGCACAGTCCTCTGAACTTGCCTGGGCCATCAAAAGTGCGGAATATCCCACTGCAGTCCCTACCTCCAAAATAGCCTTTGGAGAAACCGCCGCAGTCATGGTCTTTAAAAAAGCAGCGGTCTCCGCCCGGATAATGGGAACTCTGTCTTCTCTTGCCCTTTTGGCAATCTCATGGCACAAATCCCCATCGCCCCGCTCTAACGAAACGATAAAGTCGGCAATCCGTTCTCTCTCTGTCATTCTTTCTCCTCTTGCACATCCGTACTTAAAATGTCCAAAATTTCCCTGGAGGTCAGAGAGGTATTCAGGGTATAATTGCCTGGCTGAATCTCGTAATCGTAAACCATAGCCTGGATAATAAAAGAATACTGATTATTAATCAGGCCTTCTTCCTCCAAAGTCTTTCCCACGGCGGAGACAGAGGCCCCGGCCTCCACTTGAATCCCCATGTCACGGCCCGGCGGCGCCTCCATAGCGGAAGCATAAAAAATCTCATGGCCGAACTCATAGCCTTTGGTTGCTCCCTTATAAATGAACAAAATAGCAATGGCATACAAAATCAGCCGAAAAGAAATCCCGATAATGATTCCTGTCACCCTGTTGATGTCTTTTGTCGTCTCGCTCATACTGTCTTCCTCTTTATACTTCCATGATAATAGGCAGAATCATGGGGCTGCGCTTCATACGCTTCCACAGAAAATCACTTAAACTGTCCCGGATAATGGTTTTGATCTTTCCCCAGTCCGCAATATGGTGGTTTAAACAGTCTGCAACCGCCTCATCCACTACCGTCTGGGCCTCCTCCAGCAAATCCTCAGACTCCCGGACATATACAAAACCTCTGGATACAATGTCCGGCCCTGCAAGAAGCTGGTTGCTGTGCTTTTCCAATGTAAGAACTACTACAATAATACCATTTTGAGCCAGATTTTGTCTATCTCGCAGTACAATATTTCCTACATCCCCCACTCCCAGTCCGTCTACCAGGATTCCGCCGGCCGGAACGTGGTCTACAATGTTACAGCTTTCTTCATTTAATTCCAGCACATCGCCGGAGCTTATCATCACTACATTTTCCTTAGGGATGCCTACGGATTCAGCCAGATTCTTCTGAGCCATCCGGTGGCGGTATTCACCATGAATCGGGATAGAGTAGACGGGGCGAATCAGGGAATAGAGAAGCTTAATTTCCTCCTGGCAGGCATGTCCGGATACATGAGTATCCTGGAAAATCACTTCAGCTCCCTTCATAGACAGCTCGTTAATAACCTTGGATACTGCCTTTTCATTGCCAGGAATCGGGGTGGAGCTTAAAATCACCACATCTCCCGGCATGATGGATACCTTGCGGTGAAGGGAAGACGCCATGCGGGACAGGGCTGCCATAGACTCTCCCTGGCTTCCGGTAGTGATCAGTACAGTCTGTTCCTCAGGATAATTTTTTAACTGTTCAATATCAATTAACGTTCCCTCCGGAATATTAATATACCCCAGCTCACTTGCCGTAGTAATTACATTTACCATGCTCCGGCCCTCAATCACCACTTTTCGATTGTACTTATTAGCCGAATTAATGATCTGCTGAACCCTATCCACATTGGAAGCAAAGGTTGCCACAATAATTCTTCTGGTGGTATGATCGGCAAATATGGAGTCAAAAGTCTTCCCTACAGTTCGCTCAGACATGGTAAATCCGGAACGAATGGCGTTAGTGCTGTCGCACATTAAGGCCAAAACACCCCTTTTGCCAAGCTCTGCAAGCCGCTGTAAATCTATGGTATCCCCGAATACGGGGGTATAGTCGATCTTAAAGTCTCCTGTGTGCAAAATCACGCCTGCCGGAGAGAAAATTGCCAAAGCGGACGCGTCTGCAATGCTGTGGTTGGTCTTAATAAACTCTACCCGAAAAGCTCCCAGGTTTACAGACTGTCCATGCTTCATAACTTTGCGTTTTACACTCTTGAGCATGCCGTGCTCTTTCAGCTTGTTGTCAATAAGTCCTAAAGTCAATTTCGTTCCATAAACCGGCGCATTAATCTGCTTTAGAATATAGGGCAGAGCGCCTATATGATCTTCGTGTCCATGAGTAATCACAAATCCTTTTACCTTATCTATATTTTGAACCAGATAAGTTACGTCCGGTATCACCAAATCGATGCCCAGCATATCGTCGCTGGGGAACGCCAGCCCGCAGTCTACTACGATAATACTGTCTTCACACTCAAACGCCGTAATATTCATGCCGATCTGCTCCAGGCCTCCCAGAGGGATTATCTTAACTTTTGGAGCTTCCTGGCTGCTGTCCCCGTTCTTTTTCGGCTTATAAGAAGGCCTTCTGCTCTGAATAGGTTTTGTTATCTCAGCGGCAGGGGTAAGGGATAACTCCTTTATTCCATGTCCATAAGCTTGTCCCTGCCGTTCCCCACGGCTCATTCCTTCTTTTTTATATATTTCTTTGGTATTTCCTTCTTTGACATTACCATAACTGCGGCTTTTGCTAATACGGTAATTTTTTGGCCTTCTGGCCGTTCTGGGAGCCTTTGTTTCATTTCCTTCATTTTCTGTCTTTGCTGTCTGTTCTGTCTTCAATCATTTACCTCCAATCGTTATCAATATTTCTTGCCCTGCAGCGGGCTTTTATACAGCCAAATAAACCTTATGGTTTTAAATCAATCTCCATGTCTGAAACCAATTCAAGAAAAATCCGGTACAGGGAGTCCAATTCTTTATCCTCTTCCACAAATTCATAAATTGCCTCTGAATCCTCGGGACGTGAAATATCTCTTAAAATATAACATTCCCCGTCCTCTTCCTCCTGGCTGTCCGTAACTAACAGGTAATCCTTACCATTTATTCTGGTTTCTTCCAACACAAAAAAATCTACCATGCTCCCGTCGTCAGTAAGCATGGAAATCATTCCTTCTTCATTATTCATATTATATTCTCCTAGGTTTCTTCTGCGGCATCCTGTCCCTTTCCCCTGTCGGAATCTAAATAGTTCTGCAAAATCAATACCGCCGCAATCTTATCAATTACTGCCTTCCGGTTCTCCCTGCGTACTCCGCTTTCCATCAGCACCCTCTCTGCGGATACCGTAGTAAGCCTCTCATCCCAAAATACTACGGGAAGGCCTGTGCGCCGCCTTACCATAACGGCAAACTCTTCCGTCTTTTTCACCCGCCATCCTGCGGAATTATCCATATTTTTAGGATACCCTAAAACAATCTGGTTAATCCCGTATTCTCTGGACAGCTCTTCTATTCTGGCCAAAGTACGGCGGAGTTTTCCTTCTTCGCTGCGGGTAATGGTTTCCACTCCCTGGGCCGTGATTCCCAATTCATCGCTGACAGCCACGCCCACTGTTTTGGAACCATAATCCAATCCCATGATCCTTGTCATATTCATTTTTCCTCATTTTAACCCACATATATCCTATAGATATGAGACAAAAAAGCAGCAAAATTAGTTGGTTCATCACCAACTGTCTTTTGTCCCTTATATCCGGCTACTCACAGAATTTCCGAACCCTGCCGTCTTATGGTACTCCTGCTTCCGGTAAAATCAGCCAAGCTTGGTATCAATGTAAACTGCCATCAATTCTTCCAGAATCTCATCACGCTCCACTTTCATAATTAAGCTTCTGGCTCCCTTATGGCTGGTGATATACGTCGGGTCTCCTGACATAATATATCCGACGATCTGATTGACAGGGTTGTACCCTTTCTCGGTAAGGGCAATATACACGTCTCTTAAGACTCTTGTCACTTCTACCGGAGTCTCCTGTACAGCTTTAAAATATTGAGTATTTTGAATATCGCCCATCTTTATCACGTCCTTAATCACTATTCTTCTCTATTCTAAACCAAAATTTCTGTTTCGGCAAGCCTTTATTTTCTTAACTTTTCCTGAAGCAAAAGCACTTCATCTGTCAGCATCCGGACGGCAGTTCCCTCTGCCATCAGTCCTCTGGCCCCGGAAAAGCCCTGGCTTTTTCCGGTTTTACCAGAAAGAAAATTCTCTATTTTCTCCGCAGGAACTGCCATGCGGACATATTCGGGAATGTAACCTATATAGTAGTCTTTTCCCTCTATTGTCACAGATTCTTCCAGCAATATGCAGCATTCTTTACCCAAAAAACTTTGCCGGTACGTTTGAGACATCTGCTTTTCCAGTGACAAAAGAATATCGCTTCGGCGAACCTTTATCTCTTCCGGCACCTGATCCGGCATTTTATCTGCCTGGGTTCCCCCTCTGCGGGAATACTTAAAGATATGCATCTCATAAAAAGCCGCTCTTTCTAAAAATTTTCTGGTTTCTTCAAATTCTTCTTCCGTTTCTCCCGGAAAACCTGTAATAACGTCGGTTGTAATGGCAGGATTATCAAATACACGGCGCAGATTTCTGCACCCCTCCAAATACTCTTCCGGAGTGTAGTGACGGTTCATTCGCTTTAGAGTCGCTTGGCATCCGCTTTGCAAAGACAAGTGGAAATGGGGACAGATTTTAGGGAGCTCTGCCAGCGCCCGGGAAAATTCCCGAGTCACGATCCGAGGCTCTAAAGAGCCTAAACGAATCCGTTCTACTCCGTCTATGCTGTGGATTTTCCGGATCAGATCAATTAATTCTGCCGGATTTTCTCCCTGCTCCCTGTCTGTAAAATCCTTTCCGTAGGAGCTTAAATGGATGCCGGTAAGGACAATCTCTTTGTAGCCCTTTCTGGTTAGGCCGCTTACCTCTTCTACTGCCTCTTCCTGACGGCGGCTGCGGATACGGCCCCTGGTATAGGGGATAATGCAATAAGTGCAAAATTGGCTGCAGCCATCCTGAACTTTTAGAAAAGCTCGGGTATGGCCGGCAATTCTTTCGATATGCAAATCCTCGTAATCCCGGGTTTTAGAGATATCAATTACGTGAACCTGGGGCCTGGACTCGTATTTTTTCTGTTCTTCGGCGGCAAAATATTTTTCTAGAATTTGGGGAAGTTCTTTCTTCTTATTGTTGCCAATGATAATATCCACGCTCATGTCTTTTTTTAATGCCTCTTTTGCGGACTGGGCGTAGCAGCCTGCGGCAACCACAATGCTGTTAGGATTTCTCTTTTTTGCTCTGTGAAGCATCTGTCGGGACTTCTTATCCGCTACATTGGTGACAGAGCAGGTATTGATAATATAAACATCTGCTGTTTGACTAAAATCTACAATCCGGTAGCCGGATGCTTCCAACAGCTGCTGCATGGCTTCTGTTTCATATGCGTTTACTTTACATCCAAGGTTGTGCAAAGCTGCTGTTTTCATAGAATACTCCTATCTGTTATTTTTTTGGGAATCGCGCTTATTTTTTCATGCAAACTTTCTATTGACTTTTAGCTGGTATCTTTGTAGTATAATAGTAGAATTCATGTATATTCTAAATGATATTTAACAGATACTATAATACATAGATGCAAGGAGGATTCTTCCAATGAGAACTGTTCACATTTCTTTAAATTCTATTGATAAGGTAAAGTCCTTTGTAAATGACTTAGCCAAATTTGATGCCGACTTCGATCTGGTTTCCGGCCGGTATATTATTGATGCAAAATCCATTATGGGTATTTTCAGTTTAGACCTTTCCAAACCCATTGATCTGAATATCCATACAGAGAACAATATTGAGGAAATTCTGAATACTCTTTCTCCTTATACGATTGATTAATTACAGGAGTGCTCTGAAAGGAGCGGCATTCATCTTTTGGATGCCGCTTTTTTACATTATAGGAATTTCAAAGTCAGGATTCTTTCGGGATCACCGGCACCAGACTGTCTCCGCCGTCTCAATAGCCGTTTCCACTAACTGATCAATTTTCTCTGCCAGGTTCTCTTCTGATCTTCGGATAATCCCCAAATTGGGTTTTGTCACCGGATGCTTGGCCACAAAAATGGTACAGCAATCCTCAAAGGGCTGAATCGAAGTCTCAAAGGTGCCGATCCTCTCGGCCACGTCCACAATTTCCTGCTTATCAAAACCGATTACCGGCCGGAACACCGGCATGCTGCAGGCGTCATCTGTAGCCGCCAGGGACTGCATGGTCTGGGATGCCACCTGTCCGATACTTTCACCGGTAATCAATCCATGACAATGATTCGCCTCTGCAATCCGTTCTGCAATTCGCATCATATACCGGCGCATAATAATAGTCAATTCTTCATGAGGACACTGGTCATAGATATAAAGCTGAATATCGGTAAAGTTTACGATATGCAGCAAAACAGGCCCCGCATACCTGGAAACCAGCCTGGCCAGATCTATCACTTTCTGCTTAGCTCTATCGCTTGTATAGGGCGGCGCATGGAAATAAACGGCCTCCAGCCGCACTCCCCGCTTTGCAATCATATATCCGGCCACCGGGCTGTCAATGCCGCCGGATAACAGCAGCATTGCCTTTCCATTGGTTCCAACGGGCATACCTCCCGGCCCGGCAATGGTCCTGGAAAATATATTGATCTTCTGACGTACCTCCACCCGCAAAAGCACATCCGGGTTGTGCACATCCACCTTGGTATCCGGAAATGCCTCCAAAATCACTTCCCCTAAGTCCCGGTTAATCTGTTCGGATCCGATGGGGTAATGCTTGTTGGCCCGCCGCGCGACTACCTTAAAGGTAAAGTGCTTATCCGGATAAACCTGATCTATATACTTCTTTACTTGTTCCTTCAAATCAGCGTAGCCTTTGTCCTCAATCTGTACCATAGGGCAGATTGCCGCAATGCCGAATACTTTCTTAAGTGCCGCGGCAGCCTCGTCAAAATCAAAAGGCTTAGAAGCCTGGACATAAATCCGGCCTGATTCTTTACTTACGAGAAAACCGCCGTCCACACTCTTTAAAGCGTGGTTGATCTGCTTAACCAAAGCATCTTCAAACAGATAGCGGTTCTTGCCCTTAATGCCAATCTCAGCATATTTAATTAAAAAAGATTGATATTCCATATGGTTTCCTTCCTTATCCTCTTTGATATCTACGCAGCATGGGCAAAAGCTCCTTTAGCGCGTCAATGCAGGCATCAATCTCCTGTCTGGTATTGAAACGGCTAAAGCTGAACCGAAGGGTTGCGTCCAAATACTCCGCCTTCACTCCTATACTTTTTAAAGTGCCGCTGATAGCCGGATGGTTGGATGAGCAGGCAGATCCGGAAGATACATAAATCCCCCTATCCTCCAATGCATGAAGAAGCACTTCGCTTCGGATCCCCTGAAAGCTTACGCTGGCAATCTGAGGAGCGCTGTCCATCCCTTTTTTGCTGTTTACTACTGTTCCCTCGATTTCTCCGATTCGGCAGATAAAATAGTCCTTCAATCCGCACAGATATGCTATTTTTTCCTCAAAGTCCGTATAGGCTTCCCGGGCCGCTGCTCCCAAGCCGGCTACACCGGGGACATTTTCTGTTCCGGAGCGCAGATTCTTCTGCTGACCGCCGCCCCAGATAATGGGCTTTATCTTTACCTTTTCATTAATATACAAGAATCCCACACCCTTGGGGCCGTGGATTTTATGGGCGCTGACTGAAAGCAAATCAATCCCCTGCTTTTTGGGGCGGATCTGGTATTTACCGTAAGCCTGAATAGCGTCTACGTGGAACAGAGCCCGGGGGCTGTTTTTCCGGACAATCCCACTGATGGCTTCCACAGGTTCCACAGCCCCCACTTCATTATTTACATACATAACGGATACCAGAATGGTATCGAGGCGCAAAGCCTTTTCCAGCTCTTCCAGACGGATGTGTCCATCCCCGTCTACAGAAAGGTAGGTAACCTCAAAGCCCTGTTCTTCCAGGTAAATTAAGGGATTGTACACCGATGGATGTTCAATCCGGGTAGTAACAATGTGTTTTCCCCCTCTCTGGTTGGCCAAAGCGGTGCCAATTAAGGCCATATTATTGGATTCCGTACCGCCGGAGGTAAAAAGGATTTCTTTGGGCTGAACCTTTAAAGTTTTTGCAATAATCTCTGCCGCTTCTTTTATATAATCCTCAGCTTCTTTGCCCTTTCGGTGTCTGGCGGAAGGGTTCCCATAGTCCTTAATCATGGTTTTTACAACAATATCCTTTACATTGTCCAATACCCGGGTGGTAGCAGAATTGTCAAAATAGATTTCTTGTTCCTGTATCATGATATACTCCTTAAACCTTCATGGCTAAAATAGTAAACCTTGATGCACCCGGCAGCGGACGCGCCGCACATGAAAATCCGGCGGGCGCATTTGGCATACCTGAATGCATGCCGCCTGTTCGGCGGCGGATTTTTATAGTAACTGTTCAGAAGGCTCCTTCTGCTTTCATCATAAAAAGAGAAAGTATAGCAAGACCTGCTGTCTCAGTGCGGAGAATCCTCCTGCCCAGGGAAACAGGGACTGCGCCCTGCTCCTTTGCCAGAAGGATTTCGCTCTCATCAAAGCCCCCTTCCGGGCCAATAAAAACAGCGATGGAACGGGATTCTTGATTCGCTTCTTCCAGAGCCCTTTTCATAGTGTCCATACCGGACTGGTTCTCATAGGGAATCAAAATCCGGTCAAATCCCGCCGCCTTTTTAAGGGCTTCTTTTAGAGGCAAAACCTTCTCTACTCTGGGGATCCGGCTACGCCCAGACTGCTTGGCGGCGCTTTCGGAAATGGCCTGCCACCGTTCCAGCCTGGATTTTTCTTTTTTAGCATCCAGCTTTACTACAACATTTTTTGTGATAACAGGAATGATCTCATAAACCCCCAACTCCACTGCCTTTTGAATAATCAGCTCCATCTTGTCCGACTTGGGAAGTCCCTGAAAGAGATAAAGACGCACCGGAAGTTCTCTGCTTTCCCGGCGTTCTACAATCCGTGCTTCCACCAGGCCGCTTTCTATGGAAGAAATCTGGCAGCAGTAGTCATTTCCCTCCCCGTCGCTGATAAGAAGGGATTCTCCCTGGCGCATCCGCAAGGCGTTTCTAATATGGTTTACATCCGGGCCAGTAATGGTAACCCTGTCTTTCTCAACCGCCTGAGAGGCAACGAAAAAATGATGCATATTATTTTCTCCTGGCGGTTACGCAAACCCACTCTCCCTGGCAGGTTACCTCTATCACCTCAAACTCCCGGTTGGCGGCAAAGGCATCCTTAACTGCTTGTTCCTTCATATTAATAATACCGGAAGTGATAAAAATACCGCCGTGTTTGATGTGTACCGGGATCTCCTCCTGAAGCATGATAATAATATCTGCCAGAATGTTAGCCACCGCTAGATCGCACCACTCATATCCGGCCCAATCCTGAATCTCTTTGCTGTCAATAATATTACCCTGAATCACAGCAAATTTTTCTATCGGGATCTGGTTAGAATTTAAATTTTCACCTACAGCATTGATGGCATTTTCATCTAAATCCGTCCCCCGCACCTCCTTAGCTCCTAACTTTAAGGCAGCAATGCCCAAAATTCCGCTTCCGGTGCCCACGTCCAAAACTCTTGTCTCCTGAGTAACATATTTCTGAAGCTGTCGGATGCAAAGCTGGGTAGTTTCATGCATTCCTGTCCCAAAGGCGGTTCCCGGGTCAATCTGGATCAACAGCTTGTCCTTGTGTTCTTCCGGAATCTTCTCCCAGGTAGGCTTAATCAAAATATTATCTACGGTAAAGGGCTTAAAATACTGCTTCCAGTTATTAATCCAGTCCTTGTCCTCGGTCTCGGAAACAGCAATGGTCCTGGCCCCTAAATCAGTAAACGCAGCCAGCTCATCCAATCCTTCCTCTACTTTTTTTAAAACTTCCTTTTCATCGTCCTGGTCATCCAGATAAAAACTAACCTTGGCCACTCCGTCATCCGGCCCAAGGTCAGGAAGGATATCAATAAACATTCCTTTGGTTTCTCTTTCAGTCAGGGGAATTTTGTCTTCAATCTCAATTCCCTCAATGCCGATTTCGTCAAACATGCTGCTGACCAAATCTACCGCTTCTGTGGTGGTGGTCAAGGTGAATTTCTTCCATTTCATTTTAGCCTCCCTATTTAGCCCTTTTCCATAATTGTGCAGTATTCATCATAACATATATTTTTTTTGCTGACAAGATTTGTTAGTAACAGTTCCGGCGGCGGGAATGAACTATTACATTTATTGAAAGCCGGATCGGGGCCGAAAAAACTTTTTAAAATTTTTTTAGTATTTTTGCAATAAATTGACGTTAAAGTGCATTAACCTTATGAACGGATGAAAATACTTCTGTTTTGGAGGCTGTAAGGGAAGGCAAATCAAGAACGAAATTCCTTGATGCATTACACATTCCATCACACCGTCTGACCCAATAGCTTCTGGCAGGGGATTTTCGCTTTACAAACTAACGGCAATTAGATTTTGTAATCCAGCACGAAGAGCTGTCAATGACAGCTCTTCGGCATTTTATATAAAAAGCGGAGGCTGCGGTTCCTTTTTACCAAAGGGCAGGCACTCCGTTTTTTATATAGTATCCGGCAAAATACGCCGGTGACTCGTTTTGTTCAATTTATTTATCGGCAGTCTCTACTTTTTTCAATATGACTTTAAGGCGGGAAAGGCAGGTTAAAAATTCGTCCAATTCAGCCTCAGATAAATGGGCGAGGCGGGATTCCAACTGACGCTTCACATAATCTTTCTCTTTTTCAATAAAGCTTCGGCCTTTGGGGGTCAGGCGGACGTAAACCCGCTTGCGGTTGGTTTCATCGTAGAAGCGTTCTACATACCCCTCTTCTACCAAAGATGCCACTACGCGGGTGGCCTGTTCCCGAGATGCGGCAAGACTTTCCGCCACTCGTCCCATAGTCATGGATTCCCTGCCCCCTAAAGCTAAAAGGGTATAAAACTGGTGACGGGAAAATTTGATCTCACGGAAGTCCAGAGAGTGTAAAAGCACCTTCTGGCAGGAAAAAAAAATTTCAAGCAGAGCAGTAATACCGATATCGTTAGTAGTCGTGTCCATAGCTTCCTCTCCTCCTAACGCTATTATAATACATCTGGAACGGATGTCAATAATTGATTTATGATTATTGTTGACAAATATCAATTAATAGTGCTATACTGGCTGTATTAATATTCTTTGAAGGAGGTTTTTTATGGCAGATAACCGATTATACGTTGAAGAGTATGCTGCGAACCAGTTAAAGGAATGTATTAGCCACAATTCTATTGACCCGACTCTTTTTTCTGAATACGGTGTTAAGCGCGGCTTGAGAGATAAAAACGGCCGAGGCGTTTTGGCGGGCCTTACAAATATTTCTTTGGTTCAGTCCCGCAAAATGGAGAACGGGCAGTCTGTTCCATGCCACGGCCGCCTGCTTTACCGCGGCTATGATATCCGGGATTTGGTAAGAGGGTTCTTGGAGGCCAGCCACTTTGGCTTTGAGGAGATCACTTACCTGCTTTTATTCGGCAAGCTTCCCACCAGCAGTCAGCTTACAGAATTTCAAGACATTCTTACCCGAAGTCATTTTCTTCCCACAAACTTTGTCCGCGATGTCATTATGAAAGCCCCGGGCAAAGATATTATGAATTCCATGACCAAAAGCGTCCTTACCCTGGCTTCTTATGACGACCGGGCTTCCGACAATTCTTTGGAAAACGTGCTGTGCCAATGTTTAAGGCTGATTGCCACCTTCCCTATGATGGCCGTGTACGCTTACCACGCCTATAACCACTATGAACGGGATGATAGTTTATATATTCACCGTCCGGATCCCGGCCTTTCTACTGCTGAGAATTTCCTTCGGCTTCTCCGTCCGGATAAGTCCTACACTGCCTTGGAAGCCAATGTCCTGGATCTTGCTCTGGTGCTTCACATGGAACACGGCGGCGGGAATAACTCTACCTTTACCACCCGTGTGGTTACTTCTTCCGGCTCTGATACTTATTCGGTTATTGCGGCCGCCCTCTCTTCTTTAAAAGGCCCCAAACACGGCGGCGCTAATATTAAGGTTGTAGAGATGATGGCAGACATCAAAGAACATGTGAAAAACCCCGGAGACCCGGACGAGGTACGGGCTTATCTGGAAAAAATTTTACATAAGGAGGCTTTCGATCAGAAGGGCTTGATCTACGGTATGGGCCATGCAGTTTACTCTATTTCTGACCCCCGCGCCCTGATTTTCAAAGAATTCGTAGAAAAACTGGCCAGGGCTAAAGGGCGGGATGAGGATTTTGCCCTTTACTCCATGATCGAAACCATGGCGCCTCAGGTAATCGCCGGTGAGCGCGCCATCTACAAGGGTGTAAGCGCCAATGTAGACTTTTACAGCGGCTTTGTTTACAGTATGCTGGATATTCCTACTGAGCTGTTTACTCCCATGTTCGCGATTGCCCGTATCGTTGGGTGGAGCGCTCACCGTTTGGAAGAGCTGATTAATGTGGATAAGATTATCCGCCCGGCTTACCAAAGCCTTTTGGAAGAGGAAGCCCTTCCTTATCC
This sequence comes from Enterocloster bolteae, assembly GCA_021772025.1. Lineage (GTDB taxonomy): Bacteria > Bacillota > Clostridia > Lachnospirales > Lachnospiraceae > UMGS1370. The sequence goes on along the minus strand of JAETNT010000010.1, from coordinate 1,237 downwards.
TAAGATAGATGACAGAACATAATGTTTTAACTATAGGGTGAAAAATCGAGTAGGAGGGAGTGATTAACTCCCGTCCTCTCACACCATATTGCGTGTCCGGATTGATACAATTTTTGAATTGGAATTGCTGCGGTTTTACTCATCCCTATCAACTGAAATTTAACTATTTCGACGAATCCGGATTAATTGCAGCAAATCATGATACGAATCATCTTTGACCTCTAAATCAATCATCATCCATCTTTGACTGTTCCCTTCCTGCGTCTGATGATATATATCTTGCAGTTCGACCGTACACTTTGGCAGCATTTCCTCAACAGATGCTTTTTTAAATTTTACATTCCATCCCTTTTCCAAACTGCATGAACTGTACTCTATTTTTCACTGCATTGATATGTGTCTTTGATTTCTGAGCACAGCAGCATAAAAACCGGATTTCTAACATATTCACCGTTCTCCTCAAGGGTATGGCAGGTACTCTTGTCTTGTAAATCCATTATTTTTGATATGTCCTCCAAACTTCAAATGGGAATTTATCTTTTCTTATATACGATAATTTGCGGCTCCGTTCCATTACAGCCATATTCACACACAAGCAGATACTTATCATCTGCTACAATACCATAGCATCTATCACTGAGATGTAATGTGTAAAGGGTGGTTTCACCATCCAAATACACATTGGCTGGCGGTTCATTTGTGGCAGAATGGCACAGGCTGGAAAGGCGGTGATCGACCAGCAGGAGGAGACCGAAGCGGGAGCGTCCGGGGGTGACCCGGGCGCTCCGTTCTCTTTGCCGGCCCTCTGCTAAGAGCGCACTTACTCACCACCGGCAGGCGGGTGGTGGTATGGCCTGCGGCCATCGTGCGCCCTCCGGGGGGAACGGGGCCAGGACAGCTCCGCCATCAGCTTTCCCCTGCCAGTATATACAGCAGACGCCAACGGCGGCTTGTGCATCGGACGCAGCCGCGCCGATCACCGGGGGCTTGGGGGGCTTCGGCCGCCAACAAGCGGCACAGGGTATATACCTGTGCATTGCTTGCCACTACTACCAGTGCCTATAAATGAGGGTTGAAAGTTGCCAGTATTGGAGGTATGCTTGACTCATGACAAATCGATAAATTTGGAGGGATAAAATGGACAGACCTATTACGACATTATTTATGCTGATGTCTGTTGACGGAAAAATCAGCACAGGAGCAACAGATGATTTAGATGTGGACAAAGATTTCCCTA
>JAETNT010000009.1 GCA_021772025.1 Enterocloster bolteae | reverse complement strand
CAGCTGAAAAGAAAGAAAAGCTGTGAAGGCGGCAGGCTGTCCGGATTCCGAACCGGCTGACAGCAGGTTCCTAACAAATGATGTCGTTTGGAAGCATTCATGAAACAACCCTGATAGGAAAAAAAATACCTCTTGCATTTTCCTTAAGAAAGTGTTATAGTTGGTACGATAACATGATGACAAATGGCTGAAAGAGTGGACGTGAGTCCACTCTTTCCGTTTGTCCGGCTGTAGAAGCTAAAATGGAAAATAGACAGAATGGAAAGGTGGTGTAGAGATGACCAGAAGAGAGCAGTATGAGGCGAAAACCGAAGCCTTCCTTCTACCTCTCATGAAAGAACACGGGTTTGAATTGGTGGATGTGGAGTATGTAAAGGAAGCAGGCACTTGGTATCTGAGGGCCTATATCGATAAAGAAGGCGGAATCACGGTGGACGACTGTGAGGTTATCAACCGGAAGCTTGGCGACTGGCTGGATCAGGAAGACTTTATCCAGGAGAGCTATATTTTGGAGGTCAGCTCCCCGGGCCTGGGAAGACCCTTAAAAAAGGAAAAAGACTTTGCAAGGAGTACAGGCAGAGAAGTGGAGGTAAAGCTTTACAAAGCCCTGAATAAGCAGAAGGACTATACCGGCGTTCTGGAGGCATATGATAAAGATACCGTTACTCTGGGAATGGAGGACGGAAGCCGGATTGTATTTGACAGGACAGGGATTGCACTGATTCGTTTAGCTTTTGATTTTTAATGGAGAAGGAGCATTAGGAGGATAACCATGAACAAGGAACTATTATTGGCATTGGAAATGCTGGAAAAGGAGAAAAATATCAGTAAGGAGATCTTGTTAGAAGCAATCGAAAACTCTCTGCTGACTGCCTGCAAAAATCATTTCGGTAAGGCGGATAACGTAAAAGTTACAATCAATCCGGAAACCTGTGATTTTTCAGTCTATGCAGAAAAAGAGGTTGTGGAAGAAGCAGAGGATCCCATGCTGCAGATTAGCCTTTCGGAGGCCAGAATGAGGGATCCCAGATACGTTGTAGGCGACATTGTCCAAGTGCCCATTGAGTCCAAAAATTTTGGCCGTATCGCAACTCAAAATGCCAAAAACGTCATCCTGCAGAAGATTCGTGAAGAGGAGCGCAAGGTTCTTTTTAATGATTACTACAGCAAGGAAAAGGATGTGGTAACCGGTATTGTACAGAAGAATCTGGGCCGCAATATCAGTATTAACTTAGGAAAGGTAGATGCTGTTTTAAATGAGAACGAGCAGGTAAAGGGTGAGATTTTAGTTCCTACCGAGCGGATTAAGGTATACATTGTAGAGGTAAAAGATACTCCTAAGGGTCCGAGAGTTTCCGTATCCCGTACCCATCCTGATTTGGTAAAGCGCCTCTTTGAAGCAGAGGTTGCCGAGGTAAGGGACGGAACCGTAGAGATCAAGGCCATTGCCAGGGAGGCCGGTTCCCGTACTAAGATCGCCGTATGTTCCCACGATGAGAATGTAGATCCGGTAGGGGCATGCGTAGGCTTAAACGGAGCCAGGGTAAACGCTGTTGTAAATGAATTAAGAGGAGAAAAGATCGATATCATCAACTGGGATGATAATGCGGCATATTTAATTGAAAATGCTTTAAGCCCGGCAAAGGTAATCTGCGTTGTGGCATATGAGGAAGAGCGGGAGGCCCAGGTAATCGTTCCCGACTATCAGTTATCTTTAGCAATCGGCAAGGAGGGCCAGAATGCGAGACTTGCAGCCCGCCTTACCGGATACAAGATTGACATTAAGAGCGAGACACAGGCAAGAGAGTCCGGCCTGTTTGAAGAGATGGGCATTGAATATCAGGAAGATATGGAAGATATGGAAGACAGCTACCAGAATGATTATGAGGACTACCCAAAAGAAGAAAGTAATCTGGAATAGCAAGGAGTGGTAAAGTGAGTACAGCAAAGAAGATACCTTTGCGGCAATGCATCGGCTGCGGCGAAAGCAAAAATAAAAAAGAAATGATTCGGGTTTTAAAAATGCCGGAGGGAGGATTTACCATAGACGCGACCGGAAGGAAAAACGGAAGAGGCGCCTACTTATGCCGGTCTATGGAATGTTTTGAAAAGGCTGTAAAAGGAAAAGGCTTAGAACGCTCCTTTAAGATGGCAATTCCAAAAGAAGTATACGAAACCCTGAAAAAGGAGATGGAAGAGCTTGGATAACAGACAGAAGACGTTGAATCTGCTGGGGCTTGCGACTAAGGCGGGAAAGACGGCCAGTGGAGAATATTCTACGGAAAAGGCAGTAAAAACCGGTAAAGCCAGTATGGTGATTGTATCGGAGGAGGCATCGGACAATACAAAAAAGATGTTTACCAATATGTGTACTTACTATAAAGTGCCGCTTTACGTATTCGGAGGAAAGGAAGAGCTGGGCCGCGCCATAGGCAAAGAGATGAGGGCGTCTCTGGCTATATTGGACGAAGGCTTTGCGAAAGCCATGGGGAAACAGATGATACTGATAGGAGGTAGTGAGTATGAGAGTAAATGAGTTAGCGAAGGAAGTAGGAAAAACTCCCAGAGAAGTGATGGATCTGCTGGAGAAGCATAATATTAAAAAGAGTGCCCTGTCAGGCCTGACGGGGGAAGAAGAGAGATTGGTGAGAAGTCTTACGGCGCCTAAAAAGGAGGAGGCTCCTGCAGACGAGGCAGCGCCGCTTAAGAAAAAAGTGGTAGCCGTATACCGGCCTCAGAATTCTCAGCAGCTTAAGAACCGGCCGGCAGGGGCAAAGACGGCAGGAGGACAAAAAGGACCGGCCGCCTCTCGTCCGGCAGCGCCGGCTCAGCATATTGGAAAGCCGGCAGAGCCGGTTAAGGAAGCAGAAGCAATAAAGCCGGTTGAAACGGAAAAAGTCCAGGAGCCTCAGGTTCCTAAGCAGCCTGCCCAGGTACAAGAGATTCCTCCTGCTCCCGTGCAAAAAAAGGAAGAAAAAGCAGCTATAAAGACTGACGGGCAGCAGCGCCAGGCAGGTTCCGGAAATCGCGAGAGCCAGACAAAGGATGGAAACCGTCAGGGCCAGACAAGGGACGGGAACCGCCAGGGCTTTGGAAATCGTGAGGGCCAGACAAGAGACGGGAACCGCCAGGGCTTTGGAAATCGCGAAGGCCAGACAAGAGACGGGAACCGCCAGGGCTTTGGAAATCGTGAGGGCCAGACAAGAGACGGGAACCGCCAGGGCTTTGGAAATCGTGAAGGCCAGACAAGAGACGGGAACCGCCAGGGCTTTGGAAATCGTGAGGGCCAGACAAGAGACGGGAACCGCCAGGGCTTTGGAAATCGTGAGGGCCAGACAAGAGACGGCCGCCAGGGCTTTGGAAGCCGTGAGGGCCAGACAAGAGACGGGAACCGCCAGGGCTTTGGAAATCGTGAAGGTCAGACAAGAGACGGGAACCGCCAGGGCTTTGGAAGCCGTGAGGGCCAGACAAGAGACGGCCGTCAGAGTTTTGGAAACCGTGAGGGCCAGACAAGAGACGGCCGTTCAGGAGGCTTTTCCGGCCGCTCCGGACAGGGTTCAGGCAGAGGGCAGTCCGCCGGAAAAGTATCCTTTGATGCCCCGGTGCAGACAAAGCCTTCCAGCGGCCGTCAGAATAAGAATGCTCACAAAAATGATCGATTTGATAAGAGAGATCGAGTAGAAGACGGGAAGGCAAAGGCAGGAGCAAAAGGCGGAAAGCCGCAAAAGGGAGCCTTTATCATGCCGGTTAAGAAGGAAGAAGCAAAGACGGAGGCCGTAAAGGTTATTACCCTTCCTGAAACCATTACTATCCGCGATTTAGCAGATAAAATGAAGATGCAGCCTTCTGCTATTGTAAAGAAGCTGTTTTTACAGGGCAAGATGGTAACTGTAAATCAGGAAGTGGATTACGAACAGGCAGAAGAAATCGCAATGGAATTTGATATTCTCTGCGAGCAGGAAGAGAAAGTGGATGTTATTGCAGAGCTTCTCAAAGAGGAAGAAGAAGCAGAAGAGACGATGATCACCAGACCTCCGGTTGTCTGCGTAATGGGTCACGTTGACCATGGCAAGACCTCTCTTCTGGATGCTATCCGTAAAACCAATGTTACTGCAAGAGAGGCCGGCGGCATTACCCAGCATATCGGCGCGTATGTAGTAGAAATCAATGGGCAGAAGATCACTTTCTTAGATACCCCCGGACACGAGGCATTTACCGCCATGCGAATGCGCGGCGCCCAGTCTACTGATATCGCGGTTTTAGTAGTTGCGGCGGACGACGGCGTAATGCCCCAGACTGTTGAGGCAATTAACCACGCCAAGGCGGCGGGAGTTGAGATCATCGTTGCCATCAATAAGATCGATAAACCCAGCGCCAACGTTGACCGGGTAAAGCAGGAACTTTCCGAATATGAATTAATTCCCGAGGACTGGGGCGGAAGCACTGTATGCGTACCGGTTTCCGCACATACTCAGGCCGGTATTACCGATTTATTAGAGATGATTCTTCTCACCGCGGAGGTGAAGGAATTAAAGGCCAATCCGGACCGCAATGCCAGAGGTATTATTATTGAGGCAGAGCTTGACAAAGGTAAGGGCCCGGTTGCAACGGTCCTGGTACAAAAAGGTACTCTTCACGTGGGAGATATTGTGGCTTGCGGCGCATGCTACGGCAAGGTTCGGGCCATGATGGATGATAAGGGCCGCAGAGTAAAAGAAGCAGGTCCTTCCACTCCGGTTGAGATTTTAGGACTAAATGATGTTCCCAATGCCGGTGAGATCTTGGTTAATACCGCAAACGAGAAGGAAGCAAGAAGCTTTGCCGAAACCTTTATCTCAGAAGGAAAGAATAAGCTGATTGAGGACACTAAGGCAAAACTGTCCCTGGATGATCTGTTCAGCCAGATCAAGGCAGGTAACATTAAAGAGCTTCCGATTATTATCAAGGCGGATGTACAAGGCTCTGTAGAAGCCGTAAAGCAAAGCCTGGTAAAACTTTCCAACGAAGAAGTAGCCGTGAAGGTTATCCACGGAGGCGTAGGGGCAATCAACGAATCCGATGTTTCCCTGGCATCCGCTTCCAATGCAATCATTATCGGATTTAATGTAAGGCCGGATGTAACGGCTAAGTCCATAGCTGACAGAGAGAAGGTAGATGTAAGGCTTTACAAGGTAATCTACCAGGCTATCGAGGATGTGGAGGCGGCCATGAAGGGTATGTTAGATCCCATCTTCGAGGAAAAGGTTATCGGTCACGCAGTTGTCCGCCAGACCTTCAAAGCTTCCGGCGTAGGCACTATTGCAGGTTCCTATGTATTAGACGGAAAGTTTACCAGAGGATGTAAAGCCCGCATCACCAGAGGGGGAGAACAGCTCTTTGACGGTGATTTGGTATCCTTAAAACGTTTCAAGGACGATGTAAAAGAGGTCGCTACCGGGTATGAATGCGGCCTGGTATTTGACAAGTTTAATGATATCCAGGAGGATGACCAGATCGAAGCCTATACCATGGTGGAGGTTCCCAGATAACTTTCTGCCCGGCCGGCTTTTATTGGAAACCTTTATAGTAGAAAGCGAGGTGCAGTATGCGAAAAAACAGCATTAAAAATACAAGAATCAACATGGAAGTCCAGAGAGAATTAAGCGAAATTATTCGCGGGGGCTTAAAGGATCCGCGGATCCATCCTATGACCACAGTGGTTTCCGTGGAGGTAACCCCGGATTTAAAATACTGTAAGGCATATATCAGCGTCCTTGGTGATGAAGAATCCGGAAAGGACACTATAAAGGGCTTAAAGAGTGCAGAAGGCTATATCCGCAGGGAGCTGGCCCGCAGGATCAACCTGCGTAATACCCCGGAGATTAAATTCATTCTGGATCAGTCCATTGAGTACGGCGTGGCTATGTCCCATCTGATTGACGAGGTGACAAAGGATCTGGATTTAGAAGAAAAGCAAGAGCTGCCTGAAACGGATATTTGACAGCGCTTAAGGCCCATTACAATTAGAAAGGAGAACCGTATGACAGAATTAGAACAGGCACTAGAAGGTGTAAAAAACGTTGTAATCCTGGGCCATATCCGGCCGGATGGAGACTGCTTTGGCGCTTGTCTGGGTCTATACAATTACTTGGACACCGCCCATCCGCAGATACAGGTGGATTTATACCTGGAAGAAAAAGTGGATAAATTTTCTTATATGAACCATTTTGACCGTATCCGTACCGAAAAGGAAGAGCGGGTTTATGATCTGTGCATCTGCCTGGACGCCAGCGACATTGAGCGTCTGGGAGATTTTGCCGGGTATTTGGTATCCTCAGCAAACAGCGTATGCCTGGATCATCACATTACCAACACAGGCTATGCAAAAGTGAATCTGGTGGAGCCGTCTGCCAGCGCTACCTGCGAGGTTCTCTATGGACAAATGGATGAGGATAAGATTACCAAAGAAACGGCGGAATGTATCTATACGGGGATTATCCACGATACCGGGGTATTTAAGCACGGCAATACCACCAGCAGAACCATGGCTATTGCAGGAAAGCTGATGGATAAAGGCATTGACTTCGGCGGAATTATTGACGGAACTTTTTATAAAAAGACTTATGTTCAGAACCAGATTCTGGGCCGGGCTCTGATGGAAAGCATCCGGTTTCTGGACGGGAAATGCATTTTCAGCGTGGTCCGCGCCAAGGACATGGCCTTTTACGGCGTTACCGGGCAGGATTTTGACGGTATTGTCGATCAACTTCGGGTTACGGAAGGAGTGGAATGTGCCATTTTTATGTATGAAATCGGTATCCACGAATTCAAAATCAGCATGAGATCCAATCACTGCCTGGATGTAAGTAAAATTGCCCAGTATTTTGGCGGCGGCGGTCACGTCAGAGCGGCAGGATGCACCATGTCCGGCAATCTTTATGATGTGATCAACAATCTGTCTTTACATATTGAAAAACAGTTGGAGAGCACGCCATGTATCACGGAGTAATCAATGTTTATAAGGAGCCGGGATATACTTCCCATGATGTAGTGGCCCGGCTCAGAGGAATTTTAAGACAGAAAAAAGTCGGCCATACCGGAACCTTGGATCCGGCAGCAGAGGGAGTCCTTCCGGTTTGCTTAGGCCAGGGAACCCGGTTGTGTGATATGCTGACCGGAAAATCCAAAACTTATGAAGCGGTCATGCTTTTAGGAACCGTTACTGACACGGAAGATATTACCGGCCGGGTGCTTCACCGGCATCCGGTAACCGTATCGGAACAGGAGGTACAAAAAGCGGCGGAAAGTTTTATTGGGGATTATAATCAGATTCCACCCATGTATTCTGCTTTAAAAGTAGACGGCAAAAAGCTTTATGAGCTTGCCAGGGCCGGAAAAGAAATAGAGCGGGCCGCCAGACCGGTAAAAATTTTGTCTCTTACCGTTACCCGTATAGAGCTTCCAAGAGTATGGATGCGGGTATCCTGCTCAAAAGGAACCTACATCCGGACGCTGTGCAGCGATATCGGAGACAAGCTGGGCTGCGGAGGCTGTATGGAAGCTTTAAAACGAGTTCAGGTGGACCGTTTTTTGCTCCAGGATGCCGTGACCCTGGATACCATAGAAAGAGCCAGAGATCAAGGCCGCTTGGAAGAGATTATCATTCCGGTAGAGGAAATGTTTTCGGATTATCCGGCAGTCCATACCTGTAAAGAGGCGGACAGCCTGGTGAAAAACGGAAATCCTTTAAAGCCGGAGGAGCTTAAGGAAGCTGCCGCGAAAGCCGGAAGAGCTTTCCGCGTTTACGATAGCCGGGGAACCTTTATGGGGATTTACCGGTATGAAGCGGAGAGGCGCTTTTTTAAGCCTTGGAAAATGTTTTTAAATCCGGGGCCCTGAACGGAGAAAAAGGCCGAAAGGAGCAGGAAACCTGCATGGAATACATTACAGGAAAAAAAGAATTTTATATTCCGGACCCTACTGTAGTAACCATCGGAAAATTTGACGGCCGTCACAGAGGCCATCAGAAGCTTATGGCTTCCATGAGGCGCATGGCAGAGCAGTACGGATATAAGACCGCAGTTTTTACCTTTGCCACCGCGCCGGGGGCCGTGGTGGGAGGAAAGCCGTTAAAGGTCATTACGACTAACGAGGAACGCCGGGCAAATCTTGCCAAAACCGGCATTGACTATCTGGTAGAATATCCTTTTGATCGTGAATCCGCCCATATGGATCCGGAAGAATTTGTCCGGATAATTCTTTTGGGACGAATGAACGGCAGGGCTATTGTGGCCGGTACAGACTGCGGCTTTGGCTACAAGCGGGCCGGAAATGCAGAGCTGTTAAAGGAGCTGGCCCCCAAATACGGATTTACTGCGGAGATTATCGAGAAGGAACAGGATTGCCATCGGGATATCAGTAGTACTTACGTAAAGGAGATGCTGGATAACGGCCAAATAGAAAAGGCAAATGAGCTGCTGGGACAGCCCTATGCCATTCATGGTACTGTAGTACACGGCAAGGGCATGGGAGACAGCAAGCTGGGTTTTCCTACCGCCAATTTAATTCCTCCGCCGGAAAAATATCTGCCTGCCTTTGGAGTCTATGTCTCCAGTGTTACTGCAGGAAAGAAAACTTACAGCGGTGTTACGAATATTGGCAGAAAGCCTACGATAGAAGGAGAGAACCCGGTAGGCGTTGAAACCTTTCTTCTTAACTATCACGGAGATCTCTACGGGCAGTACATTGAAGTATGTCTGTTAAAGCAGCTTCGGCCGGAGAAAAAATTTGCCGGTTTGGAAGAGCTGAAAGCACAAATCGGGCAGGATAAGGCCGATGCGGCGGCTTATTGGAAAAGCTGCGGGGAATCAGAAATATGATTTTCCCGCAGCTTTTCCGATCCTAACCATTGAGAGCATTTTTTATATTCCTTTGGAGAAACGCCGTACTCCTTTTTAAAGGCCCGGTAAAAACTGCTGTAGTCAGAGAAGCCCCATTGGGTATATACCTGGTTTACCGGCTGTCCGGAAAGAATTGCATTTTTGCAGGCGTGAAGCCGCTTTTTTAAAATGTACTGATGGAGGGAGATTCCCATGTTGTCTTTAAAAATATGGGAAATATGGTACTTGCTGACAAAAAAGAAGGCAGCGAGTTTATCCAGGCTTAAGTCCTCGTCCAGATGCTGGTTAATGTAGTCGCAGATATTAATATAGAGCACATTCTCATAAATTGCATTCTTTTGGTGCAAATTATCATATAGGATTCGATTGAGCTGCAGGAGAAAGGACAGCAGCATAATCCGCACTGTAGTATCCCGAAAAGGCCGGGAAGAGCCGTATTCTACCAGCAAGTCGGCCAGCCGGCCGGTAAGCTCCTGACACAAAAGAAAGTCTGTGGAAAAACGGTATACCCGGTGATCCCTGGCATAATCCAGGCCGTAAGTAATTTCCGGACTGGAACGGCGGATGCAGGCGTAAAAGTCCTGGCTGAACCATAAGACATAACGGCGGTAGCTGTTATGTCCGGGACCGAACACTGGACGGTGAGGGTGCCCCGGAGGGATCATCAGGTAATCTCCGGGATTTAAGGTGTAGCGTTTGTCATCAACCTCGTAAGTGACATCCCCTTCCAAGAAGAAATACAGCTCATAAAAATCGTGGGTGTGGAGAGCCACTTTTTTTAGGGAACGATCATGGTCGCTGTAAAAAAAGAGTTCAAACTCCCGATTATCCATATATTGACGGGTGATAAATTCCATAGGCATTTGCTTTTTCATGCACACTGCCTCCTTTTTCAAAGATGAGAAGGAAAAAACTATGGATATTATACTAAACCGGAGCAAGTTTTGCAATGTTTTTCACAAGGTTGACCATGGCAATCAGCCGGAATCCTGTTATAATTAAATTATCAAGCAACGGAAATGAAAAAGGAGGTACATTTATAATGAAATTGTCATTTAGATGGTATGGAGAAGACGATAAAGTAACGCTTCAAAATATCCGTCAGATTCCGGGAATGCACTCCATTGTAACGGCTGTTTATGATGTCCCCGTAGGAGAGGTTTGGAGTCGGGAGAGCATTGCCGGATTGAAGAAATTGACAGAAGACGCAGGCCTGCATTTTGAGGTGATTGAGTCTATCCCCGTACACGAGGATATTAAGCTGGGCAAACCGGCCAGGGATCAGTATATTGAGAATTACTGTGAAAACATCCGGAGAGTTGCTCAGGCAGGCATCAAGTGCATCTGCTACAATTTTATGCCGGTATTTGACTGGACCCGTACTCAGCTTGACCATGAGCTGGAGGACGGCTCTACTTCTCTGGTCTATTATCAGGATCAAGTGGACAAGGTAAATCCTTTAGAAAGTGAAAGCGATTTAACCCTTCCGGGCTGGGATTCCAGCTACACCAGAGAAGGATTAAAAGAAGTGGTTGCCCAGTACAACGCTATGACAGAAGAAAACCTGTGGGAAAACCTGAAGTATTTTTTAGAGAAAATCATTCCGGTTGCCGCGGAATGTGACGTTAATATGGCAATTCATGAGGACGATCCTTGCTGGAGCATTTTTGGCCTTCCCAGAATCATTACCTGTGAGGAGAATCTGGATCGTTTCTTGAAGCTGGTTGACGATCCGCACAATGGAATTACTCTGTGCACCGGTTCTTTAGGATGCTCCGGTAAAAACGATGTGGCAAAGATGGCAGCCAAGTATGCCGCTATGGGCAGAATTCACTTTGTCCATGCGAGAAATGTCGCTGTTTTAGAGGATGGCAAAGGATTTGAAGAAAGAGCTCACCTTTCCTCCTGCGGAACCTTGGACATGTTTGCAATTTTAAAGGCCCTTCATGACAATGGCTTTAAAGGTTACATCCGTCCTGACCACGGCCGTATGATTTGGGGAGAAACGGGACGGGCAGGTTACGGACTTTATGACAGAGCACTGGGAGCGACCTATATTAACGGCATCTGGGAAGCTTTGGAGAAAATGAGCAAATAAAAGCGATAGAAGGAGGAAATACTATATGGGAGTATTTGGCACAGATTTAACTGGAAAAGTATTGGTTATTACCGGGGCAGGCGGCGTTATCTGCGGTTCCCTGGCTCATACCCTGGCAAAGGCAGGGGCAAAGGTTGCTCTGTTAGATTTAAACCAGGAAGCAGCGCAGGCACAGGCGGATGTGATTACCGCTGACGGCTATACTGCAAAGGGCTACAAGTGCAATGTCCTGGAAAAAGAGAGCCTGGAAGAAGCTCACGCGGCTATCTTAAAAGATTTTGGTCCCTGTGACATTCTGGTAAATGGGGCAGGCGGCAACAATGCCAAGGCGAACACTACGAAAGAATACTTTGAAATAGGCGATATTGAGGCGGATACGGTATCCTTTTTTGACCTGGATCAGAAAGGGGTGGAGTTTGTATTTAACTTAAACTTTATCGGAACCCTGCTTCCCAGCCAAGTGTTTGCAAAAGATATGATTGGCCGGGAGGGATGCGCCATTTTAAACATTTCCTCCATGAATGCCTACACCCCTTTGACCAAGATTCCGGCTTACAGCGGCGCTAAAGCGGCAGTAAGTAACTTTACTCAGTGGCTGGCTGTCCACTTTTCCAAAGTAGGAATCCGCGTAAACGCCATTGCGCCGGGATTCTTTGTAACCAAGCAGAATGAGAGACTTTTGTTTAATGAAGATGGAAGCCCCACTCCCAGAACCGCCAAGATCTTAGCTGCAACTCCTATGGAGCGCTTTGGAGAAGTCAGCGAACTGGACGGCGCAACCTTATTCCTTTTAAATAACGAAGCAGCCGGCTTTATCACCGGCACCGTAATCCCCATTGACGGCGGATTCTCCGCTTATTCGGGAGTATAAGCAAGTATTGCCGTAAGAAATATAATATAAAAGGAACAGCCGCCCCTTTGCCGAAAAAGCTTTAAGGGCGGCTGTTTTCTATTTTCCGAAATGGGATGGCTTCTTTGCGTTTGGTAAAAACGACAATTGCAGTAAGAACGACAAACAATATTTTGATTATAAAAAATACAGAGGAGATTTTAAAATGTTTACATTCATTCCCCATTCCCACAGCAGATGGAAATAAAGCAGACGCAGAACTCGAAGCAGTCGTAGAAAGAGACAGAAGAGTCTGAGGAAAAGGAAGCAGGGGAAGATATCCTGGAAATAGAAAAAGAAAAACTTTACGGTATTTTGGATTCGGCAGCAGATGAAGGAGAACGATTTGCGGATATCGTGGAATTTGAGAGTATTACTCTGCACTACCCGGATGAAAGCGGCCAGTCGGCAGGAGAGCTAATCCAGGATAATGCTCTGTTGGAGAAAAACAAACCGTTTTTCTTGTACTATAAATATGAAATACCGGAAGACAAGATTCAGGAAATCGTGCCGGAAACCAGATACTATTTGGAAGTCTCTCCTCATTTGATTTTATCATCCATGGAAAATGGCTCCCCGTTGATGAGCGGGGAACAGCAGTTTGGAAAGATTTTTTCGGATCGCAGCAGGGCTTGGGTTACATTTGACGAAAATGAAGACGGCACCGGTACCGTTTTATCGGACTACGACGGGCTTACGGATGCGTATTTCTATTTAAACTGCAGGAGAGCAGGAGTTCCGCCGGAGGATGAACCTACCGTGGAGGGAGAAGACAATCTCTATGCAATGAAATTTGAAAACGGTGATGAGCTTTTGTTTGGCTATGCGGAGAACCAGTTGGTAGAAGCAAAGGCGAAGATAGAGAAGGGGGGAAAACTGGAGGATAAAAAGATTACCTGGACTATCGATTATACTCCATGGCAGAATCCCGGGGAAAATGACCAGGTTGCCATGGATACGCCTTTTGAACTGAGGGACAGGATTGACTCTGATTTACACAGATATGTAGACGGAAGCATAGAAATAGATGGTTCTTCGGTTTTAGCCTATGATTCCCGCAGCCAGGTTCCTGAGGGAACAGAGTCCTATGCAATCGTGGAAGAGGACGGAAAGGATACAGTGCTGATTATCGGAGGAACAAAATTTAATGCGGTAGCGGCTACGAAAGGGAATCCGGCGCAGGAGATGGAGATTACATACGAAACGGAGCTCAACGATAAACTGCTTTTGCCTGGCGGCAAAGACGGTCAAAAGGTTGCAAATGAGGCCTGGCTGTTTGCGGGGACAGAAGACGGATTTAAAGAGCTGGACATTAGCAGCAGAAAAACCATAACCATTGCCCAGCCTGCATGGTTGAAAAAAGAAGGGAAAACAACACGTCATACAGATGGCACAGGCTCCACCACTGATTGGACAATTACCTTTTGGCCAAACGGTTTTACATTCACTGAGGATCATCAGCTGACCCTTCATGATCAGCTTCCCGGCGGAAGTACATTGACAGGCGAATTAGTAAACGTAAACGGGGAAGAGAAAAAAGTAAGTGTCGGAGCAGACGGGGCCTTTCGCGTTTCCCCTATAATAACAGATATGCAGCCGGTTACCATTGCTTATCAAACCAGCGTTCCTGAAGAAATGTATAACAGCGGTACGGACCTGGGAGATAATACAGCCTGGTTTACATTCTTGTATGAGGATGAAGAGTATAGAACCCCAAAAGCCACAACTCCTGTCGGAAGCGGGAACGGTACAGGTACATCAGGTACGGCCATACTGGAAAAGAGCAACAGTGGTTATGACAAGGCGAACCGCACGATTAAATGGACAGTTACTATCAATCCTCACAAGGCATATCTGAGAGAAGGCATATTTACCGATGATTTGAGCGCTGCTTTTAAAAGCTGCAATATAGCCGGGCATGCAGCCGGCCTGGAACTGGCAGGCGGCGTAAATAATATTACTGTTCTGGTAGATGGAAAACTACCGGAGGAAGCAGAAAAAAACAAGGTAGAATTAAGCTATCATGATCAGATTCTTACTATTAAAGCAGGAGAGATGGGGCCTAAAACAATTACCCTTGAATACGAGACAAAAGTATGCGATCCTTGTATTTTTGCTAACAATACGGTAAAAAAAGCGTTTACGAATACCATTTCTACAGACAATATGGTAATCGGAAAGCAGTCAACGGAGAAACGTAAAGCCAGCGCGGACAGTACATCCGTTGTAAATACTGCCGTATTGGATAAAAAAGCCCCCGTCTATGACTATGCTTCCGGTACAATGAAGTGGACTGTGGAAGTAAATGAAGCAGGACTGCCTATGGCGGACGTGGTTTTGAAAGACAATCTTCCGGCGGGCCTGACTTATATAGACGGCTCTTTTGCTGCAAAGCCGGAGATTCCGGACGCGGAGGTAAAGACATCCGGACAGGAGATGCTGATTGATTTGGGCAGCGTTCATGAAAAAACAATTATTACGTTTACTACAAAAGTCGATCCGGAGCAGATCGGATTTAACAGCAACGAGGCTGCCAAAGTTACAAACGTTATTTCCATGACCGGGAAAGCCGATAACATGGAGTTTATGGAGGTTTCCCATCAAGTAGAGCATAGCTTTACCAATCACGGCCTGGTTAAAAGCAGTATGGTAGATAACTCAAAGGAGTGGATTCAGTATGAAGTGCTAATCAACCCCTTCGGGCTTTCTCTTCCGGAAAATCCTTCTCTTGAGGATACTCTTGATAAACGTCTTCAGCTGGATAGGGACACGCTGCGGTTCTACGAGGCGGAAGTGTCCGGAATAGCCGATGCCGGGAACCAAAAGCCTGTTTATAAGAAGAAAGATTCCGGCCAGCAGCTGGAGATTTCCGGCTATGATCCGGCCGCAAATAGTTTTACAGTGCAGCTTCCTATTAAAAATGACAGCCGTGGAGCTTATGTTTTGACTTACACGGCGGATATTATCCAGAAGGAATCCGGAGGCTACGGCAACAGCGTCCGCTTCGATGGAGGATCCGTTCTGCTGGGCGGCAGCAAAAGCGATAACGCCGTGGTAGGCGGAGGCGGAGGAGGCGGAGGCGGTGTGGCGGCCCGAAAAGCGGGAATCACTATCACAAAAAGAGACAGCCAAAATCAGGAAGCCCTTGAGGGAGTGACGTTTACCCTTTATCAATGGGACTCTAAAAACAATATGCAGGGCCTGCCATATGCCCAAGGAGTTACCGATGCCCAGGGAAGGCTTTCTTTTAAGGTAAAGCCCGGTGCAGTTTATGAACTGGTGGAAACCGGAAGCCTGTCCGGATACGGCAGCGCTCTTGGATGGGAGGGGCTCCCTCCCGGGGTAACGAAAACGGAAAGAGGCCTTTTAGTTACAGCAGGAGAGGCAAAATCAGAGCTGAGTTTTGAACTGACCAATGAGGCGAATACAACGGATATTATCTTTTTGCTGTTTAACCAATCAGGAATTCCAATGGCAGGACAGAAGGTGAATCTGTTTTTATCAAATCCTGATGAAGAAACCAATCCGATTCCGAATGCAGAGGCGGTAGTTTCAGCGGACGGAACTGTCAGGTTTTCCGGTCTGCGCGGCGGAAGGGTCTATTTCATCCGGCAGCCTGGCGGTGAAACGATGATGATAGAAGTACCCCTTGATATGAATGAACTCCCGAAAGCAACGCTGCCGGACGGGACACAAATACTTCTTTCCCCTGATGATCCGCTTACCGGAGTCATGGAACCGGAACAGCAATGGGATTTGACAGTTGTGAAAACAACCGATGGAGAGGCAGAACCTCTGGCCGGAGCGGTTTTTGGGCTATACGCAGATAACACCTGCCAGACGCTGATTAAAACAGGCATTAGCGGCCAGGATGGAACTATTATTTTTCCAGGACTGATAAAGGGACAAAAGTACTGGCTGAGGGAAATAGAGGCTCCCTCCGGCTACAATCAGGATTTCAACGTTTATGAGACAGACGAAGCAGTGCCGGTTATGACGATATCCAATACGCCGAAAACTTCGCCTGAAGGCCCCCAGGAGCCCGATAATCCGGGAAACTCCGGAGGTTTAGGAGATCCCGGAAGTTCTGATGACTCAGGAAGTTCAGGGGGTTCTGGAAACTCTGGGGATGCAGGAAGTTCCGGAAGCTTTGGGAACTCAGAGGGTTCCGGCGGATCGGGAAGTTCCGGTATATTTGAGAACCCGGGCGATATGGGACAACCTGCTGATCAGGCTCCTTCTGCCGGTCCTGATATAACTGCTTCTATTTGCAGTATTCCGGCCCCTTCTGATCATATCGGTGAAAATGGGATGCCTGAAGATATACAGGAGACAAAAGCTGCGGTTCATTCTAATAATCAAAGCGGCCGCATTGCCGGCGATTCGGCCGCTCCGAAAACAGGGGATAATACACCGGGACTAATTGCAGTAGTTCTCTTGTCGGGAATTTTGCTGATGCTGATGACACTGGGCTATTTTCTGCAGGAGAAAAATAATGAGAAGAGGTAAGATGTTCAGATTTTTCTATATGGTTACCCTGAGCATTTTTACGGCTTCTGCTGCGGCGCTGGCTTTTCGTTTAGGAGAGCAGCGCTGCGGTAATCAATTTTATCAACAGGCGGGAAAACGAAATGAAGCTTTTGCCGCCGCTGCTCCGGCCGCTCTCCAGTCCGCGGCGTCTTTGGTTCAGTCCGCTCTCTTTCAAGGGCAGGAGTATCAGACAGCCCCGCATAAACCTAATGAGCTTTCCAGGAGAGTTTCCAGGCTGGCCGGGGAATATTCCCATGTTGCTGCCTGGCTTCAAATTCCCGGTACGTCTGTAGATTATCCGGTTGTGCTTGGAAGCGATAATCAGTTTTACCTTGATCATCTGCCTGACGGAAGCAAAAATGTACTTGGCAGTTTATTTCTGGATTGCAGCTCTGATGAAAATAGCTTGCACTTGATTATCTATGGACATAACGGAGCAGGCGGGAAAATGTTCGGGCAGTTGAAGGAATATGAATCCCAGGAGTTTTTTGCAGAACACAAAACACTGACATTAACTACGCAGGATTCTTCTTATGTCTGTCCGATTTTTTCAGTCCGAAGGGTGAAAGAGGACAGTGATGCCTATATGCTGGATTTTGAGGATAGAGATGCCTTGATAGACTATGTAAATCAGGCGGCTGCAGAATCTCTTTATCCCATTGATGCGGACTTTCGAAATACGGAAAGAGTGGTGACCTTATCCACCTGCACTGGATGGAGCAATCAGCGATTCCTTGTACAGGCAGTACTGCAGTCGCCTTGAGTACAGTTTGGCATTCACGGTGATTTAACATGGCCGGATCTAAAATTTATAGGATTTTTTTCTATCGTAAGGATAAAATTCCCATTTTACCTATTGACATGGTAGGCAGGTTGAAATATAATTATACCAATCTAAATGGTAGGTAAAATGAGTAATTACAAATTTGAAACACTTCAATTGCACGTTGGTCAGGAAGCCCCGGATACCGTAACTGATGCGAGGGCTGTACCGATTTATGCTACAACTTCGTATGTATTTCATAATTGTGCCCATGCTGCCGCACGATTTGGCCTTCAAGATGGCGGCAACATCTACGGCCGTCTTACTAACTCCACTCAGGATGTGTTAGAAAAACGCATTGCCGCTTTAGAAGGAGGCGTTGCTGCACTGGCCTTATCTTCTGGCGCGGCCGCCATCACCTATACGATTGAAGCGTTAGCTCAAAATGGCGGACACATCGTGGCTCAAAAGACTATTTATGGCGGCAGCTATAATCTGCTCGCGCATACATTGCCAAACTTCGGCATCACAGCCAGCTTTGTTAATATCCATGATCTGAATGAAGCGGAGCGTGCGATTCAGCCAGACACACGGGCCATCTATATTGAAACGCTGGGCAATCCGAATAGCGATATCCCTGACATAGATGCCTTGGCAGCGCTGGCACACCGCTATGGCTTGCCGCTGGTGGTGGACAACACCTTTGGCACACCTTATTTAATTCGGCCTATTGAACATGGCGCGGATATCGTTATTCATTCCGCCACCAAGTTTCTTGGCGGGCATGGCACAACGCTGGGCGGCATCATTGTAGACTCCGGAAAGTTCGACTGGTCGGCTTCTGGCAATTATCCGGCGATTGCTGCACCTAACCCCAGCTATCACGGGGTATCCTTTGCCCAGGCGGCTGGCGCGGCCGCTTTTGTTACCTACATTCGGGCTATCCTGCTGCGGGATACGGGCGCTTGTATTTCCCCCTTTGCCGCCTTCTTGCTTCTGCAGGGAGTAGAGACCCTGTCTCTGCGTATAGAGCGCCACGTGGAGAACACTAAAAAGGTGGTTGCATTTCTAGCCGGCCACTCGCAGGTAGAACGAGTCAACCATCCGTCTTTGCCGGAACATCCTGATCATTTATTGTATCAGAAATATTTTCCCAACGGTGGCGGCTCGATCTTTACCTTTGACATCAAAGGCGGACAGAACGAGGCCTATCAGTTTATTGACAGCTTGCGGATTTTTTCTCTGCTTGCCAATGTTGCCGACGTTAAGAGTTTGGTGATCCATCCGGCAACTACCACTCATAGTCAACTTACTGAGGAAGAGTTGGCAGTTCAAGGCATCAAGCCGAACACTATTCGTTTATCTATTGGTACAGAGCATATCGACGATATTATTGCAGACCTGCAGAATGGTTTTGAAGGAACATTGAGAGGATGTTTCAGTTAAAGGATCGCATTCCCGCAAAGCTATGGTTGAATTACATACCACTTTCGTAGTAAAATAGGGAATAATGAATGAATTGAGGTGTCTTACGGTAATGATTTCAACAAGAGGCAGATATGCTCTTCGCGTCATGATTGATCTTGCAGAACACATGGACGATGGTTATATTCCCATGAAAGAGGTTGCCAAACGGCAGGGTATCTCTTTAAAATATTTAGAGAGGATTATGCCCGCTTTATCAAAAAGCGGCCTTGTAGGAGGTGTGCATGGAAAGGGCGGTGGATATCGATTAAACAGGCGGCCAGAAGACTATACAGCAGGTGAAATATTGCGTCTGGCGGAAGGTAATCTTGCCCCTGTAGCATGTCTTGGGTGTGACGCAAAACCTTGCAGTAGGAAGGCGGATTGTAAGACTATTTCTATGTGGGAGAAGTTTTATGATATAACGAATGAATATTTTGATAATATCACAATTGCGGATCTTCTATGCAGCAAATTGACATAGGCGCATATGTCGGCCATTGCTGCTGGAGCAGAAAGCGGCATCAGCTCCAAATCCCAATTTTTGGGTATGATAGGATTAAAAGAGGAACGGTAAAGTTAGTGCCCCATCAGAAAGAATGGGATAATAATGCTGAAAATATAGTCGGGTTATTGAAACAACTCTTAGGGGAGAATCATTAATATGGATACAGAAATTACGGCTTCAAAGCCGCTTAAAATTGATGCAACTTTTAATACGAGAGATTTGGGCGGATACAAAACGAAAGATGGTAAAACAACAAAAATGCGTGCTTTCCTTCGTTCTGACCTACCGGCGCAAATAACGGATTACAGCAAAAAAGTCTTATTGGATTATGGAGTTCGATGTGTTGTTGATTTAAGAAGTTTAGTAGAAGTAAATTCCATGCCAAATCCCCTAAGATCCATATCGGAAATTGACTATTATTTACTTCCGATGTTGGATCAAACAACTTCACAGGGGTTTAATGGTAAAATGCCGGATAATATGGGAACGGTTTATATTGATTTATTAAACAATTCTCAAATAAATTTTGGTAAAATGTTCCATATTTTTGCACAACATAAAAATACTACTAATCTTTTTAACTGCACTGCTGGTAAAGACAGAACCGGTGTGGCTGCAATGCTTCTTCTGAATCTTGCTGGAGTTGACAGAGAAACCATTTTAGTCGATTATGAAGTTACAGAAAGCAATATGCATACAGTTTTTGAAAAACAAAAAGTAATGATAAAAGAGAAATATGGCATAGATGTGCCGGATTGTGTTTTTTCTTCAGAACGTTTTCAAATGGAAATGGCCATCGACTATTTAGAGAGAAAATGGGGAGACGCGGAAAAGTATCTTCTTGATGCGGCGGTTTCAGAAGAAGACATAAAAATCGTTAAGTCCATGCTTGCCGATTAAATTAACCTGTTGTGCCAGATAAAAAATAAACAAAGAAGCTTCAACATAATGATGCCACTGTTTTAGCAACTTTTGAAGATTATAATACGTGCGCTGATGTATCTTATACAAACATTGTATGTGATATTACGGGTGAAAAGCCGAAGAACCCACCCGATACCATATCACTTTCAAAAGATTTTTTTGACGGCGAAAAGACAGCAGTAGACGCAGAGGTCAAAGTGCTTTATCAAGAGGACGAGAACAACATTATCGGACAGTATATTATTTTCTGTAAGGTATATAATGAGCAGACAAAGAAAGCGGTAACAGAAACAATTTAATATCAAAATAACAGCGTAAAGGCGCATGGAACGGTAAATTGTAAACCATGCGTCTTTTTTTGCGCCCAAAAGGAGGAACATGAGCGACAACATTCAGACCAACGCCCTGTTTGCAAAAGAAGATTGATAAGACAACCTATTTAGTTGAGGTACATTTTTCTGAAACAAGTACCAAAGCATAGAGGGCAAGTTATATACAGTATTGCAGAAACAGCGAAAGCCAACAATCTGAAACCATATGATTATTTTGAATACCTGCTCACCGAGATTTCGAAGCATTTGGATGACACTGACCGGAATTTCCCTATAATTTGAAGAGGCTGTGAAAACCATCGTTTTTCGACGTCTATTTTTTCACAGCCCCATTTGACTGCCAGATCAAGGCTCTAACCCAAAAACAATTGGTGTGTTACTTTTCGCTGTTAACAAAAAGGGCGCAGAGAATCAGGAAGTGTCTGTCCGATGATTGGAAGTACGGCCCCGGGGAAATATAACGGGAACTTGAAAGGACATACTGATAAAATCCGGTTTGGACACACAATATAGTTGTTGACAAAGCAGAAATAAAAGTGTATTATTGTATTATGAAACTAATACAATAATACAATAAATTGAGGAGGTATAGATGGACTGGAAGATAGCAGATGACAGGCCTATTTGGATTCAATTGTCCCAACAGCTTACTGCACAGATAGCATCCGGTGTTTATAAGCCTGGGCAGCGGCTTCCGTCAGTTCGGGAATTTGCAGCGGATGCAGGGGTAAACCCTAACACCATGCAGCGCGCTCTTGTGGATTTAGAGAACAGGGGATTTATTATTACAAACCGTACAGCAGGAAGGAGTGTAACCCAGGATATGGAAAAGATCGAAACATTACGCAGAGACAGGGCTATGGAGCAGGTACGGCAGTTCCTTTCCCGAATGAAGGAGCTTGGCTACACCAGAGAAGAGATTGGAAATGTGCTGGCACAGGCACTGAAGGAGGACGTATGACTCGGGAATTACTTGTATGCAACGGATTAACCAAACGTTTTGGCCGGAAAGAGGCTTTAAAGGATGTAACCATACATTTAGAAGGAGGAAAAATTATCGGGCTTTTAGGTCCTAATGGTTCCGGAAAGACCACATTGCTCAAGCTGATTAATGGACTCTTGATGCCGGATGCCGGTTCTATCCTGATCGACGGGGCAGCGCCGGGAGTTTACAGCAAATCTATTGTTTCCTACCTGCCTGACCGGATGTACTTTGCAAACTGGATGAGGGTAAAAGATATTGTAGAGCTGTTTTGTGATTTTTACCGGGATTTCAGCAAAGAAAAGGCAATAGACATGCTGAACCGTTTGAACATCAGCCTGGAGGAGCGAATGAAGCATTTATCGAAAGGAAATAAAGAAAAAGTACAGCTGGTTCTGGTTATGAGCCGGAGAGCAAAGCTGTATTTGCTGGATGAGCCTATAGGCGGAGTCGATCCGGCTGCCAGAGATTTTATTCTTCATACCATTCTGACCAACTATTCGGAGGATGCTTCCGTTCTGATTTCCACCCATCTGATAGCAGATGTAGAAAAGGTTTTGGATGAGGTGATTTTCCTAAAAGACGGAGAGCTGGTACGTCAGGACAGTGTGGATCATATACGGGAGTCTGAAGAAATGTCTGTAGATCAGTTGTTCCGCAGCATATTCGCGGTGCCGGAATCCGGCTGTCAGGGCTTATGGGGGCTGGACAGAAGTCAGGCTGGACCAGGGAGATAAGGAGGGCAGAAGATGTTTAGAAAATTAATAAAATATGAATGGATAGCGATGATGCGGAGCATGGTTCCGATCTATATTGCCATGATTGCCGTGTCAGTGCTTAACGGATTTATGGTTCATATTGGATTTGATACCAATCATCCGGCTTACCGGTTTTGGGATTGGCTCACTACCTATTTTGGGGGGCTGATGGCATTTCTCTATGTTACCGTTATGATGGCGCTCATCGTATTTACCTGTATTATGATTATCCAGAGATTTTATAAAGGGCTTTTGGGAAGGGAAGGCTATCTGATGCTGACCCTTCCGGTAAAAACTTGGGAATTGGTATTCTCTAAGGCATTAGTTTCCTTTTTTGTGACTGTATGTTCCGTAATCACTGCGCTCCTTTCCATGTGCATCCTGGGAGGAACGGAGTTTTTCAGGGCGATTTCGGAGGTTCCGGAGGGATTGAGAGAAGTGATCAGAATGGCTGCCGCATATGATACCAACCTTCTTACCCATGGGGTGTTCTTCTGTGGGGAGCTTGCGCTGGCCGGGATTGCCGCATTTTTTGCCAATGTCTACCAGGCATATTTATCGATGAGTCTGGGACAGCTTGCGCGCAGCCACAGGGTTGCCATGTCTGTAGTATGGTATATCGGAATCAGCAATGTGGTCGGAATGGCAGGTATTATTATGATGTTCCAATATCCTTTTCACCTGGAACATTTTTCCGGATATGCGGTTCTCCACATTATGGGAATAGGACTGCTGCTGTCCCAGGTAATTCCGGCTGTGATTTACGGAATCGGTACAGACTATCTGTTAAAAAGAAAGCTGAATCTGGAATAACCGGCTTTCCCATATTTTTCACAGAACGGGACATACTAATTCCGTAACCGTTCAGCTGGTTATTACATTAAGCAAGGAGGCAGTATAACCATGAGTGAAAAATATGAAATTACTTCAGTGCGGGCCAGGGAGATTCTGGATTCCAGAGGGAATCCTACCGTAGAGGCAGAAGTAACACTGGAGTGTGGAGCTGTAGGCCGGGCATCAGTTCCGTCCGGCGCTTCTACCGGCAAATTTGAAGCAGTAGAACTGAGAGACAAAACAGGCCGGTATATGGGGAAAGGCGTACTAAAAGCGGTGGAGCACGTAAATACCGTACTGGCGGAAACATTAATGTTTGAAAATGCTTTGGATCAGAGAAACATTGATCGGCTTCTCATAGCCGCCGACGGCACGGAAAATAAAGAAAAGCTGGGAGCCAATGCCATATTAGGAGTGTCTATGGCAGTAGCCCGGGCTGCCGCCAATGCTTTAGAAATTCCTCTTTACCGGTATTTGGGAGGCGTCAATGCCTGCAGGCTTCCCAGGCCTATGATGAATATTTTAAATGGAGGAAAGCATGCGGATAATACCGTTGATCTCCAGGAATTTATGATTGCGCCCTGGAAAGCCAAAAGTTTTTCGGAAGGCCTTCGTATCTGTGCGGAGGTTTACCATACGTTAAAGAAGCTTTTATCCGGCAGAGGTTATTCTACAGGAGTAGGAGATGAAGGGGGATTTGCTCCGGATTTACAGGATGCGGATCAGGTGCTTTCCTACCTGGTGGAAGCCATTACGCTGGCGGGCTATTGCCCGGGAGAAGACATCCGGATCGCCATTGATGCGGCCTCATCTGAACTGTATGATGAAGAGAGCGGATACTATCTGTTCCCCGGAGAAAGCAAGATGAAAGGTTCTCAGGTACGCCGTTCCTCCACGGAGATGGTTCAGTATTACAAAGAACTGGTTGCAAAATATCCGATTTTTTCCATTGAGGACGGGCTTCAGGAAGAAGACTGGGAGGGATGGAGAATGCTGACTGCCGCTTTAGGATCCTCCATTCAGCTGGTAGGAGACGATCTGTTTGTCACCAACACAAAGCGCCTCAAAAAGGGAATTGATATGGGAATCGCCAATTCTATTTTGGTAAAGGTCAACCAGATTGGAACCTTAACCGAAAGTTTGGAAGCCATTCGGATGGCTCAGGAAGCCGGATACACCACTGTGATTTCCCACCGTTCCGGAGAAACGGAAGATCCCATTATTGCAGATATTGCAGTTGCGGTAAACGGAGGACAGATCAAAACCGGAGCCCCCTGCCGCTCCGACAGAGTGTCAAAATACAACCAGCTGCTTCGAATTGAGGAAGATTTCTAGAAAACGGTTGAGATATTGCGGAATCTGACAGGAATTTTGTACATTACGATTGCCTGTATATCAAAATTCCTGTTAAATTTCACATAGGATTCTGGTCAGGCGTTTTCTGTCTGTCTGCGCGGACAGGAAGATTTTCGCCCAAAAGGCGGTTTTTTTCCATAACAAAAAGCACTACAAACGGTGAAAACGTTGACAAATGGGAGACATAGACTTATAATCCAGTAATAACGACAGCAAAAGGAATACTTGTAAGGAAAGAATAATACAAATGTTAGTAGAGTTATGAGGAGGATAAGTGTTATGGCAGCACCCAAAAAGACTACCAGGGCTGTAGCAGCGAAAGCGGTAAAAGAAGAAGCAAAGCGTGTGGAGGAAAAGGCTGAGGCAGTAAAGAGCGTACCGGTTGCTGAGAAAGAAGTAAAGGCGCCAGCTCCTGAGAAGGAAGCAAAGGTTCCGACAGCAAAGAAGCCCGCGGCAAAGAAAGATCCCAAGGCAACAGTGGTATTTCAGTTTGCCGGTAAAGAGATCGTTGCAAAGGACGTATTATCTCAGGCACAGGAGGATTATGCCAAAGCGCACAAAGACACTGAAATTAAGACCATTGAGCTGTATATAGTTGCAGAAGAGCATGCAGCTTACTATGTAGTAAACGGCGAAGAAAGTCCGGAATTTAAGATTATGCTGTAATGGCATAACTGAAGTTTGACGTCAGGAGCTGTTGTAAAATGAGACTTCATTTTGCACGGCTCCTTTTCGATTATAGAGAATCCGAAAAAGTACGCCGGTGCCCCATTTTGCCGGCCATCATAGGCTTTTTGGAGCAGCCGGGATAGGAGGATAGGTTAGGATGAATCATTTGCCCCAGGATTTTACGGACAGGATGAGAAAACTGCTGGAAACAGAGGAATTTGAAGCGTTTATATCAAGCTATCAGGAGGAAAAGGCCCAAGGGCTGCGTTTTAATCCTCTTAAAGGAGAGAATCTTTTAGGACTTGCAGAAAAGCAGTTTTCATTAGAGAAGATCCCCTGGGCCAGAGAGGGGTACTATTATGATAAAAGCAGGCCGGGAAAACATCTTTACCATGAGGCAGGCATGTACTATATTCAGGAGCCAAGCGCCATGGCAGTGGCGCAGCTTTTGGAGGTAAAACCGGGAGATTGGGTTTTGGATCTGTGTGCGGCTCCGGGAGGGAAGGCGACTCAGATTGCCGGGGATCTGCTGGGAACAGGGATTTTGGTGTGCAATGAGATCCATCCTTCCAGAGCCAAAATCCTGTCTCAGAATGTGGAACGGATGGGAATCCCGGAAGCTATTGTAACCAGCGAGGATTCGGAAAAACTGGCAAAGCGGTTTGGGCCGGTATTTGACAAAATAGTAATCGATGCTCCGTGTTCCGGAGAAGGAATGTTCCGTAAAGATGAGGAGGCCAGGCTTCAGTGGAGCGGGGAACATGTAAAGGAGTGTGCGAAGAGACAGGCTCGGATCCTGGACAACGGAGCATCCATGCTGAAACCGGGAGGAAGGCTGGTTTACTCCACCTGCACCTTTTCCCCGGAGGAAAACGAAGAAACTATTTTGGCATTTTTAGATCGCCATCCGGAATTTCAGGTGGAGGCGCCGGGAAAGCTGTGGCCGGGATTTTCTCCGGGACAGCCTCAGTGGAGCAGCCGCCCGGAATATGCCAGAGAAAAAAATCTGCAGGCCACTATCCGTATTTGGCCTCATAAGGCCAAAGGAGAAGGGCACTATATGGCGGTGCTAAAGAAGGAAAACGGAGAGATCAAAACCTTGGCGGCCAGGCCGGACGGCCGCCTGCCGATAGATAGAGAGGAATGGAAAAATTTTGAGGCATTTATAAACGATACTTTAAAAGAAGATAAGGCGAAAGAACTGTTGGGCAGATCCAAGGGAGATTACCTGCTGTTTGGCGGTCAGCTGTATCTTCTGCCAGAGGAAGCAAAGGGACTTTTTGGAAAAAAGGGAGTAGACGGGCTCCGGCTGCTAAGGCCCGGGCTTCATATGGGGACATTTAAAAAGAAGCGATTCGAGCCTTCTCATGGCCTGGCGCTTTTTCTTAAACCTTTGGATGTAAAGCAGTGCCGGAACTTGACACTCCAAAATGCAGGGGAATATAAGGAAGCAGTGGATTATATAAAAGGAATGTCTTTAAATCCCGGATCCGCCTGTCCGGACGAGGGACAATACCAAGGCTGGGTTCTGATTGCCGTGGATGGTTTGTCTCTTGGATGGGCCAAGGCAGCAGGGAATGTTTTAAAAAATCACTATCCCAGAGGACTGAGATGGGTTTCGGAATAAAGAAATTTACGGGGTTAAATGTTTTTTCTTGCCGGCAGCGTGATCCGCTGGGGCATTGCTGCTTAAAAAGCTGGCCCGCTTAATACTGTCTACGCCGAAGCGGCTCCGGATTTGGTCTACGGTTTTTTCCAATTCCCGTTGCTTTTTACTACTATCTGTGTCAAAAAAGCTTAGCTGGCTGACTCCATTGCCGGCAATCTTGGTGACCCGAACCCCGATGAGACGGACAGGGGTCAGATCCCAAAAGTCTTTGAGTGCCTGACAGGCCCTCTCATATATTTGAGAGGTGGAATCTGTGGAGGAAAGCAGGGGGACCTGGTGAGACTGAACCTTAAAATCCCAGGTTTTCAACTCGACACAGACGCAGTTGCACAGCACGCCATCAGCACGGAGCCGGGCTCCCACTGTCTCGCACAGGGACAAAAGAACCTGGTTGGCGGTTTCCAAATCCGCTACATCTTGAGACAGGGTCAGGCTGTTGCCGTAACCCTTATTGATGGGTTCCCGCTCCCCCACCGGAGAATCGTCGATGCCGTTGGCATACTGGTGGATGAGATCAGAATATTTATCTCCCAGATGAGGCTTTAACAACTTAGGATCACAGGCGGCCAGCTGGCCAATGGTATGGATGCCGATAGCAGTAAGCCGTTTTTGAGCGGCTCCTCCCACAAAAAACAATTCCCTTACCGGAAGAGGCCAAAACTTGCTGGAAAGCTCATGAAAATACAGAGTATGGCATTTGTCCGGCTTTTCAAAATCTGAGGCCATCTTAGCCAGCAGCTTGTTGGGGGCAATACCGATATTGACTGTAAAGCCCAGCTCCTCCCGGATCCGCCGCCGGATTTGATTTGCTGTGTCCATAGGAGTTCCAAAGAGATGGATGGTCTCTGTCATATCCAGAAAGGTCTCGTCGATACTGAACTTTTCA
Organism: Enterocloster bolteae; assembly: GCA_021772025.1. GTDB lineage: Bacteria > Bacillota > Clostridia > Lachnospirales > Lachnospiraceae > UMGS1370. The sequence continues at coordinate 60,026 of JAETNT010000009.1, read as the reverse complement.
CTGTCCGGAGTGTACTGGGATAAAAGATCCATCATGGCCCGGGAACACTGGACATACAGATCAAAGCGGGAGGGGACCACTATCAGATCCGGACACTTTTTATAAGCAGAAACCAAAGGTTCTCCTGTCATGACACCGTAGCGTTTGGCCGGGGTAGATTTGGCAAGAACCACCCCGTGGCGGGATTTGGCGTCGCCTCCCACGGCAGAGGGAATGGTCCGCAGATCCAGCGCACCCGGATCCTTTTTAAGCCTGTAGACAGACTCCCAGCTTAAAAAAGCCGAGTTCACATCGATATGAAAAATCAAGCGCTCTCTATCCATAAAGAAATAAACCTCCTGACGGTATTTCCGCTTTGTTCGTTAGGATATTCTTAGCATATCAGAACATACGTTCTTTGTAAAGAGGCAAAAGGAATAAAAAAGGAAAAAAAGAATAAAATGCAATAAAGAAATTGGCCGGGCGGATAAAATGAGGTACAAAAAGCATGGATGGGAGTGGACGGCATGGATGGCTGCCGTTATCCTTCTGCTGGGAATTGCAGAGGGGAGACCGGGGGAGCAGCTTGTCCAGGTAAGCAGGATTACCCTGGAAACGGAGAGAAACCAAGGAAAAAAGAATTCCGGGGAAGAAAAAAAATTACAAAAAGAATCCCTGCCGGATACAGGCGCTGCTCCGGCTGCGGCGGAGGAAGAGACGTCATTAAGCCTTCACTCTCAGTCTGCTGTTCTTATGGACGGAAAAACCGGGAGAGTTTTGTACGGAAAAAATGAAAATGTGCAGCGTCCTATGGCCAGCACTACCAAAATCATGACGTGTATTCTGGCATTGGAAAAGGGAAATCCGGAGGATCAAGTAGCGGTTTCCGGAGCTGCTTCTGCCCAGCCCCAGGTACGTATGGGAATGAAAAAAGGAGAGAGCTATTATTTAAAAGATCTTCTTTATGCTCTGATGCTGGAATCTTATAACGATTCTGCAGTAGCCATTGCCGAGCATATCGGCGCCACTACAGAAGGATTCGCAAAGATGATGAATGAAAAGGCCAGGAGCTTGGGATGTGAAAATACTCATTTTATCACCCCAAACGGCCTGGATGCCCAGGAAACCGGAGAAAATGGAGAGATTTTGCTTCATTCTACTACTGCCCGGGATTTGGCAAGGATTATGGCGTACTGCGTTCTGGAATCCCCCAAGAAAAAAGAATTTTTAGAGATCACCCGAACCAGAAACTACAGCTTTACGGATACAGACAGAAAGAGGAATATTTCCTGTGTTAACCACAACTCTTTTTTAGATATGGATAAAAGCCTTTTGTCGGGAAAGACCGGCTTTACCGGAGGAGCGGGGTATTCTTATGTGGCGGCATCAGAGGACGAGGATCGGGTGTTCGCCATTGCTCTTTTAGGCTGCGGCTGGCCTCCGGATAAAACCTGGAAATGGGCTGATGCCAAAAAGCTTCTGGACTATGGGAAGGATAATTATGTTTACCGGGACGTTTTTCAAAAACCGGATTTGCCCCGCCTGCCTGTTGAAAACGGAATACCGGAAACCGGAGAGCTGTCAGAAGAGGCTTTCGTGATTTTGGCATCAGAGGGAGAGGAAACCTTCCCTGTACTTTTAAGAAAGGATGAAAAGGTGGAGGTGACCTTAAAGATTGCCCAATCCCTTCCGGCTCCTGTTGAAAAGGGTACGGTAGTAGGGGAGATCCTCTATACTCTAGAAGGGGAGATTATCCGGAAAGATCCGGTGTCAGCCTCTAAAACTGTAAAAAAAATCAGCTTTTTCTGGTGCCTGGGCCGGGTTTTTGCAGATTATATTTTGTGAGATACGGTGAGAAATCCGGGGGGAGAAAAGCATGAGAACGTTATAAAATGAGCAGAATAGCAGAAAGAATTTGTAAAGATTTCTGTTATCCTGCTTATTTTTTGGGAAAACAGCTTGATATTTTTGGAAATCCGATATAAAATTAAAATCGGCAGAGATTTTGGTTTAGTGGATTTGTGTTTGTTAAATAACAAACTGACAGATCCATGAAAATATTTTTAAAATGGAGGACTGCAAAATGAGTAATTCAGCACAAACTTCAGCAAGTAACAGAATCACCCGCTTACTTGATGAAAACAGTTTTGTTGAAATCGGCGCATATGTAACTGCCAGAAATACGGATTTCAACATGACTGCCAAGGAAACACCCGCCGACGGCGTAGTTACCGGCTACGGTACTATCGACGGCAATCTTGTGTATGTGTACAGCCAGGACGCTTCCGTTATGGGCGGCTCCATGGGTGAAATGCATGCCAGGAAGATTTCGAATATCTATGCCTTTGCAATGAAGATGGGAGCGCCTGTTGTGGGCCTTATCGACTGTGCAGGTTTACGCCTTCAGGAGGCAACGGATGCGTTAGATGCATTTGGCAGGCTTTATTTGAGCCAGACTATGGCTTCTGGTGTGATCCCCCAGATTCAGGCGGTATTCGGCACCTGCGGAGGCGGCATGGCCGTATCCTTGGGAATGGCTGACTTTACCTTTATGGAGGAAAAGGGGGCAAAGGTATTTGTAAACTCCCCCAATGCATTAGACGGCAACGATGCGGCAAAATGCGATACTGCGGCTGCTAAGTTCCAGAGCGAAGATACCGGCCTTATTGATTTTACCGGCGATGAGGACTCCATTTTAAGAGAAATCCGCACTTTGGTTGCCATCCTTCCGGCTAACAATGAGGATGATATGTCCTATGACGAGTGTACAGACGATCTAAACCGGGTATGCCCGGATCTGGAAAACTGCGTAGGCGATACCGCCATGGCCCTGTCCTTTATCTCTGATGACCACTTCTTTATGGAAATAAAGAAAGCATATGCGTCTGAGATGGTCACCGGGTTTATCCGTTTAAACGGCGTTACGGTAGGCTGCGTGGCAAACCGCACCGAGAGCTACAACACTGAGGGGGAAAAGACCGGAGAGTACGAAGCTAAGCTTACTGCAAAAGGCTGCGACAAGGCGGCGGATTTTGTTGCTTTCTGCGATGCCTTTGAGATTCCGGTACTGGTTATGGTCAACACCACCGGTTACAAGGCAGACAAACATTCCGAGAGAAAGATTGCAAAGGCGGCCGGCCGTTTAACCTACGCATTTGCAAACGCTACTGTTCCCAAGGTAACCGTTATTGCGGGACAGGCGTATGGCAGCGCATACCTGACCATGAACAGTAAGTCCATCGGAGCAGACATGGTTTATGCATGGCCGGACGCTTCCATCGGTATGATGGATGCATCTGCAGCGGCAAAAATTATGTATGCAGACGAGATTGCTTCCTCCGACAACGGGGCGGCTCTGATTGCCGGGAAGGCGGCAGAGTATCAAAAGCTCCAGTCCAGCGCCCTGGCAGCAGCAAAGAGAGGCTATGTTGACGATATCATTGAGGCCGGCGATACCAGAAAGCGTGTGATTGCGGCATTTGAGATGTTGTTCACAAAGAGAGAGGACCGTCCGGGTAAAAAGCATGGCACGGTTTAATAATGAGGTGACAGATATATGAAACAATATATGAGACGGGCATTTGCAGTGCTTTGCCTGACCATGGCCATGTTTGCTCTTACCGCCTGTACAGGTTCTCAGGCAGAAGAGGAAATCATAAGCGAGCAGGATAAAACTTATGTGGCCCAGATGGCGGAAAGCACTTTGCGTACCTTTGACATGATGACCCAGGAGGATCTTGAGACTACCTTAGAGGCGGCGGAAAAGAGCAAAGATACCGTATTGGCAGCCGGTATTACTTCCTGGATAGGCATTAAGGAGGACTTGGGCGCCCTGGTTTCCATTGATTCTGTCGAGGCGGTTTTAGCCGAGGACGGATTCGGAGCCAACGTACAGGCAACCTTCGAAAAGAGAAAGATGGACAGTTATATTGCCATTGATGAAGATAAGACCAGGTATACCGCCATATCCTTTAATCCGGCTTATTCCACAGGCGAGAGATTAACGAAGGCCGGTTTAAACACCCTTATGGGGATGGGTACGGTTTTTGTGGTGCTGATATTTATCAGCTTTCTTATTGGCCTCTTCCGGTATATTCATGAGTGGGAGGAAAAGCAGAAAGCAGAAAGCGCCCCGGCGCCTGCTCCGGCGGCTGCCATTCCGGCGGCGCCTGCAGTGGAAGAGGAAGAACTGACAGACGATTTAGAATTAGTAGCCGTTATTACCGCAGCTATTGCTGCTTCTGAAAATACGCCTGCTGACGGCCTGGTAGTCCGCTCTATTAAGCGTGCGCCGGCTTCTAAATGGAAAAGAGCATAAATATAGGAGGATTTCTATCATGAAAAATTATACAATTACTGTAAATGGCAATGTTTATGAAGTTACCGTAGAAGAAGGAACCGGTGCAGTACCGGCAGCGGCGCCCAAAGCGGCTCCTAAAGCGGCTCCGGCAGCACCCAAAGCAGCGCCTAAGGCAGCAGCAGGGGCAGCAGGCAGCGTAACCGTAAGCGCTCCAATGCGCGGCAAGATTTTGGCCGTAAAGGCATCAGTTGGACAGGCTGTTAAGAAAGGCGACGTTCTGGCAGTTCTGGAAGCCATGAAGATGGAAAACGACATTGTAGCTCCTCAGGATGGCACTATAGCAAGTGTTAATGTAGCAGCCGGCGAGACCGTAGAAACCGGAGCTACCATTGCTACCTTAAATTAATTGGTGCAGTAACGTTGCATCCTACATGGAGGGATTAACATGGATTACATTACAACAACCTTGGGTAATCTTCTTCAGCAGACCGCATTTGTGAACCTGACCTGGGGCAACTTCGTCATGATTGGCGTAGCCTTTATTTTCCTTTACTTAGCCATTAAGAAAGGATTTGAGCCCCTCCTTTTAGTACCGATTTCCTTTGGTATGCTTCTGGTTAACATTTATCCGGACATCATGCTGACGATTGAAGATTCTTCAAACGGGATCGGAGGCCTTCTTCATTACTTCTATCTGTTAGATGAGTGGAGCATCCTGCCGTCTCTGATTTTTATGGGTGTAGGCGCTATGACCGATTTCGGTCCCCTGATTGCCAACCCCAAAAGCTTTTTGCTTGGCGCTGCCGCACAGTTCGGTATTTACGGCGCATACTTTATGGCAATTTTTATGGGCTTTAACGACAAGGCAGCCGCTGCCATCTCCATTATCGGCGGAGCAGACGGCCCTACATCCATCTTCCTGGCCGGCAAGCTGGGACAGACGGAGTATTTAGGTCCCATTGCAGTTGCCGCTTACTCCTATATGGCGCTGGTTCCCATTATCCAGCCGCCTATTATGAAGCTTTTAACTACTGAAGAAGAGCGAAAGATCAAGATGGAGCAGCTTCGTCCGGTTTCCAAGCTGGAGAAGATCCTGTTCCCCATTATCGTAACCGTAGTAGTCTGCATGATTCTTCCTACCACAGCTCCTTTAGTGGGCATGCTGATGTTAGGAAACCTGTTTAGAGAGTCCGGCGTAGTGGGCCAGCTGGCGGAAACTGCTTCCAACGCTCTCATGTATATCGTGGTTATCGTTTTAGGTACTTCCGTAGGCGCTACCACCAGCGCGGAGGCGTTTTTAAAGGTTACCACTATTAAGATCGTAATATTGGGCTTAGTTGCATTTGCCTTAGGTACCGCAATGGGTATTGTTTTTGGTAAAATTATGTGCAAGGCAACCGGAGGCAAGGTGAATCCGCTTATCGGTTCTGCAGGCGTATCTGCAGTTCCCATGGCAGCACGGGTATCCCAGAAGGTAGGCGCTGAGGCGGATCCCACAAACTTCCTGCTGATGCACGCCATGGGACCCAACGTAGCAGGCGTTATCGGCACGGCAGTAGCTGCCGGTACGTTTATGGCAATTTTCGGGGTTAAATAATTCAAGGAGGAAATGAAAATGGCAGAGGTAAATAAAAGGCCGGTAAAGATTGTGGAGACGGTCCTTCGGGATGCCCACCAGTCTTTGCTTGCGACACGTATGACAACAGAGCAGATGCTGCCTATTATCGAAAAGATGGATAAGGTAGGATACCATGCAGTTGAGTGCTGGGGCGGAGCTACCTTTGATTCCTGTCTCCGATTCTTAAAGGAAGATCCGTGGGACAGACTTAGAAAGCTGAGAGACGGCTTTAAAAACACCAAGCTGCAGATGCTGTTCCGGGGTCAGAACATTCTGGGGTATAACCATTATGCAGATGATGTGGTAGAGTATTTTGTGCAGAAGTCTATTGCAAACGGTATCGATATCATCCGTATTTTTGACTGCTTAAACGATATCCGCAATCTGGAAACCGCAGTAAAGGCAACCAATAAGGAAAAGGGCCACGCCCAAATTGCTCTTTGCTATACATTAGGCGATGCCTATACTCTGGATTACTGGAAGGATATTGCAAAGAGGATCGAGGATATGGGTGCCGACTCCTTATGTATTAAGGATATGGCGGGACTTCTTACCCCTTATAAGGCAGACGAATTGGTACACGCATTAAAGGAGGGCACCAGTCTTCCCATCGACCTGCATACCCATTATACTTCCGGCGTTGCTTCCATGACCTACATGAAGGCTGTTGAAGCAGGCTGCGATATTATTGACTGTGCAATGTCTCCTTTAGCCTTGGGAACCAGCCAGCCGGCTACCGAGGTTATGGCGGAGACCTTCCGGGGAACTCCCTATGATACCGGGTACGATTTAAGCTTACTGGCAGAAATTGCCGCTCACTTTGCACCTATCCGGGAAGCTGCTTTAAAGAGCGGCTTGTTAAATCCCAAGGTTCTCGGCGTAAATATCAAGACTTTACAGTATCAGGTGCCCGGCGGTATGCTTTCCAACTTGGTAAGCCAGCTGAAGGATGCCGGCAAGGAGGACAAGTACCAGGAGGTTCTGGAGGAAATCCCCAGAGTAAGAAAAGACTTCGGCGAGCCGCCGCTGGTTACCCCGTCTTCCCAGATCGTAGGTACTCAGGCAGTTATGAATGTACTTGCGGGAGAGCGTTACAAAATGGTGCCCAAAGAGTCTAAAAAGATTATGCTGGGTGAGTTTGGCCAGACGGTAAAGCCTTTTAACGCTGAAGTTCAGAAAAAGATCATCGGCGATGAGACTCCCATTACCTGCAGGCCTGCAGACTTAATCGCTCCTCAGCTTCCCCAGTTTGAGAAAGAGTGCGCTCAGTGGAAGCAGCAGGACGAGGATGTGTTGTCCTACGCCCTGTTCCCGGCAGTAGCCAAGGAGTTCTTCCAGTATAGAGAGGCGCAGCAGACCAAGGTGGATCCGGCTGTGGCGGATAAGGTAAATAAGGCCTATCCTGTTTAAGTTTTAGTTAAATGGACAGCCGGCATGTCCGCTTGGCGGCTGTCTGCAGGAATAAAATAAAGTCATCTGTAAGGGGATGCGGCAAAAGTGAAATAAAGCGGCTTTCTGCTAGCCGATGGTTTCACTTTGCGCCATCCCCTTAAAGTATGTCTGGAATTCTCAATTTTTCTTTTCCCCTTTCCTTACAACTTCATTACAAAATACGTAAATTGTGTGAACTTTTTCCCGAACTGGTTGACACAGGAAGCCCTTTTTCATTATAATAAGCTTGTTGCACAGTTTTCCTGCAATTTTTTGTCATATATTCGTATATATCAGTTTAGCGGCAGGCTTGAATAAGGATTTTTCTGCCGCAGCATAGGAGATAAACATGAAAACAAACAGAAAGAAAAGGGGAACCGCCATAAAAAGGGGGCTGGCGCTGGCGCTGGGGCTTTTGCTGGCTTTTCAGCCGCTTCAATCGGCCTTTTTACCGGGTATCTCTCTGAATCCGGCGGCGGAAGTATATGCTTATACGGAGCGAAGCGCCACCGTCAAGGCTACTTCCCTGAACATACGAAGCAATGCAGGAACCGGATACAGTGCGGTAGCCAGGCTTCCTTATGGAACTGCGGTAACGGTTATCGGAGAAAAGACAGCAAGCGACGGCATTTTGTGGTATCAGGTGCGGTTTGTAGGAAGCGGCGGCGCCGCACAAACCGGCTATGCATCCAGTCAGTATATAAAATTTCCGGTTACATATACAGCGGATTCAGATTTTGAGGCATATTTAAATGCTCAGGGTTTTCCTGAATCTTATCGGCAGGGGCTTAGAGAGCTTCATGCCCAGTATCCCAATTGGGTATTCATAGCTCAGCATACCGGGATAGACTGGAACTCTGCAATTGAAAATGAGAGTGTTATCACCCGGAATCTGGTGGCGAGCAGCAGCATATCTTCCTGGAAATCTACGGAAGCCGGGGCTTATAACTGGGATACCAGCACCTGGAACGGCTTTGACGGCGCATCCTGGGTTCAGGCTTCCCCGGATATTATCCGGTATTATATGGATCCCAGAAATTTTTTAAATGAAAAGTATATTTTCCAATTTTTGCTGCAGAGTTATAATGCCAGCGCCCATACCGCAGCCGGCCTGGAGAGTATGGTAAAGGGAACCTTTTTAGAGAGTACGGCCAGCGGAACGGTTTCTGCGGGAGGAAGTACAGGAGGAGCCGTAACCCCGGGAGGATCCGGCAGCAACGGATCTCAGGAATTTGGCCCGGGGACTTCTCTGTCTTCCGGAAGCTCCGCCGGAAATTCCGGCCAAACCAGTGAAAAAGGCCCGGGAGGAGGAAATGTTACCGTGGCTCCGGAGACATCTAAAGGCGGAGGCTCCGGACAGAATCCGGATGTCAGCTTTGAAGCTCCGGGGGGCGGGGGAAATAGTAATCCGGATGTTTCCCTGGTTGGACCGCAGGCATCTGTTTCTCCAAACCGGACGTTTCTTCTGGGTGAAATTGGACCGGGGATTGCCCTGGAAGGACCGGGAAGCGGAGAAACGAGTAATGGAGGAAGCCAGGGGCTGGAAGACTCCTCTTCCGGCAGCACACCGTCTTCCGGCTCCCGCTCTTATGTGGATATCATTATGGATGCGGGCGTTCAGTCAGGGGTAAACCCCTATGTATTGGCTGCCATGATTATTCAGGAGCAGGGAAATGCAGGAACCAGCCCGATGATTTCCGGCCGTGTGTCCGGTTATGAGGGGATTTACAATTTCTTTAACGTGGAGGCCTACGAGACCAGTTCCATGAGTAAGGTGGCTAAGGGACTTTCCTATGCCGCTCAATCCGGTTCTTACAATCGCCCCTGGAATTCCGTAGAGAAATCCATTATCGGCGGATCGGTAAATTACGGTGATAACTATGTAAAAGCCGGCCAGGACACTTTTTACTTGAAAAAGTTTAATGTACAGGGAAGCAACATGTACAAGCATCAATATATGACCAATGTACAGGGGGCGGCCTCTGAAGGAGCGAAAATGGCGGAGGCGTACACGGACGCAGTAAAGCAGACTGCTCTGGAATTTAAGATTCCGGTTTATAACAATATGCCGGAACAGGCCTGTGCAAGGCCTGCCGGGGATGGGAGTCCCAACAATAAGCTTTCCTCCTTGGGAGTCAGCGGATTTTCTATGACGCCGGTATTTTCAAAGGATATTACGACTTACGATGTGATTGTCAATTCTTCTGTCAGCACCGTGAATATCCAGGCATCTGCTATTTCCGGCAGCGCTTCGGTAAGCGGAACCGGAAATATACCCTTAAGCGGAGGAACTACAGAAGCCAGAATAAAAGTTCAGGCGCAGAATGGCAATGTGCAGGAATATATCATCCGCATAGTTCGGTCAGGAAGCGGGCCTATGCCGGATGCCGGCTTAAACGGCGGAGGGAGTCAGCAGACCTCAGATTCAGGCCCCGGTACGTCGCAGAGCAGCGCCTTGCCGGGAGGCCCGGGAGTTTCAAATGGAAATCTCCAGGGCCCGGGAGGTTCCGGATCTGCTGAGCTGACGGCGGGAAACACGGATGGCCCCGGCGGCAGCAGCGTTACAGTGATCAATTAAACTGGGAGATATAAGAACATGAATAAAAGGATAACCCAATTATTTGCCAGTCTGGCATTTGCTTGTATATTAACCATGTCTGTGCTGCCCGGGATGGGAATTACATCTTTTGCAGCCAATGGAAGTATTCAGTTCAGCGACCCTTCTGCAACGGTGGGAAGCGAGGTAAGCGTGAATCTGAAAGTTGCTTCCTCCGGCGGCGAGGCTTTAGGCCGGGCAGATATTGCCTTGGCCTATGATGCCAATGCGCTAGAATTTATAAGCGGCAACAGTGTAGAAGGCGGAAGCGGGGCGTTAAGGGCTCACGGAAGCCCGGATGCCGCTAATCCTTCCACGATTGTATTTACTATGAAGTTTCAGACAAAGCAGGCCGGAAGCTCTCAGATAACGGTTACGTCCCAAGAAGTTTATGATTCGGACTCTCAGATGGTGACCATGGCTCATGTAGGAAATTCCACCGTTACGGTTCAGGCGGTTTCCAATGCATCCGGCAACGCAGCACTGTCCTCCCTTCAGGTATCTCCCGGAACTTTGTCTCCGGCGTTCTCAGCGGATGTAGAGTCCTACAGTGTTAATGTAGGGCTGGATGTGGAGCGGCTTACGGTTAATGTAGTGCCTGCAGATGAAAACGCGGCTTATGTGGTAACGGGAAATGAGGATCTTCAGGAAGGAGAGAACACGGTAGTATGCCGTGTTACCGCTCAGAACGGAACTACCGTAAAGGATTATACCATTACGGTTTTGAAAAATGCCGAAGGGGCAAGCGCGGCATCCGGCGTGGAAGATCCGGGCTCTGTGACAGAGATTCTCAGCCTGGAAGCGGCGGCAAAGTCGATCTCTATTATTCCCTTAGAAGATGGGGCGGTATTGCCAGAGGGATTTTCAGAAACGGTTATTGATATTGACGGCCGAAAGGTAACCGGCTGGATATGGGCTTCTGAGAGCAATCCCCAATACTGTGTATTCTATGGTATGAACGCAGCAGGAGAAAAGTACTTCTATCGGTATGACTTGACGGAAAAGACGATTCAGCGGTATTTCCAGGATCCGGCCATTGACACCGGGATTACTCAGGAAGAACATGCCCAGGTTATCAACCAGTATAATGAACTTCTGGGAAGCTTTAAGCTCCAGAGAATGATTATGGTAGCGCTTATCGCCGTTGTTCTGGTTCTGTTTATCATCATGGTTTATCTGATTATAAAAGGAGCAGGAAAGAATACGCCTTCCGGCGGCGGGAGCAGCCGGGAAATGAGGGGAAGAGGAGGCAGCGCCGCCGGTTTTGCAGATTGGGAAGACGAAGAAAGCTTTGGAGACGAAGAACGTTATATGAGAGGACGTGAGGACGAATTTGACGATTTTGGTGCGCCCGGTCCGGAGCCCGTAAGAGGGCACAGAGGGCCTGAAAATGGCGGTCAGAATCCCAGACCGGTCCGGAGTCCTTCAAGAAGTATGGAAGAAGCTGCCCGTCCGGCCGTAAGGAGAGAACCCAGACCCGAACTGGAGGCTACCATTGTACGTCCTTTAAATACCAGACCGGCCAGCGGCCCGGTTCCTCCCCAAGAAGGAAACGCCCGACCGGTACGAAATATTCGCCCGGCCGGAGCCCCTATGTCCGGATCTTCTCATTACACCCGTCCCCAGCGCCCCGTCCAGCCGGAGCCGGAAGTTTTGCCGGAGGGCATGGAGGATGATGACTTTGAATTTTTAGATATTGACGATTAAGAAATATAAAAAAGAACTTCGTTTTATAGAAGTTCTTTTTTAAGTTTACATCCTGGTAAGAATTTGCTATACTAGACCTTACGTGACCGAGAGATTGGGTAAAAACAGATTTGGAGCAGTACATGGAGATTTCCTATAAGCTGGAGCATTTCCAGGGTCCCCTGGATTTGCTTCTTCATTTAATCGAAAAAAATAAAGTCAATATTTACGATATTCCCATCGTACAGATAACAGAACAATATTTGGACTATGTAAATCATATGGAAAAAGAGGATTTAAACGTGGTCAGTGAATTTTTAGTCATGGCTGCCACTCTCTTAGACATTAAGGCAAAGATGCTTCTCCCGGCAGAAGTGGATGAGGAAACAGGAGAAGAGCAGGATCCAAGGGCCGAACTGGTTGCCCGGCTTTTGGAATACAAGAAATTTAAATATATGGCCTTAGCGCTCCAGGATCGGGAGGATGGGGCCGGACAGATTTTTTATAAGGACCCCACGATCCCTAAAGAGGTAGCCAGATATGAGCCGCCTGTGGATTTGGACAAGCTTTTGGGAGATTTGACCCTGGCCAGGCTTCAGGAAATTTTTCGGCAGGTTATGCGCCGGCAGGAGGATAAAATTGACCGGGTCCGCAGTAATTTCGGCGTAATCCGGAAAGAGCCGATAAGTCTGGAGGAAAAAATCGGCAGTGTTATGGCCTATGCCAGAAAACATAGAAGGTTCAGCTTTCGCCAGATGTTAGAAAGCCAAGCGGATCGGATTGAGATTGTGGTCACCTTTCTGGCCATTTTAGAGCTGATGAAAATCGGAAAGATCAGCTTGGTTCAGGAGCATATTTTCGATGATATGCAGATAGAGACTCTGGAGGCTGAGGGAGAAGATGGAGAACTGGAATTAGAAGGGCTGGATGACTTAATAAGCTGATAGATCACAAGATGGAATGGAGAGAACAGGATGGAGAAAGAGAATGTCCCGGCCGGTTTTGGACAGGAAATATTGACGAAGGTGGAGAGCCACAGTGATCAGGAGGCAGTCCTGGAGGCAGTCCTTTTTACTATGGGCCAGTCAGTAGAGCTTAGCCAGCTTGCCGTTGCCATAGGCCAGGACAAAGAGACAGCTAAAAAGGCAGTGCTGCGCCTCCAAGACAGATATAATAAAGAAAAGAGAGGAATGCAGATTATTGAGCTGGAGGATGCTTACCAGATGTGCACCAGGGCAGAATATTACCCTAACTTAATTAAGGTGGCGTCTGCGCCCAAAAAGCAGGTCCTTACAGAGGTGGTTTTAGAGACCTTGTCCATTATTGCCTATAAGCAGCCTATCACCAAAATGGAGATAGAAAAAATCCGGGGAGTCAAGTCGGATCATGCGGTAAACCGCCTGGTAGAATATGACCTGGTATATGAGGTGGGAAGACTGGACGCCCCGGGGAGGCCGGCGCTTTTTGCTACCACAGAAGAATTCCTGCGCCGGTTTGGCGTGGGTTCTACAGAGGACCTGCCGGATTTAAACCCGGAGCAGGAAGAAGAAATAAAGACCGAGGTGGAGGAAGAGCTGAGACTCCGTCTGGGAGAAATGGACGAGACGGTATCGGCGGAAGGAGAGAATGATGGAGAGAGTAGCGAGATTTTATAAGGTTAGCAGAGAGCGGTTTGAAAGGGACTGGGAGGATACGTTTGGCTTCCGGGATAAAAAAGAAATAGAGAATATCTATGAAAAAATCAGTCTTCCCAAGCGGGCTACTGCCGGATCCGCAGGATATGATTTTTATCTGCCTCTTCCTGTCTTTTTAAAGCCGGGGGAAGAAATCAAGATTCCTACCGGAATCCGTGCAGAGATGAGAGAAGATTGGGTTTTGCAGATTTATCCTCGCAGCAGCCTGGGATTTAAGTACCGGCTGCAGCTGAACAATACGGTAGGAGTCGTTGACAGCGATTATTTTTACTCGGAGAATGAAGGGCATATTTTTGTGAAACTGACTAACGATTCCAGAGAGGGAAAGGAATTGGCGTTGGGGGAAGGAGCCGGATTTGCCCAGGGAATTTTTTTGCAGTACGGAATTACAGAGGATGATGAATGCAAAACTGCGAGAAACGGCGGCTTCGGCAGCACAGACGGCAGAAAATAATGATAACAGTTCTGACAGGTTAGAAAGAGAAAAGGATGGGAATACTATGGGACAAAGAGGGATCAGATTAAAGAGTCTCCTTCTGATAGCCGGGACTGCGGTGTCCATTTCCCTTTTAGGAGGCTGCGGCTTGAGAAGCGGAGCCGGGAGACAGGAGCTTCGCCTTTCGGGAATTGAGAAATTGGATGCCGGGGATTACGCCGGAGCTATTGCGGATCTGGAGGAGGCTTTAAACCTGGGAAAGGGCAGAGTAGGCGAGATAGAGTTTGATATTTTAAAGTATCGGGCAGAGGCGGAAGTAAAGATTGGAGATTACAGTGCGGCGGCCCATACTTACGGGATTTTAATGGAGGTGGACGGAGAGAAGCCGGAATATACAGAGCTTCGCTGCATGCTCAATGCCCGGGCCGGAAACACGGATCAGGCTATGGAAGATTACAAAAAGCTCTATCAGGCATACAAGGCCCCGGGGGATGGTACGGATCAGGCAGAAGAGGCAGGCCAGGATAAGGGGATTCTGCTTACAAAGCTGATAAAAGACATAGGAAAGACCCTTAAGAGCCAGGGAAAAGAACCGGAAGCCCTGACTTTCTATGAGCAGGCAGAGGCTGACGGTCTGGCGGATTCGGAAATCTATAACCAGATGGGTTTATGCTATTTGGAAAAAGGGGAGTATATAAAGGCAGGTCAAGCGTTTGAAAAGGGCATAAGCGCTCCGGATCAAGCAGCGGCGGCGGATCTGGCTTTTAACCGGGCAGTGGCCCTGGAATACCAGAGAGACTACGCCGGGGCTCTTAAGGCCTTTGAGTCCTATGTTTCTCAGTATGGATCAGACGACAGAGCGGAACATGAAATCGCTTTTTTAAAGACCCGATAAGGAGATAGGAAATCAGAATCTATGGCAGAATTTATTGATTTAAAAGAGAGCAGGGAGCAGGTTATCCTGATTGGCATAAGCCAGGGGGATGGGGAGCAGTCACTAAAAGAGCTTGAAGACCTGATTCGAAGTGCCGGGGCAGTAAGTGTGGGCCGGGTGATTCAAAACCGGGAAGAGGCCCACCCGGGGACTTACCTGGGAAAGGGAAAGCTTTTGGAGGTAAAGGAGCTCCTTTGGGAGCTGGATGCCACAGGAGTGGTCTGCGATGATGAACTTTCCCCGGCCCAGCTTCGAAATATGGAGCAGATCCTTGACACTAAGATTTTAGATCGCACCATGGTGATTCTGGATATTTTTGCAGCCCGGGCCCGGACCAGGGAGGGCAAAATTCAGGTAGAGCTGGCCCAGCTAAAGTATCGGGCTGTCCGCCTGGTGGGCATGAGAGATTCCCTATCCCGCTTGGGCGGGGGCATCGGCACCAGGGGCCCGGGTGAAAAAAAGCTGGAGGTGGACAGGCGGAGGATCCATGATCGTATCGGACAGCTGAAGAGAGAACTTTCAGAGGTAAAGCGCCATCGAAAGATCCAGAGAAAGCAGAGGCAGGAGGCCCAGGCTATGACTGCGGCCATTGTGGGCTATACCAATGCGGGAAAATCCACTCTCTTAAACAAATTGACAGATGCAGGAATTTTGGCGGAGGATAAATTATTTGCCACACTGGATCCCACTACCCGGGGGTTTTTTCTGCCGGACGGTCAGAAAATCCTTCTTACCGATACGGTAGGCTTTATCCGGAAACTGCCTCACCATCTGATTGAGGCTTTTAAGAGCACTCTGGAGGAAGCGAAATACAGTGATGTGATTCTCCATGTAGTAGACTGTTCCAATCCGCAAATGGAAGAGCAGATCCATGTGGTTTATGAGACCCTGCGCCAGCTGGAAATCATGGGGAAGACAGTGGTGACGGTTTTCAACAAGATTGATCAAATAGATGACACTGTTATTTTAAGGGATATTCAGGCTGACTATCAAGTGAGGATTTCGGCTGTCACCGGAGAAGGCATAGAAGAATTGAAAGAGATTCTTCAGAATATTGCCCGGAGCAGAAGAGTGTATCTGGAACGGATATATTCTTACCAGGACATCGGACTGGTTCAGAAAATCCGGAAGCTTGGCGCAATGTTATCGGAGGAATATGAGGAGGAGGGAATCCATGTAAAAGCCTATGTTCCTCCGGAACTATTCGGGCAGTTTATGACAGGAGATACTCATAATATTTATTAAATAATATAATAAAACACAATATTTGGATTCAAAAATATTTCGGCTCCCAGATATTGTGTTTTCTTTCGCTTTCTGCTATAATGAGACCCGTAGCGATTTTCTGGCGGGCAGAGACGGCAGGAAATATAGCTGCTCCGATAACAGTGCTTTGGCGCGGCGCCTTTATGGCAGAGACTTCCGCAGGGCATACATAGATAAATGAAAGGAGTCATGGATAGGATGATTAAGGTAGTAAAACGGGACGGTGAAGTGGCAGATTTTACACTGTCCAAGATTACGGAGGCGATTAAGAAGGCATTTAAAGCTACGAAGAAGGACTTTACCGATGAAATTCTGGAGCTTTTATCTCTCCGGGTGACGGCTGATTTCCAGTCTAAGATGAAGGAGGGTACGGTCAGCGTAGAAGAAATACAAGACAGCGTGGAGCATGTTTTAGAGCAGACCGGCTACACCGACGTGGCTAAGGCATACATTTTATATAGAAAACAGCGGGAAAAAATCCGCAATATGAAGAATACAATCCTGGACTACAAGGATGTGGTAAACAGCTATGTACAGGTGGAGGACTGGCGTGTAAAGGAGAATTCCACGGTTACTTATTCCGTAGGCGGGCTCATTTTAAGCAACTCCGGCGCCATTACCGCCAATTACTGGCTGTCTGAAATCTACGATCAGGAGATTGCCAATGCCCACCGCAATGCAGACATCCATCTTCATGATTTGTCTATGCTTACAGGCTACTGCGCCGGATGGTCTCTAAAACAGCTGCTTCTGGAAGGCCTGGGGGGGATTCCCGGCAAAATCACTTCTTCTCCGGCAAAGCATTTATCCGTACTGTGCAACCAGATGGTAAACTTCTTGGGAATTATGCAGAATGAATGGGCGGGGGCCCAGGCCTTTTCTTCCTTTGATACCTATCTGGCGCCTTTTGTAAAGGTTGACAAGTTGTCCTATCAGGAAGTAAAAAAGTGTATTGAATCATTTATTTACGGTGTCAATACCCCCAGCCGGTGGGGGACCCAGGCGCCTTTTTCCAACATTACCTTGGACTGGACTGTGCCGGATGATATGGCGGAGATGAATGCCATTGTAGGCGGCAAGGAGATGGATTTTAAGTACAAGGACTGTAAGAAAGAAATGGATATGGTGAACAAGGCATTTATTGAGACCATGATCGAAGGCGATGCCAATGGAAGAGGATTCCAGTATCCCATTCCAACCTATTCCATTACCAAGGAATTTGACTGGTCTGATACAGAAAACAACCGTCTTCTGTTTGAAATGACCGCTAAGTATGGAACCCCTTATTTTTCCAACTATATCAACAGCGATATGCAGCCCAGCGATGTCCGCTCTATGTGCTGCCGCCTGCGTCTGGATCTGCGGGAGCTGCGTAAAAAAACCGGCGGCTTTTTCGGCTCCGGTGAGAGTACCGGATCCGTAGGGGTGGTTACTATCAATATGCCCAGACTTGCTTATTTATCTAAAAATGAAGGGGACTTCTACCGGAGACTGGATTATATGATGGATATTTCCGCCCGCTCTCTGCACATTAAGAGAGAGGTGATCAGCAAGCTTTTGGACAATGGCCTGTATCCTTATACCAAGAGATATCTAGGTACGTTTGAGAATCACTTTTCTACTATCGGCCTGGTGGGAATGAACGAGGCCGGCTTAAATGCAAAATGGCTGAGGGCTGATATGACCCATAAAGAGACCCAGGAGTTTTCCAAAGATGTTTTAAATCATATGAGAGAACGGCTGAAAGATTATCAGGAGATGTACGGAGATCTTTATAACCTGGAGGCAACTCCGGCAGAATCCACCAGCTACCGTCTGGCAAAGCACGATAAGAAGCGTTTCCCGGATATTAAGACCGCTAACGGAGACTGTGGCAATCCCTATTATACCAATAGCTCTCATCTGCCTGTTGGGTATACTTCCGATGTCTTTGATGCGTTGGATGTCCAGGATGAGCTGCAGACTCTTTACACTTCCGGAACTGTATTTCATGCGTTTCTTGGAGAGAAACTGCCGGATTGGAAGGCGGCTGCCAAACTGGTTCGGACCATCGCAGAGAATTACCGCCTGCCCTATTACAGCATTTCCCCTACTTATTCTATCTGCAAGGATCACGGATACCTGTCAGGAGAGCACTTTACCTGTCCGGTGTGCAACAAAGAAGCGGAGGTTTACAGCCGTATTACCGGATATTACCGGCCGGTTAAGAACTGGAATGAAGGAAAGCTGGAGGAATATAAGGCACGTAAGACCTATGATCCGTTTCATTCTAAACTAAAGAAGAGCCATGCGGCTGTTCAGGAGAGAGAGCAGAAAGAGACGGCAGGAAGTCAGGCTTTGGTTTCCGGCTTGTATCTGTTTACCACCAAGACTTGCCCCAACTGCAGGACGGCTAAGGAATTTTTAAAGGATATTAATTACCAGGTAGTAGATGCGGAGGAAAACGAGGAAATGTCCGATAGGTACGGCATTATGCAAGCGCCTACGCTGGTAGTGATTAAAAACGGACAGATACAGAAGTATGTCAATGCTTCCAATATCCGTAAATTTGCAGAAGAGAATCGATAATAGAGAAAGCTGGGGGGCGATTGGATATGGGATATAATATTCCCGACAGGGTCATGAGGGATATTGTCACTTTTTCCAAAGAATACAATATTCAAAAAGTTGTACTTTTCGGCTCCCGTGCAAGAGGTACGCACACCGACAGGAGTGATGTTGACATTGCAGTGAGCGGCGGAGATTTCGACTCCTTTTACTGGGCGGTAAAAGAGAAAATTCATTCTCTTCTGTCCTTTGATATTATTGAATGGAATGCGGGCGTTTCGAAAGAACTGGAAAAGGAGATTGAAAAGGACGGTGTCGTAATATATGAAAACTTGTTCTTGAGAAAACGCTGAAGGAAAAACTTGAGGAGGCAAATGAGGACGATTGGGGATAAGATGTGAATTCAAATTTTTGATACAGAAAAGAGACCATGAAATGCTGGTCTCTTTTCTGTTATGGGCCGGATATTCCTACTTATTTCGCAGCTTGCTGAACCAACGGAAATATATCAGGAACATAACGGAGGTTATGGTCCAGGTGAGAGGGTAGCTGAAGCAGATGGTTTTAATATCCGGATGAAGGGGAACTGCAAGAAAAATCCACAGCACCCGAAGCAGGCATACCCCAAAGGCCGATATCATCATGGGAATCCAGCAGTCTCCAACGCCTCTTAAGGCGCCGGAAAGGATCTCAATGCATACATAAGTGATAAAGGTGGGAACCAGGAAGCGGAGGATTTCCACCCCCTTGTCCATTACAGCAGCATCAGTGGTAAACAAAAGGTAAATATAATGGCCAAAGCGGAAGAGAAGGATGCTTAAAAACGCGGTAGTCCCGGCGCTGATTCCCAGGCATACTTTAATTCCGCAGCGTACCCGATCAAGCTTTCCGGCTCCGAAGTTTTGGCCTACAAAAGTGGTGATGGAGATGCCGAAAGCATTGATAATGGTCCAGTAAATCACATCGATTTTCCCGAAAGCGGTCCAGGCAGCCACCACATCCGTACCAAGAGAATTGACGCTGGTCTGGATAATAATGTTGGAGGCGGCATACATAAGGGATTGGAGGCCTGCAGGCAGGCCGATTTGGATAATCCGCGCCAGAATTTCGGGAGTGAGGCGGATATCTTTTAAAGAAAGGCGGTACATATCGTCAGTCCGCATCAAGGTTACGATTACCATGACAGCGGAGATCATCTGGGAGGTAATCGTGGCCCAGGCGGCTCCGGCCACCCCCATGTGAAAGCCTAAGATAAAGACGATATCCAACAGGATGTTGGTAAGACAGCTTACTATTAAAAAGTATAAAGGCCGTTTGGAATCGCCAATTGCCCGGAGGATTCCCGATCCTATGTTATAAAGCAGATTGCCAATAAGTCCCAGAAAATAGATCCGCAGGTATAAGAGAGAATCATCAAAGGTTTCCGCCGGGGTTCCCATAGCCTTTAGAGACGCAGGAGCGCAGATAAGCCCTACCGCCATAACGACAAGCCCTCCTGTAACGGAGAAGGCGACAGCCGTATGAACTGCTTGGGAAACCCGCGTTTTCTGCCTGGCTCCGTAAAACTGGGAAATAATAACGGTAGCGCCGGAGGAAAGGCCGATAAAAAATCCTACCAGAAGGTTGACGATTACGGCGGCGGATCCGCCTACTGCGGCTAACCCTTCTTTTCCTACAAAACGCCCTACAATAATGGCATCCGCAGTGTTATAAAGCTGCTGGAAGAAGGTTCCGAATAAAATGGGAAAGAAAAATAATAAAAGCTGTTTCCAGATCACTCCCTCAGTGATTTGGTTTTCGGGCGGATGTCCTTCTGCAAGTTTACGTTTCATCATATCCTCCTGTAAAATAGATGTTACATTGCTCCTACTGAGGTATTATACTTGCTTTTAAGAAAAAAGCAATGGAAACCCAAAAGATTTGTGGTATAATGTGAACACTAAAAAAGCTGCCCCCGCCAGAAACAAGGGCAGCCCAAACGCCTACTGTCCGGCCCGGGCCTTTGAGAGAGCCGTTTCAACGGCATTTAAAAGAACCTGGCTGGTGTAGCGGGATCCGCTTTCGTAGGTAATGCCTTCCAGGCTTTGGAGCTCTAGTATCTGCTTTTCCAGGTGCTCCATGGAAGGTTCCATGAGAGGATACATAGTGGCGATGGATTCGCTTAAGGGTACCAGGGAGACAGACGTAATCCGATTGGAGTCCACAGCTACCTCTACATTTACACTCTGATTTCCTAAAGAGACGGAAGCGGAATAGATGCCGGGTATGTAGGATGTCTGCTGGCTTTGCCCGGCTTCCGGGTTGTCTGAGGAGCCGGAAGAGGATTTTCTGGCGCGGAACATAAACAGAAACAGGGTAATGAGTAGAATGGCAAGACCGATAAAGATAGCTGTATAGATAATTTCTTTCATCCGCAGCACAATAATTTTAGTACGAGAGCTCATGAAAAGACCTCCTGAAGAGTTTACTATAATCTATTAAAAAGTCCGGCAAATTATGATTAAAGAAAGCGGGCTGGTAAAGATACCCATTATACTGAGGAAAGCGGGGATATTATGGCATTACAGTTTGTTTTCGGAAGCTCCGGCTCCGGAAAAACCCATTATTTGTATGAGGAAGCAGTAAAGGCGGCCCTAAAACAGCCGGATATGAAGGTACTTTATATGGTTCCTGAGCAGTTTACCATGCAGGCCCAGAAGGAGATTATCACCCTTCATCCCAGACACGGTATGACCAATATAGACGTGTTAAGCTTCCGCCGCCTGGCTTACCGGGTTTTTGAAGAGCTGGCAGTAGTAAACCTGACTGTCCTGGATGATATGGGGAAATCTATGGTTCTGAGAAAGGTGGCGGCGGCTAAGAAAAATGAGCTGGGGCTGTACCGGGGCCAGCTTAATAAAAACGGGTTTATTAGTCAGTTAAAATCCATGCTGTCAGAGTTTTACCAATATGGAATTACAGAGGGCCAGCTGGAAGAACTGATAGGGGAAGCTGACAGGCCTCTTTTAAAACATAAGCTTAAAGATATGCTGGTGATTTACCGGGGCTTTCAAGAATATATAAAGGATCGGTTCTCTACAGCAGAGGAAATTTTAGAAACTCTCTGCAAGGTGCTGCCCAGATCGGAATTTGTGAAAAACAGCCGGATCTATTTAGACGGATATACCGGCTTTACCCCGGTTCAGTATCAGATTATTGAGCTGCTTTTGAAATATTCCCGGGATGTAACCGTAAGCGTTACCGTAGATCCGTCAGCGGAGCCCTATGAAGAATCTTCTATCCAGCATCTTTTCTATATGGGAAAGCACACGGTACACCGGATTAACAAGCTGGCGGAAAAGGCCGGAGCAGAAAAGCTTCCGGATATTTGCCTTACCGTTCATCCCAGATTTGAACAGGCCCCGGCTCTTGAATATCTGGAACAGAATCTGTTTCGCACCTTTACCCCATATGCAGAGGAAAAGGAAGGCTCTTTAGAGGCTCAGATCTGCCTCTATCAGGCGGCAAATCCCGGGGAGGAGGTCCGGTTTGCAGTCAGCAGGATTGAACAGGCAGTGAGAAAAGAGGGACTGCGTTATCGGGATATAGCAGTGATTACCGGAGACTTAAAGGGTTATGGAAAGGAGATTCTCCACCAGTTTCAGGAAGCCGGAATTCCCTGTTTCTTAGATGACAAGAGAAATATCGTGGAAAATCCTCTGGTAGAGCGTATCCGATCGGTTTTGGAGGTGGTGAGTCAAGACTTTTCTTATGAGAGCGTATTCCGCTATCTGAAATGCGGCTTATCTCAGACAGTGTGGGAAACGCCTCTGATGACCGCCAGGCTGGAAAATTATGTCCGGGCTTTGGGAATCCGGGGCTATAACCGGTGGAATTCCCGGTGGGAGTGGACTTACCGGGGAGCTGCCCAGATAAATCTGGAGGAACTGAATCGGTTTCGCTGCCAAATCTTAGAGCCTCTTACATCCTTCCGTCAGGCTTTTTTAGAAGAAAACGCCACAGTGGCTTCCATTACAGAGGCTTTGAAAATATATTTAGAAGAAACACAGGCCAGAAAACGGCTTCAGTGGTATCAAGATTTCTTTGAGAAACAAGGGGAGGAAAGCCTGGCCAGGGAATATAGTCAGGCTTACGAATTGGTGGAAGAGCTATTTGACAGACTTACAGCCCTGTTGGGGGATGAAAAGGTAAGCAGGAGCGAATATGCCGGGATTTTAGACGCCGGATTTGAGGAGATTCAGGTGGGCTCCATACCGGCGGTAATGGACCGGGTGGTGGTGGGAGATATTACCAGAACTCGTCTCAACGAAGTGAAAATCTTATTTTTCTTAGGGGTCAATGAGGGAATTGTGCCCCAGAAAAAGGACAGACAGAGCCTGCTGACCGATCAGGAACGGGAGTTTTTTACCTCTCATAATTTGGAGCTTGCTCCCACCGCCAGAGAGGACGGATGCATTCAGCGGTTTTACCAGTATTTGATTCTGTCAAAGCCTTCTAAAGGACTGGTGATGTCCTTTTCTTCCATGTCTGCCGACGGGCAGGCAAGGCGCCCCTCCGGTTTGATTGGAGATGTGAAGCGGCTGTTTCCGAATATGAAAATCCTGGAGGCGGAGGAGGCATTTTGGCCCATTCAATCTGAAAGAGAAGGATTTCGCCGCCTTATTGGGGGGCTGTCAGAATGTCGAACCTCTGACAATCCGGAAGACGGGGAGTTTTCACCCGGTTTTTTAGAATTGTACCGCTGGTTTTTCTCCAATGAAGACTGGAAAGAACAGGTAAAGCAGGTGACAGAAGCCGCATTTACCTCTTACCGGGAAAAAGGCATTGGAAGGGCGGCGGCAAGAGCGCTTTACGGTACGGTTTTACAGGGAAGCGTAACACGTTTTGAACAATATGCCTCCTGCGCCTATGCTCATTTTCTCAAGTACGGCCTGGATTTAATGGAACGCCAGGAGTATGAGGTGGCGGCGGCGGATATAGGAAACCTCTTCCATCAGTCGATTGATCTGTGTTTCCAGACTGCCAAGGCCCAGGGGATAGACTGGCACAATCTGGGAGAAGAAGAGCGAAAAAAGCTGGTAGGACAGAGCGTCCGTCAGGTAACGGAGGAGTACGGAAATACCATATTAAAAAGTTCCGCCCGCAACGCCTATCTCACAGAGCGGATCCGGCGCATTACTGACAGGACTATATGGGCCTTGGCAGAGCAGATCAAAAAAGGGGATTTCGTGCCCTCCGGTTTTGAAGTATCTTTTTCTGCCATTGACAACCTGAAAGCTATGAAAATTTCCCTGTCCCAGGATGAAGAGCTGCATTTAAGAGGCCGGATTGACCGGCTGGATCTGTGTGAGGATGAAACCTGCGTATATGTAAAAATTATCGATTACAAATCGGGAAGCACCAGCTTTGACTTGGCAGCGCTTTATTACGGACTGCAGCTGCAGCTGGTAGTCTATATGGACGCCGCCATAGAGCGGGAGGAGAAGAGACATCCGGGAAAGGAAGTGGCGCCTGCCGGAATCTTTTATTACCATATCCAGGATCCGGTGGTAGATTGGGACCCGGAGTCCCGAAAAGAGGATGTGGAAGAGCAAATTTTAAAAAAACTTCGGATGAGCGGGTTGGTAGAAAGTGATCTGGAAGTAATCCGCCATATGGATCGGGAGATTGAAACCGAATCTCAGGTAATTCCGGTGGCCATAAAAGACGGGTTTATTGCAGAAGCCAAATCCTCAGTTGCCAGCAAAGAACGGTTTTCCGCTTTAAAGGAATATGTCCGTCATAAATTAAAACAGGCGGGACAGGAAATCCTGTCAGGGAATATTCCCGTGAGCCCTTACAAGCAGGGAAACCGGACCGGCTGTGATTACTGCCCTTATCATGCAGTATGCGGTTTTGACAAAAAGACGGCAGGGTATGGTTACCGGCGCCTCCGTTCTCTAAAACCGGAGGAAATTTGGCAGGAAATTGAGGGACAGGAGCATGCAATGCTGTAAAACGTGCACAGAATGGAGGAAAAAATGGCAGTAGCATGGACCAAAGGACAGAAGGAAGTCATTGATTTCAGGGGCGGAAACCTGCTGGTTTCCGCTGCCGCAGGAAGCGGTAAAACGGCGGTTTTGGTGGAACGGATTGTGGAGATGGTGACAGACAAAGACCATCCCATAGACATAGATAACCTGCTGGTAATGACCTTTACCAACGCAGCTGCCGCCGAGATGCGGGAGAGAATCCGGGAGGCGATAGAAAAGCGCCGGGAGGCGGATCCGAAAAACCGACGTTTAGAAATGCAGTCCATTTTGGTGCCAAGGGCTCAGATTACCACCATAGACAGTTTTTGTCTGGGACTTCTGCGGGAATATTACAATCATCTGGACTTGGATCCGGCCTTTCGGATCGGAGATCCCGGGGAGTTATCCCTGCTGAGGGGAGATGTAATGAAAGAGCTTTTGGAGGAATGGTATGAATCCGGAGATGAGGCCTTCCTCCATTTCGCGGAGACCTACGCCCTGGGAAAAAGTGATTTTGGAATTGAGGATATTATTTTCCAGGTGTGGCAATTTTCCCAAAGCCATCCATGGCCCGAGGAGTGGCTTTTCGAATGTGAAAAGGAGCTTTCAGCGGAAAATAAAGAAGAAATAGAAAAAACTCCCTGGATGGAATTTTTCATAAAGGACATCTGTCTTCAGGGAGAAGAGATGAAGGAACAGCTTCTTTCCTGCGGGAAAATCTGTGAGGAAGAGGGAGGCCCTCAGGCTTACCGGGACACCATTCTCCTAGAAGCCGGGATGATGAAAGAATGCGGAGAGATATCCGGCTATGATGAGTTTCTCCGGTTTTTAAAAAAAGCTTCCTTTGGAAAGCTTCCGCCGGTGCGAAGCAGGGACGTGGACCCGGAAAAAAAGGCCTTGGTAACCTCCGCAAGGGATCGGGTAAAAAAGACGGTAAAGGGTTGGAAGGAGAGCTTTGGAAAACAGCCGTTAGACATGGTTTTAGAAGCTCTTATGGGGACGAAAGAAACTACCGGGGTTCTTTTGAAGCTGGCGGGGGAGTTTTCCAGGCGGTTTAAGGAGGCAAAAAGAGACCGGAACCTTATGGACTTTAACGATCTGGAACATTTCGCCCTGGAGATTTTGTGGGAAAAAGGGGAGGAGGAACGGCATCCTTCCCCGGTGGCGGATGAACTGAGCCGGCGGTTTGAAGAAATTTTGGTAGACGAATACCAGGACAGCAATCTGGTTCAGGAAACCCTGATTCAGGCGCTGTCAAGGGAGCGGCAGGGACAGCCTAATGTTTTTATGGTAGGAGATGTAAAGCAGAGCATTTACCGTTTCCGCCTGGCAAGGCCGGAACTGTTTTTAGAAAAGTATGAAACCTATTCCGAGAAGGAAGGGCCCTACAAAAAGATTGAGCTTCGTCAAAACTTCCGGAGCCGGGCTTCTGTATTAAACAGTATTAATGAGGTGTTTTACCAAATTATGGTGAGAAACCTGGGAGGAATCCGGTACAGGGAAGAAACCGCTCTTTATCCGGGGGCTGATTTTGCGCCTCTTCCTTTGGGGGAAGAGGACCGTGGCCAGACTCCTACGGAGCTTCTTATTGTTCCTGCAGACAGTCGGATCATGGAAGCGCTGGAAGAGGATGCCGCCGATTATACGGCGAGGGAACTGGAGGCCAGGCTGATTGCTCGGAAAATCCGGAGCCTTACGGACAAGGAGAAAGGGCTTCTTATATGGGACAAGAGAAAGGAGGCCTACCGCCCCGCAGGTTTCGGGGATATTGTAGTCCTTTTAAGAAGCGTTTCCGGGTGGGCGGAGATATTGGTAAACGTTTTGATGAATGAGGGAATCCCGGCGGCAGCCCAGACTCAGACCGGGTATTTTGACACGGTGGAAGTGGAGACCGTATTAAGCCTTTTGTCGGTGGTAGACAATCCCTTTCAGGATATCCCAATGGCCTGTGTATTGAAATCTCCTGTGATCGGGATGACAGAAGAGGAGTTGGCCTGGCTTATGGCCGGATACAAAGGCCAGGCAGGAAAAAATAAATATGGGGACAGAGGGATCTATGGGGCCGTCCGATTTTGGCTTTACGGAAGTGAGACAGAAGAAGCTTTAAAACCTCCGGTTATTCCGGCGGCTGCCCATCATCCGGAGATCAGCCGGAAGCTGGAAAAATTGGAAGCCATGCTGGAAGAATACCGGCTTCTGGCTTCCTGGCTTCCCATCCATGAGCTGATTTATCAGATATACTGCCGCAGCGGATACTATGACTATGTCTCTGCGATGCCTGCAGGCCAGGCCAGGAAGGCCAACCTGGATATGCTGGCGGAAAAGGCGCTGGCCTATGAAAACACCAGTTATAAGGGACTGTTTCACTTTATCCGGTATATTGAGAAGTTAAAGAAGTATGAAACAGATTTCGGGGAGGCCCCGATCTTCGGAGAGAATTCCCAGGTGGTGCGGATTATGAGTATTCACAAAAGCAAAGGCCTGGAATTCCCCGTGGTGATCCTGGCAGGTTTGGGAAAGCGGTTTAATAAACAGGACTTGACAGGAAAAATCCTGATTGATCCGGAATTGGGAATTGCTGCAGACTATGTGGATCTGGAGCAGAGAGTCAAGATCCCTACCTTAAAAAAGCAGGCATTAAAGCGGCGCATGGATTTAGAAACCATGGGGGAGGAGCTTCGGATCCTTTATGTGGCCATGACCAGAGCCAAGGAAAAGCTGATTATGACGGCCTCAGAAAAATCCCTGGATAAAAAGCTGGAAAAATGGGGCGGGATAAGTGTTGGAAATGGAAAAGAGCTTCCCTTTACTGTCTTGTCAGGAGGAAATTCTTATCTGGACTGGATGCTTATGGCCTTTCCCGCTATAAAGGGATCCGGTCTCATATCCATGGAAACCGTGCCGGTATCCGACCTTGTGGGAAACGAAGTGATGCGTCAGATTGAGAGACAGGATTTAAAAGAAGATTTGCTTTCATTAGACTGTACGAAAATTTATGAGGAAGAAGTGAGCCGCACTTTAAAGGAGCAGCTTTCTTATGAGTATCCTTTCCAGACGGAAACCAGGCTTTACGCCATGCTGTCCGTGTCGGAAATCAAGCGGCGCAGACAGGAGGCAGAAGAGCAGGAACTTTCGGCCGCCTGTTTGGAAAACATCCCAAGGCCTGCAGGGAAGGGGGACCGGGGCAAGGGAGCCTTACGGGGAACTTCTTTCCACCGGGCCTTGGAGCTGCTCTCTTTCGGGGAGTTTTCTTTTGCAGAGAACCGGGATCTTCTGATTCAAGATCTTTCAGACCGTATAGAAACCTTTAAAAACCAGGGGCTTCTCCTGGAAGAAGAGGCGGGCCTTATTGAGGTTCCTCTTCTTGCCGCTTTTTTTAAAAGCTCTCTGGGAATTCGAATGGCTCAGGCGGAGAAGCAGGGCCGCCTTCACAAGGAGCAGCAGTTTATGGTAGGAATCCCTGCCAGAGAAATGGGAGTAGGGGAGTCTGAAGAGTTGGTGCTGGTTCAGGGAATCATCGACGCCTGGATGGAGGAAGAGGACGGCCTGGTGCTGGTGGACTACAAGACCGACAGGGTGGAGCAGGGAGGTGAAAAGCTCTTAGCCCACCGCTATCAGACTCAGCTGGACTACTATAAACGAAGCCTGGAGCAGATTACCGGAAAGACGGTAAAGGAAAAGATCATTTATTCCCTTTTTTTGGGGAAGGAGATTCGGCTTTGATATAGAACCTGAAAAAGGAGAATAGATATTAAAATTTAAGGAGTATATAAAATGATTCAATTAGAAAGAACCAGTGTGATGAATTTGGAAAATGCCATGAGGGGGGCCAGAAACCCCATGAATAGCTGGAGCCGGATGGACAGCAGCTATGACCAGGACGGAAGATATATTTTAGGTCCCAATGATTTGGGACTGGCTGTGCGGCTTAGGAAGGCCGGAAGTGATCATCGGAAATTTATCCGCCAGATTTTTGTTTCCGTAGACATTACTGCCCCTCTTTATTGGTGGAAAGAGTACGATACTTATAAAGTAGCTACGGTAGCCAACTCTACCAGCACCATGCACAAGATCCACAGCAAACCTTTTGAGAGAGGGGATTTCAGCTTGGATCATATGACCGAAGATACGCTGGCTTTTTTCGATAGCATCATTGCCAGGCTGGAGGCCATTCGGCTTCATTATCTGGAGACCAAAAGCAAAAGCGACTGGTACGACATGATTCAGCTCCTTCCCTCCAGTTATAACCAGATGCGTACATGTACGTTTAATTACGAAACCCTGGTGAATATTTACTATGCCAGAAGAAACCACAAGCTGGAAGAATGGCATGCCTTTTGCGATTGGATAGAAACCCTGCCTTATGCAAAAGAGATTATTATTGCAGAGGAAGAGGAGGATTCTTTGTCATGAATCTAATTGCAGCAGTAGACAAGCACTGGGCCATTGGAAATAAGGGACAGCTTCTGGTTTCCATTCCCGGCGACCGGAAGCTGTTTCGGGACGAGACCCTGGGAAAGGTGGTGGTGATGGGGAGAAAGACGTTAGAAAGCCTTCCGGGGGGCAGGCCCCTTTACGGCCGCACCACCATTGTGCTGAGCCGGGATAAAAACTATCAGGTAAAAGGCGCCCGGACAGTCCATAGTTTGGAGGAAGCCTTAAGAGAGCTTCAAAAATATCCTCCTGAGGACATATATGTAGCAGGCGGCCAGGAGATC
This sequence comes from Enterocloster bolteae, assembly GCA_021772025.1. Taxonomy (GTDB): domain Bacteria; phylum Bacillota; class Clostridia; order Lachnospirales; family Lachnospiraceae; genus UMGS1370. The sequence goes on along the minus strand of JAETNT010000009.1, from coordinate 30,810 downwards.
TATGAACAGTTCCTTCCATACTGTCAGACAGCCCATATTACCTGGATTGACTATGCCTATAATGCAGATACCTATTTTCCCAATCTGGATGAGGAACAGGAGTGGGAGCTGGCGGCGGAAAGCGAGGAACAGACCTATTTTAACATATGCTATGAATTTAGGATGTACAAGAGAATAAAATAGTAACTGTCAATTTCTACGTTTTCCTGTATTTTCCCATGAAACGCTATTGTCATTTGGCAAAAACAATGATAAGATATAAATCAAATCGTTTGTCAAAGACTTTAGAACACTACAACAGCGCAACAATAAAGAATCAAAAACAGGCAGTCAGGAGGAACCTCATGTACCAGATTAGAAAAGCCCGGCAGCTTGCCGATAAGATCTACTTGATGGAAGTAGAAGCTCCCAGAGTAGCAAGGTCGTGCCAGCCCGGAGAATTTGTTATCGTAAAAACGGATGAAACCGGAGAACGAATTCCGCTAACTATTTGTGATTATAACAGGGAAAGCGGAACAGTGACAATCGTATTTCAGGTTGTAGGAGCGTCTACATATAAGATGGCGGAATTAAAGGCCGGAGATGCTTTCCAGGATTTTGTGGGACCATTAGGCCGCCCCTCTGAGTTTGTAACGGATTCGGTGGATGAGGTAAAAAAGAGGAAATACCTATTTGTGGCCGGCGGTGTGGGAGCGGCTCCCGTATATCCCCAGGTAAAATGGATGCACGCCCACGGCATTGATGCGGATGTGATTGTAGGATCCAAAAATAAAGATCTTCTTATTTTGGAAAAAGAGATGGAGGCTGCGGCAGGAACGCTTTATGTTACCACCGATGACGGCTCTTACGGCCGCAAGGGTATGGTAACCGCGGTGATAGAAGATTTGGTAAAAAATGAGGGAAAGACCTATGATATATGTGTAGCGATTGGCCCTATGATCATGATGAAATTTGTCTGCAAGCTGACGAAGGAATTGAATATCCCCACAATTGTCAGCTTAAATCCCATTATGGTGGACGGTACCGGAATGTGCGGGGCCTGCCGGGTTACCGTAGGAGATGAGGTGAAGTTTGCCTGTGTAGACGGCCCGGAATTTGACGGTCATTTGGTAGACTTTGACCAAGCTATGAAGCGCCAGCAGATGTATAAGACCAAAGAGGGAAGAGACATGTTAAAGGCTCAGGAAGGCGCCACCCATCACGGCGGCTGCGGACATTGCGGAGGTGACAACTAATGGACGGAATGAAGCGGGTTCCCATTCGGGAGCAGGATCCCAAGGTAAGGGCAACGAATTTTGAAGAGGTTTGTCTGGGATATAATGAGGAAGAAGCAGTGGAAGAGGCAAAGCGCTGCCTCCAGTGTAAAAAGCCTCTGTGCGTTCAAGGCTGTCCGGTTTCCATTGACATTCCGGCATTTATTAAGAAGATAACCGAGAGAGATTTTAAGGGGGCAGCGGAGGTGATTGCAAAGTCCTCCGCACTTCCGGCAGTCTGCGGCCGGGTATGTCCCCAGGAGAGCCAGTGTGAGGGAAAATGCGTAAGGGGGATTAAGGGAGAGCCGGTTTCCATCGGCAAATTAGAGCGTTTCGTAGCGGACTGGTCCAGAGAAAACGGATTTGTGCCTGCCGCTCCCGAGACTGCCAATGGGAGAAAGGTAGCAGTTATCGGTTCCGGCCCTGCAGGCCTTACCTGTGCCGGAGATCTGGCAAAGATGGGCTATGAGGTAACCATTTTTGAGGCCCTTCATGAGCCTGGCGGCGTATTAACTTATGGCATTCCGGAGTTTCGCCTTCCCAAAAACACTGTAGTCCGCACAGAGATTGAAAATGTAAAAAAGCTGGGCGTTAAGATTGAAACCAACGTCATTATCGGAAAGTCCGTTACCATTGACGAACTGATGGAGGAAGAAGGATTTGAGGCCGTATTTATAGGCTCCGGCGCCGGACTTCCCAAATTTATGGGGATTCCGGGAGAGAATGCCAACGGCGTATTTTCCGCCAATGAATATTTAACAAGAAACAATCTGATGAAAGCTTTCCGGGACGATTATGATACCCCCATTGCCGCAGGCAGAAAGGTAGCGGTGGTAGGCGGCGGAAACGTAGCTATGGATGCCGCCAGAACCGCTCTCCGTTTAGGGGCAGAGGTTCATATCGTTTACCGGAGAAGCGAGGCGGAGCTTCCGGCCCGTGTGGAAGAAGTTCACCATGCAAAGGAAGAGGGGGTTATCTTTAACCTTTTAACCAATCCGGTAGAGATTCTTACCGATGAAAACGACTGGGTAACCGGTATGGTAGTCCGCAGGATGGAATTAGGGGAGCCGGATTCTTCCGGAAGAAGGCGTCCGGTAGAAATTGCCGGTTCCGACTATACCATTGAGGTGGATACGGTGATTATGTCCTTAGGAACCTCCCCCAACCCGCTGATTTCCTCCACTACCGAGGGCCTGGAGATCAATAAGCGCAAGTGTATTGTAGCTCAGGAGGACAACGGTCAGACTACCAGGGAGGGCGTATTTGCCGGCGGTGATGCCGTAACCGGTGCCGCAACGGTGATCCTTGCCATGGAAGCAGGAAAAGCAGGGGCCAAAGGCATTGATGAGTACTTGAGAAACAAATAAGAACAAAGGGGCTGAGAAACAGGGATTATTTACTCTGTTTTTTCAGCCCTTTCTTCATTAGTATTCGGTATCTTACTTTTTCTTAGTAACGACGGAATCCTGCCGGATGCTCTCTGAAAGAAATCGCCTGCTTGCTGTGATTTCCGGAATATGATAAAATAGGAAAAGGAAAAAGAATACAAGGAAAAATATGCTATGAATCCAGTTTTCATTATTCAATCGGACGATTATCTGGCCCCGCAGCAAAGTATGCTTTCATACGAAAATGAGAGCGAGATGATGGAGGACTTTCTGGCATTTTTGGATGCCTGTCTGGAGACTGCCTTTTATTGGAAAGACGGGTGTCACAGCCGGTTAGATTTGCGGGGGATTGTGGTAACGCCTCAGGAGGTGGAACAAGCTCTGACAGAACGGAGAAGGACAGAGAACCGGAAAGAGCATGGGGATGCTATGGAACTTCAACGCCGGGAATTTAGAAAAATGAGCCGGCATCTGAAAAGCCGCATGGCGGCTTCTAAAAACAGAGAAATACAATTTCGTTTTCTGGAGCTTTTGGAAAAGAACTGTCTGACCGAGGCGGAGCAATTCTGCCTGTTGCTTGCTTTGGCAGTGGAATATGACAGAAAATATGAGCGCTTATACGGGTATCTGCAGGATAATGTAGGGGTGAAAATGCCTACAGTAGGATTAGGCCTTTCTCTGTATGATATGCTCAGCGGGGAAAAGATCCGGAATCCCTATTTGAAAAAAAGCAGTTTTTTGTGGAATCTTTTGGAAGAACCGGAATCCCGGCGGCCTCAGGAATCTTTGCTTTCTTATCCCATGGCTCTCCGGCGGGAAGTTTTGGACTGGCTCCGGGGAGATGAAGAGCGGCTTGTGTATTCCGGACCATTAGAACGGCTGGCAGTATGGATTCCCCCTGTATTTAAATGGGAGGATATGGTATTGGGGCCCAATCAGGAAATGCTGCTTCACCAGCTGAAAAATCGGATTGCTTTTCGAAAGCAGGTTATGGAACAATGGGGATTCGGGAAAAAGCTGCCCTATGGTTCCGGCGTTTCCGCTTTGTTTTACGGCCCTCCGGGGACCGGAAAGACCATGGGGGCACAGATTATTGCGGCAGATCTTGGGCTTCCTCTCTACCGAATTGATATTTCTAGGATTGCCAGCAAATATATTGGGGAGACAGAAAAAAATCTCAGCGCCCTGTTTGACGAGGCAGGCCGCAGGAATGTTATATTGTTTTTTGATGAGGCGGATGCTCTGTTTGCCAAGCGATCCGGCATTTCCAGTTCCAATGACCGGTACGCCAATATGGAGACAGGATTTTTGCTGCAGAAGATTGAACATTATCAGGGAATCACCATTTTAGCAACTAACTATCTGGATAATATTGACCAGGCTTTCCGCCGGAGAATTCAATACATGATTCGGTTTCCCTTTCCGGATGAAGAAATGCGGTTGAAGCTTTGGGAAAAGAGCTTTCCTAAAGAAGCTCCTTTAAGTGATGATATTTGTTTTTCAGAATATGCCCTTAAGTATGAGCTGTCGGGGAGCAATATCAAGGAAATTGCACTGAACTCCGCCTATCTTGCAGCCGCTCAGGGAGATCCGATTACCGAAGAACATATACTTAAGGCTCTGGAAATTCAGTTGGAAAAAATGGGGATTTCCGGAAAAATCCGATAGATACAGGAGAAAACGGATGAAACCAGTATTTGAGAGTAAGAAGAGGGCCGCTTTGGATTCCAAGGCAATCCAAAGAGCGGCAGGAAATCAGGCGGTATTAGAAATGCTTCAAAAGGCAGAGAGACAGTACGGGGTTCCCATGGATGATGTAAGGATCCATTATAATTCTGGCAAGCCCAAAGCAGTGCAGGCCTTGGCTTATACTATGGGAACAGATGTGTATATAGGGCCGGGACAGGAGAAGCACTTAAAACACGAGCTGGGCCATGTAGTTCAGCAAAAATTGGGCAAGGTAAAGCCTACGGGGGAAGTCAACGGGCTGCCTCTCAATACGGCTCCCGCATTGGAACAGGCGGCGGATAAACTTTTGTAACATACCTGAATGAGAAACAGAATGGACGGAAAATGATGAAGCAGACAAGAACAAAAAATATTGACCTGTTAAACGGTCCTATATTCTCCTCCCTTACTGGCCTTGCCATGCCGATTATGGCTACGGCTCTGGTGCAGATGGCCTATAATTTAACAGATATGGCTTGGATCGGGAGGGTAGGAGCCGGAGCAGTGACCTCTGTGGGAACCGCAGGGATGTATACCTGGCTTTCACAGGGCGTGGCAATGTTTGCAAAAATGGGAGGGCAGGTAAAAGTGGCCCATTCCCTGGGGGAAGGAAATAAGGAAGAAGCGGCAAAGTATGCAGGGGGAGCCTTGCAGCTTGGGATTTTTCTGGCTCTATGCTACGGAGCGGCGGCTGTAGCCTTTGCCCGGCCGCTGATCGGTTTCTTTGGTCTCAACAGCACAAAGATCATAGAGGATGCAGTGGGATACATGAGGATTACGTGCGGCTGTATTATTTTTATGTACTTAAACGTAATTTTTACCGGAATCCTCACCGCTGCCGGGGACAGTAAAACTTCTTTTCAGGCTAATGTGGCGGGATTAGCTGCCAACATGATTCTGGATCCCCTGTTGATTTTCGGCATAGGGCCCTTTCCGGCTATGGGAGCCGCCGGTGCGGCTGTGGCCACAGTGACGGCCCAGCTTATTGTAACCGCAATATTTTTGATGGCAGTCCGCCGGGACAAGGTGATTTTTGATAAGGTAAATATTTTTTTTAAAACCCCGGCGAGGTATTTTAAGATTATGGCGAAAATCGGTTTTCCTGCCGCGGTTCAGGAATTGATCTACTGCCTGATTTCCATGGGGATGACCCGCCTGGTGGTACGCTGGGGAGATACAGGCGTGGCAGTCCAGAGAGTGGGCAGCCAGATTGAGTCCATCTCTTGGATGACAGCAGAAGGCTTTGGGGCGGCGGTAAACTCTTTTATCGGTCAGAACTATGGCGCCAGAAAGTATGATAGAGTAAAAAAAGGCTACCTTACCGCAATAAAAACCATGGCAATTTGGGGTTCCTGTTCCACGGCTTTGCTGGTGCTTGCTCCCGGGCCTATTTTCCGGCTGTTTATCCATGAAACGGAGGTAGTGCCCTTGGGCATTGATTATTTAAAAATCCTTGGCTGCTCCCAGCTTTTTATGTGTATTGAGATTGCTACGGTAGGCGCTTTTTCCGGACTTGGAAAAACTCTTCCGTCATCGGTTTTAAGCGTTGTTTTCACCTCAGTCAGGCTTCCGGTGGCGGCTGCCCTGTCTGCTACGGCCCTGGGAATTAACGGGATATGGCTGGCCTTTACGGTAACCAGCATTGCCAAGGGAATTATTTTCTTTATCGGATTTTTGGCGGTACTCAAGAGGATGGAGAGAGCTATCGGTTAAAGGCAGAAACAATAAATTATGCGGAGGAGGATTTTATTCAAATATTATGAAAAGAAATAACACAGGTTTTCCTCATTTTATAAAAATAAGTATAACGGTAATCAGTATATTAATTATTTGCGCTTTTGTGTTTTTGGGAACATCTATCCAAAAAATGAGTAAAGGCACGATTGACGATATAGGCGCTATTTATATGGCTGGACTGAATGAGCAGGTAGCCCTGCATTTTGAAACAATTATTGATCTTCGCCTTGCTATGATGGATGCCATTGCGGATGTTGCGGCAGATAAAAGAGGCTCCGGCTACGGCTCCAAAGAGGATATTGAATATAACACAAGGGCAAGGGGATTTATAAGTCTTTTCCTGTATTCGGCTGACGGAGAAATAGAAACGATCTATGGCGAGCCGGTAGAGATAAACAACCCGGAATTGTTTTTAAACAGCTTGAAAAAGGGAGAGCGCAAGATAACATCTTCGGCCGATAATTTTGGGAATGGCGTAGTTTTGTTTGGCGTTCCCTGTGTATATCCTATGTCTGACGGAAGGCAAAGCATTGCTATTGTTGCCGGACTTTCCTCGGAATATATGAGCAACGTGCTTTTCCTTGATACAGTAACCCCGTTGATTCAGTCCTACGTTATTCGAAAAGACGGCAGTTACGTTATCCGGGATCAGGGCGGTGAAAACGAAACTTACTTTAATGAGCTTTATCATATCTTTGACGGTCAGAATCTGGACGTGGAGCAATATATAAACGAATTGACCAGTGCAATGGACGCAAATGAAGACTATTCGGTTATTCTGGAATATGGCAAAGAACGCCGTCACTTATATTGTGCCAGTCTGCCTGACTGTGAGTGGTATCTTGTTACAGTTCTGCCGTTTGACAGCTTGGATCATGCAATTTCAGATTTGAGCAGCCGTTGGCTTGTTATGGTTTACATTGTTTGTTTCGCTGTGATTGCCATGCTGGTGTTTACATTTATCCAATATCTTAATATATTCAGGAAGCAAATGACAGAATTGAAACGGTTGAATATGGAAATGACTATGGCGCGCAAAGCGGCAGAAAAGGCGCAGAAGGAAGCCGAGAGCGCCAATGCGGCCAAACGGGAATTTCTATCTAATATGAGCCACGACATACGCACTCCCATGAACGCCATAATCGGTATGACAACAATTGCCATGGCCAATCCGCACAATCAGGAACGCGTTCAGGAATGCCTGCGTAAGATTGCGTTATCCGGCAAGCATCTGTTAGGGCTTATCAATGACGTACTGGATATGTCTAAAATTGAAAGCGGAAAAATGACGTTGAGCATTGCACAGGTTTCATTGCGGGAGGTTATGGATAGCATTGTAAATATTATACAGCCGCAGATCAAAGCGAAAAAGCAGCAATTCAACATTTCTATCCATGACATTATTATTGAGGAAGTGTGCTGTGACAATGTGCGGCTTAATCAGATATTGATTAACCTGCTGGGAAATGCCATTAAGTTTACGCCGGATAACGGTTCGATTCAAGTATCCCTGTATCAGGAAGTACTACCGGATAATAATTCCCTTATTCGTACGCATTTTATCGTGAAGGATACGGGTATTGGCATGTCCAAAGAATATCAGAAGAAGATATTCGATTCTTTCAGCAGAGAAGATAATACCCGCGTGCATAACACAGAAGGTTCAGGGCTGGGAATGGCAATTACAAAGTATATTGTAGATGCTATGGGCGGTACAATTTCCGTCCGGAGCGAACTGGGTGCAGGCAGTGAATTCCATGTTATCCTTGATTTTCCAAAGGCCGAAGTAAAAGAGATGGATATGATGCTTCCCAATTGGAATATGCTTGTGGTTGATGACGATGAAGATTCGTGTATAAGCACAGCCAATTCCCTGAAGTCAATCGGTATTAATCCGGAATGGTGCCTGAGTGCTGAACGTGCAATTGAAATGGTAACAGAACGCCGCCAGAGGAATGATGATTATCAAGTTATTCTTTTAGACTGGAAATTGCCGGGAATGAATGGGATTGAAGCAGCACGGGAGATTCGCTCAAAATATAAGAAAGAGATTCCGATTTTGCTAATCACGGCTTATGATTGGAGTGAAATCGAAGAGGAAGCCAGACAGGCAGGCATTTCCGGATTTATTCCTAAGCCTCTGTTTAAGTCTACCTTGTTCTATGGCCTTAAAGCATTTACCGATACTCCTGACAAGCAGGCCGCAGAAGCAGATGTAAACAGCGATATAGATTTGAAAGGAAAACGTATCTTATTGGCAGAGGACAACGAACTTAATTGGGAGGTTGCAAAAGAATTGCTTTCCGCACTGGAAATAGAGCTGGAATGGGCTGAAAACGGAAAAATCTGCGTGGAAAAATTTGAAAAAGCCCCTGTGGGATATTATGACGCGGTTCTTATGGACATTCGGATGCCTGTAACAGACGGCTATGATGCGGCAATGACGATCCGGAGTATGGAACGGGAGGATGCGGATATTCCGATTATAGCTATGACTGCCGACGCTTTTGCGGAAGATGTTCAACGGTGTCTGGACTGCGGAATGAATGACCATTTGGCAAAGCCGATTGATATACAGGAAGTATGTTTCAAGCTGAAAAAATATTTGAAATAAGGCTATAGGATAAAATTGTCCTTTTTAGAGTCGGATTCGGGAATAGTCCGACTCCCCACCAGAGAAATCAGCTCCTGCATATTAAGCCTTTGATCTTTCATCTCGTCTCGGGTATTGGGGACATATTTCTCCAGAATCGGAAGGAGAATCAGCACGGTTATGCCGGAAGTAAACCCGCCGTTATAGAGGACAAACCCACCGTGAAGGGCGCTGGTGGCAGTGCACATAGAAGCGCATAAAAATCCGCTGACAATTCCGGCCCGAATCCCGTAACGGCCTACCAGAGGACTCATTCCGGTGGCAAAGGCTACGCTGTTTAAATACCCTTGTGTGGAAACCGACCAGGTTAGATCCCGCCCGTTTAAATGGCAGAAAAATATGGTTACAAGGTAAAGGCACTGATATCCTACCAAAATCGGCAGTACATTCCGGGGATGCTGGCCCATGGCGGAAAAGGTAAGAGCCGCCAGCATAATGCCAAAGGTGGGACCGGTAAACCCGGCCCCTTCTGTAAACCGGATTACCAGATTTAGGTATAATAAAAACAGGCTGCCGTAGATACCCATATTCATCAGGCACACGGGCATACCGTATTTTTCTGAAAAGTCGCTGTGAAATCCGGTGTCTTTAAACAGGTAGGAAAGCCCCCGGAAGCTTTTTCCGTTTAACAGATATCCGGACAGGAAACAGAGGAGGAACAAAATTCCGTAGAAGCAGTTGGCGTAAAGCCGGTAGCTGTGGTGGAAATGGAGATAAATATAGTTGTCCACCGTAAAAGGATTGGAGGGGGTAATCCCCATGGTATGATACATAAAATTATATACGAAAAATCCGAAAATACCGAAAGCCAGACCTCCGTTGTAGAGATTATATCCTTTGTGCCAGGCGCTGGCTCCCGGCAGGATTGCCGGCACAATATATCCCATCATAATGCTGAAGGCGGCGGCCATGACGACTCCGGCCAGGGTTATGTTGGCCTGCCCGTATATAAAGGATTCCCCTTCCGTGTATCGGAACAGAAACTCACTGATAAACGGGGCAAACGAGGTGGTGAACATACAAATGTGAAGATTGCTTTTAAAGTCCAGCTTCTGATGGCGGAGATAGATAAAAGGAGCCAGAAAGCAGGGCATCATATTTAAAAGATTCAGCCCGTAAAAGCAGTGAGCCACCACCAGAAAATACCCGGCCAGGGTATTGGCTTTTGAATCTCCTTTTAAACCGACCATAAACAATACGCAGACCATGCCGCACACACCGGCATTGAGCATGGTGCTGGCCAGTCCGCCGATAGCAAAATAATCCGTAATCAACGGACAGGGAGTAATTAGAATCCGATGCCAGTCTGCAAATACCATCCCCCATTCCTTGGTGTAAATCGCCGCAATCCAGGCGGAAATTAAAAAGGACAGGGAAAACCCAAATGCAATTCCGTTGATAATTTGACTGTTGCTGAATCTGCACTCTTTCCTCATACCGCAGCCCCCGTAAAGTCTTTTCTCTGGCGTAAAAGCCCTCTTCAACATTTATTATAAAGCAGTTTTATCTATTTCTCAATTGTCTTTTTATGCTGTTTTAAAAGACCAAATGAGACATCGGGAAAACCCGAATCAGAAATTGATTGTCCGGGGAGAAAAAAGAAGTTATAATAAAGGGAGGAGCAGTAAAAATTGAAAAACGACAAAAGGAAAGGCAGACCACCAATGAGCAGAGAGAAAATGATAAAAGTGATGAATCCCATTATCAGGCTTCCCCACGTAAATTCCATAGGGGTTATCGGCGATCCGGGATGCGAAGGGCTTGGCACTTATAATATGAAAGTATATGCAGGAGCGCTGGAAGAGAGCAGTAAAGATGACATTACTCTGATTGCAGGCGATTTGGTTCCGGAAGGGACTAAGCACTATTATGAAGCAATTCGGGAAATGACAGAGGTTCTGGCAGGAAACGACGTGTACTGCCTGCGGGGCAATCATGATACCGGGGACTATATGGAGTATTTTGGAGAGAAAAATTATGCGTTGCTGACAGAACATTTTGCCGTGGTAGTACTGGACAATGCCCTCCGGTCTTTTGAAGATCAGGGACTGGCCCTTCTGTCTCAGGTTCTTGCTATGGATGAAGTGCGGCAGGTCATGATTGCGTTTCACATCCCGGTGCCGAATCATTTTATCCCTAATTGTGTTTCACAGGAGGAGTTTGCCCGATTAAAGGAGGCTTATGAGCCGTGGAAAGAAAAGGTAAAATATTTGCTCTGCGGACATGTACATTCACGATTTGAAGATGAGGTTGACGGTATCCCGCTTATCTGTACCGGAGGCGGAGGAGCGATGATCGAGGATGTGTCCCAGGAGATACGGGCGTGGGATGTGGAACATCATATTGTGCATTTTTATGCGGAAAACGGCGAACTGAACTATAAGATATCCAATCTTTCAGAGGACTGCTACAGACGGGAGGGAGAAGACGATATCCTGGGACAGAAGCTGAAAGAAACGGTACAGGGCGAGCTGGCGGCCCATTTTCAATACCTGATGTTTGCAGACAGGGCAAGGAGGAGAGGACTGGGGCATATAGCCGGACTCTTTGAGGCTCTGGCCGCTTCAGAGTATTATCATGCCCGAAACTTTTACTCGGTCCTTGATCGTCCGGCGCCTTTTATGAAGTCAGTAGAGACCTTTGTACCGGGAGAAAAATTTGAGTATGAACATTTCTACCGAATGATGGCAGACTATGCGGGGAAACACCAAAGCCCTCTTGCCAGGCAGGCATATGCCGGCGCCTCTGCGGCCGAAAAGGTTCATGCCGGCCTTTTAGAGAAAGCGGAAGATCCGGAAAAATTTTCGGAGGGCGCCGTCTATGTATGCCCGATCTGCGGATACGTGATGACAGAGAATTCCCTGCCGGAACGATGCCCGGTGTGCGGCGGCCCCAGGCGGCAGTATGAGAAATTTGGAGAGAAGTAAAATACCAAAGGGACAAGTAATTTATGATTATTCAAGAAAGACTGAAAATGCAGGAAGGATTTTCCGATGTAGAAAAAGCCATTGCCAATTATATACTGGAGCGGGGAGAAAAGCTGAAAAATGAAAGCGCCCGTTATGTGGCCAGACAGGTATATACCTCGGCTTCTTCCGTTACCCGCCTTTGTCAACGGCTGGGGTTTGACGGATATCCGGATTTTCGGGAAGCGTATTTGGAAGAAGAGGCGTACCTTTGCTCTCATTTTCAGAGTATAGATGCAAACCGGCCATTTGAAAGAAAGGACAGCCCTCTTCGGGTTGCTAATAAGCTTTCCGCCTTGTATGGGGAGATCGTTGACGATACCCTTTCTCTTATTACGGCGGAGCAAATGCAGGCCGCTATGGAAATATTTGAGGCATGCAGCCGGATCCATGTGGTGTCTCTGGGTTCCCATGCATATCTGGCTTACCCGTTTCGTGAAAAAATGATGAAGATTGGTATGCAGGTGGATATTAACCAGCAGTCGGATATTGGCTATTATCAGGCAGAGATTGCCGGTAAGGATGAAATTTTTCTTTTTATTTCTTATTCCGGTGAATTGGAAAACCTTATTAAAGTTGTTGAAAAGGCAAAATCCAGAGGGATTCCTGCTATTTGCTTTACTTCCTACGGCCATAATCAGTTAGCGGCTATGTGTGACATTGTGTTTTATGTTTCCACCAGGGAGAAACTCATTACAAACCTAGGAACTTACGGTGTCTATGTGTCAGTTCTCTATCTTTTTGATATCTTATATTCTTGCTGGTTCAACCGAAATCATGAAAAAAATCTGGCGAAAAAGACTCGCATTTCTGCGGAATATGAAAAGAAACGGCATTCCCAAAATCCAATCCTGATGGAAAGAGAGTAAAGTCGTAGGCCTGCAATGGTGTTGCAGGCCTATCATGTCAGGACGAAAATTTTTTCGCAACACTGTTGAAAGGAGTCTCCAAATTATTGAAGGTTTCCGGTCTCTTTTGTAAACTGAAGGTACAAATTAATTGCTGCCGACAAATGAGGAAAGAGAAGGAGGAAACTATGGATTACAAAGAAACTGCCAATAGAATATTGGAGAAGGTGGGCGGAAAAAATAATGTTATATCTGTAGGACACTGTGCCACGAGGCTCCGGTTTGTACTGAAAAATGAGGAAAAAGCGGATGCTGACGACATAAAACAGATGAAGGGGATCATAGGTGTAGTAAGGAAAGGCGGCCAGTTTCAGGTGATAATAGGCGGGGAAGTTACAGATGTGTTCCGGGAGCTTATGAAACTGGCGGATTTTGAAACGTCGCAGGATTCGGGTGCAGAAAAGGACACAAAGGAGAAAAAGGGCCTTATTGGGAATGCTCTGGAGACCATTGCCGGAATTTTCTTTCCCACCATTGCCTCTCTTACGGGCTGCGGTATGCTGCAGGCTTTGCTGGCTCTCCTTGTATTTTTAAAAGTGGTGGATACAAGCTCCCAGACCTACATTATTTTAAAACTAATGGGCGATGCGGCATTCTATTTTCTTCCTATTATCCTGGCCGTTTCAGCGGCCAAGAAGTTCCGGTGCAACGAATATCTGGCGGCTGCTGTGGGCGGAATTCTGATTCATCCTAATTTTATTAATCTGGTAAACACGGCAAAGGAGACCGGGGAGGGACTGCATTTTGCAGGGCTTCCGGTAAATCTGGCCAGCTATGCCAGTTCGGTAATTCCCATTATCTTGATTGTCTGGTTTATGTCCTACATAGAGCGGGGAGTGGAAAAGGTAGTGCCCAAATCCTTACGGATGATTCTTGTGCCGTTGATTACCCTGATCATTGTAGGGCCGGCAGGTATCTTGCTGATAGGTCCTATAGGAAATATTGCCGGCGGCTATCTGGCATCGTTTATTAATTGGCTGAATCATACGGCTCCATGGCTGGTGCCCATGCTGGTAGGCACGTTTACCCCTCTGATGGTAATGTGCGGTATGCACTATGGGTTGATTCCTCTTGGAGTCAGCATGCTTGCCTCAACGGGATATGATACCGTTGCAGGCCCTGGAATGCTTGTATCCAATATTGCTCAGGGGGCCGCTTCCCTTGGCGTTGCCTTCCGTGCAAAAAACAGGGAGCTGAAATCTCTTGCATCTTCTGTAGGCATCACTGCAGTGTGCGGCATTACGGAACCGGCCATGTATGGAATCAGCCTCCGCTATAAAAAGCCTTTGTATGCTGCCATGGTTGGCGGCGGTGTGGGCGGCCTGTTTTTAGGAATTTTTGGAGTAGGGCGTTATGCTCAGGCAGCGCCGGGGCTTCTGGCCCTTCCCAGCTATATTGGTGGAGATTCTTTGAAGATATTTTATCTGGCCTGTATTGGTTCGGCTATTGCTTTTGCAGTGTCTTTTGTAGTTTCTTTTGTTTTGGGGGTTGATGAGGCAGAAGAGAAAGAATCGATATAAAAAATGGGAGGAATTGTATGAGCTTTCCGAAGGATTTTTTATGGGGCGGCGCTACTGCTGCCAATCAGTGTGAAGGAGCTTATGTACAGGATGGGAAAGGTTTGTCTACTGCTGATGTAATGCTGGCCGGGAAAAGCAATGATTACAGTTTTGGCAGAGGCAACCCCAGAGATGTGACAAAGCAAATTGAAGAGGGGATTTATTATCCAAGCCATATAGCAATTGACCACTACCATCACATGGAAGAGGACGTGAAACTTTTTGCAGAGATGGGATTTAAATGTTACCGTTTTTCCATAGCATGGAGCCGCATTTTTCCTCAGGGGGACGAGGCAGCTCCCAACAAGGAGGGGCTTAAATTTTATGACCAGCTTATAGATCTGCTTTTGATGTATCATATAGAACCGTTGGTGACTATGTCCCATTTTGAGACCCCTTTGGGACTTTTAAAATATGGTTCCTGGGAGAATCGGAGGACCGTAGATTTTTTCATCAGATATGCAAAGGTTCTTTTAGAACGGTATAAAGGGAAAGTTCGCTACTGGCTGACCTTTAATGAGATTAACGCCATGTCCCTTCAGCCGTGGATGGCAGGAGGGATTGATTCGCCGGATGAGGCGGTTCGCATGAGGGCGGCTTATCATCAGCTCCTTGCCAGCGCAAAGGCAGTGGACATGGCCCATAAGATTGACCCGGAAAATAAGGTGGGAATGATGTATTCCGGACATTTTGCCTATCCGAATTCTCCGGATCCAAAAGATGTCCAGGGAACATTTGATTTCATGCATAAAATGCTGTTTTACTGTGATGTCCAGTGCCGTGGATATTATCCGTCTTATAAGAGAAAGGAATTGGAGCGGGAACAGATTAGGCTTCCCATAAAGCCTGGAGATGAAGAGACTTTAAGGGCCGGAAAAGTTGACTTTTTTTCATTCAGCTATTATCTGACCCATGTAACGGGAAAGGATACGAAAGGAGCTGTCAGGGGCCTGAATGGCATTGACACAGGCTATAAGAATCCCTATTTAAAAGAGTCGGAGTGGGGATGGCCTGTGAACCCTATGGGGTTGCGGCATATTCTTAACTTTTTCTGGGAACGGTATCAGATTCCCCTTATGGTGGTGGAAAACGGCCTTGGAGCGGTAGATGCGGTAGAAGAGGACGGATCGATTCATGATGATTACCGTATTCAGTACCTAAAGGAGCACATCCGGGAAATGAAAAAGGCTATGGAACTGGACGGAGTAGAAGTGATGGGATATACATCGTGGGGATGTATTGATCTGATTGCGGCCAGCACAGGCCAAATGAGCAAGCGTTATGGATTCATCCATGTGGATTTAGACGATGAGGGCAATGGGACATTGAAGCGGAGAAAAAAGGACTCTTTCTGGTGGTATAAAAAGTTGATTGAGACAGACGGAGAGTCTTTAGAGGAGGAACTATAATTATGAGAGACGATGTACATTCAAAAGAATTTTGGAACGGGGTTGCGAAAAAAGCTACTTTTCAGAAACAGTTTGAAAGGCCGGATTGCATTATCCTTGACAGCGAGTATTGCAGTATGGGCCGGATGATCGCGGTAAAAGCATGTGAAAGCAGCGGGTACGCCTATTATGACGCGGAAAAGCTTATGAGCCTTCTTAAGCCGGAGGACAGGGAATTGGTTGCCCGGTATGACAAAGTACTGGAAAATATGGAACTGAGGGCAGAGGATTTAGAAAAGGATGAGGAGTTTGCCTGCGTTTGTGAACGGTATCAGCAGGCCATTAGGCTGGCGCTGGAAGAGGGGCCATGTCTGATCCATGAATGTGGGATCAAAGAAAAGATTGAGTCGGAGGGATATCGCTGCCTGAGCGTATTGTTCTATGCAGTGGATCAGCAGGAAAAACGGGAGAGGGCAAAAACTACTGCTATATACAAAGACCTGGAAACTTCGGAGGAATTAGATAAAGCCATTGAGAAGGAGGATCACAGACGGAGAATCTATCATGATGCCTTAAGCAAAAGACCGTGGGGAATGAAGGAAGCCTACGATGTTTGTCTCAATACGGATGCAATGGGAAGGAAAAAATCAGAGGAGCTTTTGAGTGCCTTGATGGCGAATGAAAATCAGTAGAAGAAATGCCGAAATCTGCTTTATAGACAGGTTTCGGCATTTTGCTGTGTCATGTGATATGGGATTGGATTTTTTATTTAGAGCTTTGAAACATATACAAACATGAAAAGTAGTATGAAATAATATGAAATAATTTAAAATAAAAATGAAATAGAAGTTGAATATAATTGAAAATATTCTTATATTTATGAAAAATATCCAATTAATCAGAAATATAATTGGGCATATATAACAATTTACATGGAGAAATAAGTGTGATATTATTTGTGTAAAGAAAGAAATAAAATATGAAACAATCATGTGAGAGGAACAGACCCATGACAATTGAAGAAATATCCAAACTGGCAAACGTATCAAAAGCAACCGTTTCCAGAGTGTTAAATAGAAACGGGTATGTCAGTGAAGAAAAGAAGAAAAAGGTGCTGGAAGTATTAAAGGAAACTGGATATCAGCATCCGGAAGGACCGCGAAAGCCGGCTATTGGAAAAATACATACTGTAGGAGTCATTATTTCAGAGATGACCAACCCCTATTTTCTATCTTCCTTTGAGGGAATCGCTGCTGTTGCGGACCAGTATGATATTGATTTGATTTTTTATAATTCTGACAGAAATCCGGAGAAGGAGATCCGGGCGCTAAAACGCTTTAAGGAGATGAAGGTGCAGGGGATTATTATTGCTCCGACTTTGGATTTTGATAATTTTGAAAGCTCTAAAAAATTCAGCAAGGCTATGAATGATACTGGAATTCCGATTATTTTTATGGACGCCACTGCAGAACTGGATCAGAGAGACGGAGTATTCTTTGACAACTTTGCCGGAGCGTTTCATGCAGTGGATTCCATGATACAGGAAGGCCACAGGGAGATTGGCATCCTCACCGGAGATCGGAACATTAAGGCGGTGCGGGACAGGTACCGCGGGTATGTAAAGGCTCTTGAGGCCAATGGAATCAAGCTGAATCAGGAGTATATCCTTCAGGGAAATTTTACTAGAGAGGGGGCGTATCGAATCACAAAAGAGTATTTAGAAAAGGGAAAATTGCCGCCGGCGGTTTTCACAAGCAACAATTTCAGCACAGAGGGTTTTGTCAGGGCTGTGCTGGAAAAAAATCTGGTATTAGGGAGGGATGTTCATTGTATGGCATTTGATAAGCTGGAACAGTTTGACATGTTTAAACTAAAGTACAGCTACCTGGAAAGAAATCCATGGGAGATGGGGCGGATTGCAATGGAGCTTCTGTTAGAACGATTGAAGAATCCAGAAATTCTTTGCACCAGAAAAATCATACCCTATCATATTGTCATCGACAGATAACAAAAAAATGCCACTTATCTAGTGCAAGTAGATGAGTGGCGGTACATCAAAAAATCCTATTGGCATAGGTCTTATTTGTGTACTCTTTTTTTATAGCATATGGAGTGATTTTTGACAAGAGGATATTTTACATGAAAACATATATTGCGGTAGGCACGTTGGATTATAAAACTTATAAAAAGGATAAAGGACTGCATTTAGTGGCCATGGATGAGGAAGGAAAACTGAATCTTTTGGACTCGCGGTATGACGGATTTAATCCTTCCTTTGTAGCGGCAGGGGATAAGCCTGGTATGGTTTATGCGGTAAGTGAACGCCTGGACTCTTTGGAAGTAGCCAGCTACGAATTGGACAGAGAAACGGAGAAATTACAGATTCGTTCTGCTGTGGCATCTGATTCTTCAGGAGGCGTATGTATATCATTGACTCCCAAGGGAAAGCACCTGGCAGTTCCATGCTGGAAAAGCTCAGACATTCTGGTTTGTACTTTGGATTCCAATGGAAATCCGGCGCAATGGACATGCAGGACAGAACTGCCAAAAGGGAAAGGAGCAAGAGCGAGGCAGACCCAGTCCAATCCTCACCAGGTGGTATTTGATAGAAGCGGCAGGTATGCGGTAGTTCCTGATTTGGGAGCGGATTGCATTCACATTGCCAAATGGGATGAGGATTCAGGAAAGCTGGAGTTGGTAGAGAAAAAAGCGGTACAGCCTGGAGATGGTCCGCGCCATGGAGCATTTCATCCAAAAGGCCCATGGTTTTATCTGTTTAGCGAACTGGGACTAAGCATTAGCGTATACGAATTTGACTATGACATGAAAAACATGCATTTGATTCAGAGAACAGAGCTGATCCCGGAGGATTTTTGGAAGCAGTATGACGGGCCGGAGATTCAGGGAGCTGAAGTAAAGATTTCTCCTGAGGGAAGGTTTTTATTTGCCAGCATAAGAGGTTATTCCACAGAAAAAGGAGAGGACAGATTTTTAAGAATGGAAGTTGATTCTGAGACCGGAAAAATTTCTCTGCCTGCAAGCTTTTCCTGCAAAGGGCATTGTCCTAGGCTATTTGAATTTTCACCAGACGGACATTTTATGCTAGTGTGCAATCAGGGAGACGGTGAGGTAGTAAGCCTTGCATATGATCTGGAAACCGGAACTCCGGGAGAGGCATGTGATCGGGTAAAAATTGAAGAAGCCGCCGCCCTGGCCTTTATCAGAGGAGAACATGTATGATAAATTACGATGAAAAAGGAAAGGCTGCCCTGGTGACAGGGGGAGAGAGGGGAATCGGAAAGGGTATCGTCCTGCGCCTGGCTGAAGCAGGATATGATGTGGCATTTACTTACTATTTTAGCAGTGAAAAAGCAGAAAAAGTAAAAGATATAGTAGAAAAAATGGGCAGGAGATGCGTAATATTAGAAGCGGATTTCCGGAATGCCAAGGTAGTAGAGACTGTAATAAAAGAGGCGGCGAAAGGCCTGGGGCGTTTGGATTTGGTTGTGAATAACGCGGCTATTATGCCTCCGCGCCTTTACCAATATGAGTATACTGCGGATCATATTGACGAAGTGCTGTCAGTAAATTATAGAGGTTATATGCTGATAATGCGGGATGCCATTCGTTACTGGATGAAAAGAGGAACAAAAGGCTCTATTGTAAATATCAATTCAGAGAGCGCCATTCGTTCCCACCAAAAGTTTTCTCTGTATGGAGGAATTAAAGCGGCGATTTTGAGAAGCAGCGCCAATGCGGCTTTGGATGCAGCGCCTTATGGAATTCGGATAAATTGTGTTCTGCCAGGATGCATTGATACCATATCTGGGGAAGCAGTAGAAGAAGGACGGGTTTTGAAAGAAGAAGCAGAGCACAGGGAAAAATTTGCGCGCATCAACATTCCCCTTCAAAGACAAGGAACTGCCAGAGAGATTGGCAATGCGGTGCTGTGGCTGGCATCAGATGAAGCGGCCTATATTACAGGAGCTAATTTGACAGTGGACGGAGGGATTACTCTCCCGGGTTTGACGGATATGACAGTAGAACCAGATGAAGTAGCCTATGGTATGTGTACAAAAAGACAGGTTACAAAGCAGGAGATGGAAGCCTGGTAAGGCAGAGACAAGGAAAAGAAAAGGAGAAAATAGAATATGAAAAAATTATGGAAGATAGTATTGACTGCAGCTATGGTTATGAGTGTGACTGCCTGTTCATTAGAAAGCCGTGAGGAAACGATATCTGCAACGGATTCTCAGGAAAGCGCTAAACAGACAGAAACGGCTGCAGAAGGCGTGAAAGAAGATGAAAATCAGGTAGAAAAGAAAGAAAACCAAAGTGGAACAGGAAAAAAGATTGGTATTTCCTATGCGGAGGTCAGCGCTGGATTTAATGTTTCCCAGGCAGAAGCCTTTGAAGCTATTGGAAAAGAGTATGGATATGAGATAACCCTGATTAATGCGGATAACAATGTAGAGAAACAAGTGGCGGATGTGGAAGATCTGATTGCTCAGGGAGTAGATGTAATATTTTATAATCCAGTTGATTCATCGGCATGCAGTACGGTTATGGACAGAGTTCAGGCCGCCGGAGTGGATATGGTTGTATTTAATGCCAAAGCAGATGGATATGAGCCGGGAGAAGATTATCTGTTTTTAGGAATCGGTGAATGTTATGACCAGGGAGCCGAAGTGGCAAAGTGGATTGGAGAGAACTACAGCAAAGAAAATCCTATGAGGATTCTTCATCTTACCGGTTCTATGTCCCAGTCATGGTCTTTGGACAGGGGAGAAGGCTTTGTGGAAACCATTGAAACATTACAGCCGGATTGTGAATTTGTGTCTACCCAGTGTGCAAATTGCAGCCGGATTGACGCTCAGCAAATGACTCTTAATGTGCTTCAGGCCAATCAGGGCGGGATTGATGTTATTTATGCCCATAATGATGAAATGATTTTAGGGGCGATTGCCGCTGTAAAAGAATATGGGATGGAACCGGGCAAAGATGTAATGACTTGTGGAATCGATCTGTCCATGGAAATGTGCGAGTCTATTTTAGAGGGAGAATTAAGCAGCTGTTTGATTATCGATCCGGAGGCCATTGTGTACGGCTTATATGACAACTATACCAAATACTTAAATGGAGAAGACTATCCAAAAGTTACCGGACTTCAGCTTAGAATGTGCGATCCAAGCAATGCTCAGGAGGAAATGGATAGTGGCAAAATTATTTTTTAAAAATGCCGCTGCTTACACAGAACTGGGAGGAAAAGGAGGGAGAAATGGCAGAAGCAGAAAAGAACATTTTAGAGATTATAGAAGTCAGTAAAACTTTTCCCGGAGTGAAAGCGCTGGATAAAATTTCTTTTTCCCTGAAAAAAGGCGAGATTCGGTCTCTCAGCGGTGAAAATGGGGCAGGAAAATCTACACTTATTAAGATATTAACCGGGGTTTATAAAAGTGATGGAGGAAAAATTCTGTTTGACGGAAAAGAGGCAGCTTTTGCGGGAACCAGGGAATCGGCGGCGGCCGGAATCCGGGCGGTTTTTCAGGAGCTAAATCTAATTCCTTATCTGACTGTGGCTGAAAACCTGGTATTAGAGGACTATCCTGTGAAAAGGAGAGCAATCGACTGGAAAAAGGCGGAGGAAGAAGCAACTCAGATTTTTAAGGAACTGGGGGTAGATATTGACATTCATGCTGAACTTTCAGGGCTGGGGGCTGCTGCCTGGCAAATGGTATCCATTGCCATAGCGCTGCGGAAAGACTGCCGCCTTATGATCTTAGACGAACCCACTTCTTCCCTGGACAAAAGGGAGGTGGAAATCCTTTTTTCTGTTATTCGGAAATTAAAAGCCCGGGGAGTATCCTTTCTTTTTATTACTCACCGTTTGGAAGAAGTCTTCCAGATTTGCGATTCCATTACAATATTAAAAGATGGAGCCTGCATTGGAACTTTTCCGGTAGAAGAAATGGATCAAAATCGGCTGGTATCTTTGATGGTAGGAAGAACAGTAAAAGATCAGGAACGTATGGTAAAAGAGCGCGCTTATGATGAAAAAGAGGTTCCTATCGTAGAACTGAGACAGGTAAAAAGCTTTCCAAGGGTGACAAATATAAATTTAAAAGTTTATTCAGGAGAAATACTGGGAATTGCGGGGCTTTTGGGTTCCGGAAGATCAGAGACGGCGCAAATTATCGCCGGGTGCAGGAGAATCGATGGAGGCGCGTTTCTTCTTAACGGAAGGCAGTTTTCTATGACCAGCCCAATTACAGCGAAAAAGCAGAAGATTGTATACTGCACGGAAAACCGGAGAGTGGACGGGATTATTCCCAATATGTCGGTGAAAAACAATATGATTTTAAGCAGTGCCGGTCAGGTGGGAAGATATGGCGTAATAGAAGGGAAAAAATGTAAGGCTTTGGTAAGAAGCTATGTAGACCAGTTTCGGATTAAAACCCCTTCTGAAGAGCAGAAAATAAAATTCCTTTCAGGAGGAAATCAACAGAAAGTCCTTTTAGCCAGAGGCCTTTCCACTAACCCCAAACTAGTGATTCTGGATGAGCCTACCAGAGGAATTGATGTGGGAGCCAAGCAAGAAATTCTGGATTTGATCTGTGAGATTTCCAGTCAGGGCATAGGGGTAATCTTTATCTCTTCGGATCTGTCCGAACTGGTGAAAATCTGTCACCGTGTTATTGTGTTTCGGGAAGGGACAACCATAGGATGTTTATCCGGAGAGGAAATTACCCAGGAGAGAATAATGGAAACCATAGCGGAAGGAGAAAGAAAGGAGCGCTTAAATGGATAAATGGAGAACTTATCGAAATGCCGTTTCCACACCATTGATATTCTTCTGTCTCTTTGCCGGTAACTGCCTGTTTACCAGAAATTTTGCAAGTTGGTATACTGTGAGAAGTATTTTAACCCAGAGTACGTCTTTGGTGCTGATAGCAATCGGAACTACTTTTGTGATTGCGGCAGGCGGGATTGATATTTCTCTGGGAAGCGGATTTGCGTGGAATGCGGTACTGTTTGCCCTGGTTCTTCAGAATACAGATTCTTTGGTTCTTGCGGTTTTGGCAGCTTGTATTTCTGCGGCGGCTATCGGATTTATCAATGGCATGAATGTGGCCAAATTTCGGATACAGCCGATGATTGCCACTATGGCTATGATGTATATATTAAGAGCGTTTGCAAAAGTACTGACCAATGGGGCCACAGTCCGTATCCGC
Organism: Enterocloster bolteae; assembly: GCA_021772025.1. Classification (GTDB taxonomy): domain Bacteria; phylum Bacillota; class Clostridia; order Lachnospirales; family Lachnospiraceae; genus UMGS1370. The sequence goes on along the minus strand of JAETNT010000009.1, from coordinate 7,998 downwards.
AGCCCATGGCTGCGGGAATTTTGCTATATGAAATTTTTTGGAGGCGCCGTTCCGATCCAGGTTTTTTTTATTGCTATCCCTTTAATTTCAGCCATTTTCCTGGCGAAAAAAACACCTTTTGGAATTTATATTGAGGCTTGCGGGGATAACCTGGACGCGTCCAGAAAAGCAGGGATCAGGGTGGTATTTTGTACCGTTTTGGCATATGTAATCTGTAACCTTCTGACTGCCCTTGCCGGGATTTTTGACGCGGGAAGTGTTTCCAGTGCGGATCCTATGGCAATGGGGGTTCTTCTGGAGATGGATGCGATTGCCGCAACTGTAATAGGAGGGACGTCAATCAGCGGAGGAAAACCCAATTTCATCGGTACGGTATTTGGAGTTTTCATTCTGCAGATTATTACGATTATGATTAACATGAATAATATCTCAGAACAGTGGTCCTATATTGTGACGGCGGCAATTATTATTGTGGCGGTAGTATTCCAAAACTTAAGAAAAAGGAAGGAGGCGTAATATGGCAGATTCCTTTGGGTATAAAAAACGAGGTATCCATGTCTCGTCCGGAGCAATGGCGTTAGCAGTGGTGATTCTCATAGGAAGCGCTTTTAACCCGGGGCTGTTTTTAAGTTATTCGAATATTCAGAACATATTCCGTCAGACAGTAACCAACGCGCTTTTGGCTTTTGGAATGGCTTATGTGATTATCAGCGGCTCTATTGATTTGAGTGTAGCCACCACCTTAGCTATGGCAGGCTATATTGGAGTATGGCTTCTTCCATACTCCTTTCCGCTGGCGTTTTTGGCCGCTGTTATGTTTGGCGTTTTAGTAGGCTTTATAAATGGTCTTTTAATTGCCAAGGTAAAATTTCCGCCTATGATCGCGACCTATTCTATGCAGCTTTTTATTAAAGGGATGATTCTGGTTATTACTAACGGAGTTACTCTAAGGCCAGCCAAAGAAAGTATGGTAATGAAATATCTGGGGTATGGGACAGTACTGGGACTTGTGCCTTTGGGATTTGTATTTTTAATAATGGCGTTTTTCGCCTGCAATTATTCTATTGGGAATATTCCTCTGTTCCGAAATATTTATGCAGTAGGAGGGAATGAGGAAGGGGCTAAAATGATGGGAGTCAATGTAGTGAAAACCAGAATTACAGCTCATATAATATGTAGCATTTTGGCCTGTATCGCGGGGATTAATGTAGCTGCCAGGACAGGAGCAGCCACAGCAGGAGCAGGGGACGGGTATGATATGCTTGCTATTGCTTCTGTAGTAATTGGCGGGATCTCCATGGCAGGAGGAAAAGGAAAATTTTCCGGCTGTTTCTTTGGAGCTATGGTAGTAGCTATTTTATCTAACATATTTAAGCTCCAAAATACTTTAAATGCTTATTGGGAGAGAGCCATCATCGGCATTGTACTGCTGGCAGTTCTTCTGGTACAAGCAGGAATGAATCAGGAAGATTTTAAAGGAAGGTTAAAGAGAATACTTTGGAGGAATAAATGATGACAGAGAGGAAAAAAGCAATTGTCAGCGGCGGCGGGAGAGGAATAGGCGCAGGAATCTCCTTAAAGCTTGCCAGTGAAGGATATGATTTAGCTGTCAGCTATGCCAATAATTCGGATTATGCAGAAAAAACAGCGGAGGAAATCAAAAAACGTTTTGGAAGGGAATGTTATCTGTTTCAAGCAATATTTGAAGAAGAAGGAGCGCCGGAGCGCTTTATTCATGAGGCGGTAAAAAAGCTGGGAGGCGTGGACCTGCTGGTTAACAACGCCATCCGTCCGGGACTGGGAGGAGGATTGCTGGACATTGACACAGAGGAAATGGACAAGCTGATGCGGGCGGATCTGCGGGGAACCATTCTGTGTACACGAGAGGCAGCCAGATATATGGCAAAGAGGGAGGTTCGCGGAAATATTATTATGATTTCTTCCATGAGAGCGGAGCGGGCTATGCCAAATGCAGGATTATATAGCGGCTTCAAGGCAGGGCTTAACCAGATGACCAAGTGCTTCAGCCTGGATCTGGCGCCTTTTGGAATCAGGGTAAATGCTGTGGAGCCGGGAGCGGTTACGGTGAGAACCAGGGAAGAGCTTTTAGGGTCCGGCATGGCGGAAGAGATAGTGGACGCAAAAGAAGCTTTTTCTCAACGGATTCCTTTGGGAAGAAAGGGGGATCCGGAGGATATCGCCGAGGCAGTGGCATTTCTGGCTTCAGATAAGGCTTCCTATATAACAGGAGCTACCCTTTTAGTAGACGGGGGCTTAACGATTCCGGGATTCCCTGAAAGTGTTGGAGAACCAGAAACAGATGCTTATACCTGGGGATATATTAAGAAAAAAAGCCAGTGGAAATGGGCGTCAGAATATTAAAAGGAAAAAGCGATGAATGATTACTTAATAGTAGGAACTTATACGGGAGGCGGCCACAGCGATCTTAAGATAACAGGAAGCCGGGGAATTTATGTATACCAGATCGATCCGGATACCAATAAACTCCGGTTTTTAGATTGCTGCGGACAAGGACAGATTGATCCGGCATTTTTAGCAGTTAAGGGCAATCTGGTAGTTACAGAAAATGAAAGAAGAGACAGCCTGATGCTGCAGTCCTTTCAGATAACAAGGGACGGAAAAATGGAGTGGAAGGACAGCCTTACCGCAACAGGCTCCAAATGTGCCCATGTGTGTTTTGATCCGGTGGGAAACTATCTCATTGGAGCAGGTTATTCCAGCGGAAATGTGGCTGTGGTTTCTTATGAAGAAAACGGGAAAATGGAACTGACAGATTTGGTTTTTCATAAAGGGAGCAGCATTGTTCCAAAACGCCAGGAATGTCCTCACGCTCATTCAGCCAGATTTTCTCCAGATGGAAAAGAGCTGTTCGTTCCGGATTTGGGTATAGATAAGGTGATGAACTATGAGTTTCACCGAGAAACCGGAAAACTTACAGAAAATCCGAAGCAGCCCTATATAGCAACAGATCCGGGAGAAGGCCCAAGACATTTTTGCTTTCACCCATTCCTCCCGGTGGCTTACCTTCTCACAGAGATAGGAAATCATATTTATGTGTATCAGTATGAAAAAACAGAAAGGACGCTAAAACAAATTCAGAAAATCTCAGGACTTCCCAAAGATTATAATCAGGTTAGCCATGGGGCGGAAATGATTGTCTCTGGAGATGGGAAATTTTTATATTCTTCCAATCGGGGACATGATTCCATAGGAGTTTTTGAAATTTCAGAAAGCAGCGGAACCTTAAAATCGTCTGGCTGGTTCCCCTGCGGCGGAAACGGCCCCAGGCATATCTGCTTTGGGCCAGGGGAAAAGACGGTCATAGTGGCCAACAAAGAATCGGACAACCTGGCTGTACTGGAACGGGATAGCTTCACCGGGGCTTTCGGGCAAAATTATAATACTTACTCTGTCCCGGCTCCTGCATGTGTCGCTTTGGCGAAGGCAGAATAAGATATGGAAAATCAGGTGAAAAGAAAGTTAAAAGAAAAGCAGGAAATTACCAGTGTATTTTTGCGGATTCCGGACCCTACGGCAGCGGAATTGATGGTGGCAGAGGGAATTGATCTGCTGGTGATTGATCAAGAGCACTATGTATTTCCGGAAGAAATGATCACACAAATTCTTCGAATTACAAATAATACCAAAACATCTTGTCTGATTCGCGTCTCCCGGGTAGACCAGGAAAAAATCGGAAGGCTTTTAGACGCGGGAGCCGGAGGGATTCTTCTGGCAGATGCCAGAGACGCAAAGCAGGTAAAGGAACTGGTAAATGCGGTAAAATACGCCCCCATTGGAAAAAGAGGAGTCAGTACCGAGTCCAGAAGTAATGGATATGGCCTGAAGATAAAAGACCTGAAAGCTTTCCCAGGTATAGAAAATCAGAATACCATTATAGGGGTAATCATCGAAACCCAGTCGGCTATTGAGGAGCTAGATGAGATTTTAAAGATTAGGGAGGTGGACTTTTTATCTGTGGGAACCATGGATTTGACCTACGCATGTAATGTACCAGGGGAAACAAAACACCAAAGCGTTATTAAGTTAAAAGAAGAGATTTATAAAAAAATAGCAGCATCGGGAAAAAGCGCTTTAGATAAGGCATTTGAAGAAGCTGACATAGAGGCAGCCCGGAAAAACGGCATTAATTGTTTCTATCTGGCATCGGATATGGAGCTGCTTAAACGGGGAATAGAGCATAGGCTGTCAACTTTGGGGGTGTTAGAAGCGTAAGAAAAAAATTAATTATTGTAATCAGAAATCCAAGCAAAGTTTTAAAATTAGATGATAAAGCTGAGTAAATAGTACTACAAGTATCCAGGTATCTTTTTATTCAGCTTTCAATCTGTCGGAAAGATCTGCCCGCACTTCGGGCCAGCTTGTCCCGGAGTGCCTCCGCCTTTCAGAATCCATTGTATAGAACGGGTATGGCTATAGAAGAATACAGCACAGGTTGTCAGTGTATGCTTAATATGCTTCCCGCATTTGGGTATGTGAGAAAAAACGTGGAATAATAAATCTACTCTGTAGTGAGCAGGTATACTCTTTTATGTGATGACATCACGGAAGGCGGTAGGGAAAATTGATATAATAACCCTATTAATAAATAAGTATCCAATAGACGTATTATGCTAGGAGGAATGAAAATGGCATCTAAACAATATGCGACTGTAGATAAAACACTTTGCGTTGCCTGCGGTGCTTGTGAGATAGTTTGTCCATTAGGGGCAATAAAAGTACATAAAGGATGCTTTGCAAAGGTTGCAGAAGACAAATGCGTAGGATGCGGAAAGTGCGAAAGGGCCTGTCCGGCAAACAGTATTAAGAGAGAAAGCAGGGTGAGCATATGAAAACAAAGAAAAAACACTGGTATGACTATTTATGGATATGGTCAATCATATATTTCGCACTCGGATTTTTCAATATTCTCTTCGCATGGCTTGGTATGATTGATTTCTTGCTTCCAATTATACTTGCGGTGTTCGGCGGCAATAAGTTTTTCTGTAACCATCTTTGCGGCAGAGGGCAATTATATTGTAAACTGGGCGGTGATTTCAAATGTTCCCGAAACAAGCCTACGCCGAAATGGATGGCTTCCAAATGGTTTCGATACGCTTTTCTGATATTTTTTCTTGCCATGTTCGGAAATATGGTCTTTCAAACCTGCCTTGTGGCAAGTGGTGCAGAAAATTTGCGTGAAGCAATCAAACTATTTTGGACATTCCGTGTTCCATGGGGATGGACATATTCGGGAGGCACATTGCCGGATTGGGTGGCGCAGTTCAGTTTCGGGTTTTACAGCCTGATGCTTACATCGCTTTTAATCGGTTTCATTGTTATGACTTTTTTTAAGCCAAGAACATGGTGCGCTTTCTGTCCGATGGGAACGATGACACAGGCAATCTGCAAATTAAGGAACAGAAAAAGCAATAAGTGATGACATCACAGCCCGCTATTCATCTGCAATTTTTCTAAGTCCGTTTTTGTCTATAACCTCAATCGTTCCACGGGAGAGTGAAACAAGCCCTTCGCTTACGAAATACCTTAGCATTCGTGTTACCACTTCACGGGGATTACCCAAGTGGTTGCCGATTGTTTCATGGGTAATTTTAAGAGTGCTGGAACCTTCAATATTGGTTTCATTCAAAAGAAAATCTGCAAGCCTTTTATCAAAGCTCTTCCACATCACCTGGTCTATCAGCCACATTACATCTGAAAAGCGGCTTGCCATCACCTCGTTGGTGTAATTGGCAAGTGGTGCGGAAACCTCCATAATACTCTTATAGACTTCCGATGGGATAACCAAAACCTCAGTATCCTTCTCTGCGGTAATGGTTATATCAAATTGAATGCTGTTCAGGATACAGGAGGCGGAGAAAAGGCAAATATCACGCTCAAAAAGGCGGTACATCGTAATCTCTCTGCCGTCATCGGATATGGTAAAGGCACGAATCTGACCGGACAGTATAAGGATAAGTCCTGTGCAATCTTGGGAGCTGCCATGCAAGAGTTCATTTTTGCTGAATTTACGGATAAAAGCCGCATTTGTCAGTGCATTCTGCTGTGATTTTGTCAATTTATCAAATACGGGTAAGTATGTCAGATGATTCATAAGCAGGGCCTCCTTTTAGGCGTCGGATGTTGGGGGCAAAAGGCGTTTTGCCCCCTGATGCCTACGGATTGTTCCACGCTTTGCGCTCTCACAATCATGCGTTTTAGTATAATATGGTTTTTGTCATATGTCAATAATTTTATTGACATATGACAAAAATGAAATTATAATATATGACGAGGTGATAAAATGGCGAGGCCAAGAAAATGCAGAAAGGTCTGTCAAATACCCGAAATTAGGGAATTTCAGCCTATAGGGGAACATTTGTACCGGTCTGCGATAGTGTTGTCTGTTGACGAGTATGAAGCTATCCGTTTAATTGATAAGCAAGGATTTTCTCAGGAGGAGTGCGGCAGATATATGCAGGTTGCAAGAACAACCATACAACTGATCTATGACTCTGCTCGAAAGAAATTAGCAGAGGCGCTTGTGGGCGGATTGCCGTTGAAAATAGAAGGCGGCGACTTTAAGCTGTGTGACGGCAAAGAAGAATATTGCGGCTGCGGCGGGTGCAGAAGACACCGCCGTAAACAAATTTGAAGAACTGACGCGTTTTTAATGTGATAACATCACGGAATTGTATTCCGCAATATATTATTCTTTCATAAAAAGGAGGCGATAGAGTGAAGAAATATATTTGTACAGTCTGCGGATATATACATGAAACCAATGGAGAATTGCCCGATGACTTTAAGTGTCCGCTTTGCGGTGTGGGTAAGGCGGCTTTTGTGTTGAAAGAGGAAACTCCTGAAGTAGAAGCGATCCTTGAAAAGCCGCACACAGAAAAAGAATTATCTCCAATGGAGATGAGCATCATTTGCTCAAACCTTGCAAGAGGGTGCGAAAAGCAATATATGCCTGAAGAAGCCGGGAACTTCCAAAAACTTGCAGAGTTCTTCCATCAAAAAGCAGAGCCTGTCAGCAATGCAAGTACAGAGAAATTGCTTGAATTATTTGATAAAGATATTTCAGCAGGTTTCCCTTACGGGAAGGCAGTTGCCGGTGAGCAGCCTGATCGCGGTGCGCTTCGTTGCCAGGTGTGGGCGGAAAAGGTAACAAGAATGCTGCAGTCTCTTCTCACCCGTTATGAGGCAGAGGGTGACAAAATGCTCGAGAACACATCCGTATACGTCTGTACGATCTGCGGATTTGTATTCGTAGGCGGCGAGCCGCCAGAGCTTTGCCCTGTATGCAAAGTTCCTGCGTGGAAGTTTGAAAGAATAGAAGGAGGTGCAAGATAATGGCAGATAAATATGCAGTACGGAATATAAGACTTTGCACAAAAGATTGCCTTTGCCTTTATGTTTGCCCTACCGGCGCTGCTGATACAGAAGACAGTATTATTGATTCGAATAAGTGCATCGGCTGCGGTGTATGTGCCGAGGCTTGTCCTTCAGGTGCTATCTCTATGATGCCGAAAGAATTACCCCCGCAGCAGCCAAAAACAGATAAAGTAGTAGAAGCGTTACGTGCTCTTATTCAGAGTAAATCAAAAGCTGAAAATATAGCCTCTCAGTTGCCGGATACACTTTCGGCTGCGGTAGTAAAATCATCGCGCCTTATGGCAGAAGACCTTTGCCGGGAGGCAGGCTTTATGCTTCCGCAAAGTGCCAACACAAAGGAATTTTTGGAGCAAATTAAATCCTATCCTGATATTCCTGCGGATGTGGTGGACGCACTGCTTCATACAATTAAATTTAATGAAAATATAGAAAAGAAAGTATGACGTAGCAGTTCAGACGGGTATGAGTAACAGTTCAGCCATGCATCTTCTTGCCCGCATACTGCGGACAAGAAGCGCCGGGCGTCCGCCCTATGAAGATTCAGAGTGAAAAATGCTTATGAAAACAAGTTTTCAACGCTTT
>JAETNT010000175.1 GCA_021772025.1 Enterocloster bolteae | reverse complement strand
CACCAGTTTACAACTTTTGAATATTTTTAAAGCCCGATAAAATATAGTACTCAACCATTTTGATCAATGCACATGATTTTTTAACGGTTTCGAGTTTTTCCACGAAACCGCTAAATATTATATTGGCCTGAATCTGCTGCCCTATACCAAAGCGGGTTTCCTGTGCACTGGCAGACTTATAGCAGGAAAATGTTTCATCACTATATGGCAGCAGTGTCATTGCACTGTACGCCATGCATTCCAGATTGACCAGACGCTCAATACCCTTGCGGCTCCGCACACGGTAATCTTCCAGTGACCAGAACGTCTTGCTCTCATAGTACGATACTTCGATATTCCACCGGGACGAATAACAGGCAATGGGGAGAAACTTTGCGTTTTCTTTTCCATAGCCGCGTATGGTTTTGTTTTCACAGCTGCTATGATCCAGAATAATGCTTTCCGGGTCTTTTGTGCAGAAAAAAAGCCTGCGGCTGCCCTTCCCGCTTTTAGGGAGCGTGACAAGGGCATAAACCACCCGTTCTTCCCACAGGTTGGTGAGCACCGGGCGTACACCGATCTTCCAGTCCCCTGTTTCGGGAGATTCAAGGCAGATATCTTCCGGTGACAGGCGTTCGCCATATTTCCTTGGGCGGCCACGCTTTCCCGTACGCGCAGGGGGGAGATCATACATGACCGTGTCGATCCTGGCGTTGCAGATGATGTCGAGGTTATGGTATTCATCCACAAGGTCGGCAACGCATCCTTTTGGATACCAGCTGTCGCAGAGCAGGAACACCTGCCTGTCCGGTCCGATCTTGTCCATAGCGCGGCGCACCATCCCGGCGGCGATCTCCAGCTTTGTCTGTTTTTTATCCCAGAGCTGGTAACCCAGCGGGACAGACAGATAGCGGATACAGCTGCCAGCCATGACAGGGAATGAGAGCAGGATGCTCACCATACAGTGCCCATTCAGGTAATTGGAACCGTTATGTGCTGCATGGTCAAAGAGTTTTGAGCGGAGTTCAAATTTTTCGCCTTCTTTTGCCACCATGGTGTCATCAATGGAAAGAAAAAGCGGCTGCTCCATTAACTGGTCGGGCACCGTTCTTAAGACTTTAGATACCGTCACATCCCTCCATGCGTCGTGATTCAGCCTGTCGCATTTAAGGGCATAGTAATACGCATTCAATGATGTGCCTGAAAGTTTCGAGAGAACATGCCTGTGTGCAAAGCGTACAGAACGGAAGACATCCAGTGCCAGTATGGAAACGACAATGAGGAACAGGTTCTTAGCTGTGGATTTTGTCGCCTCCAAAAAATATTCATTAAAATAGGATTTCAGCCTGTCCAGGACAGAATTTTTCATGTATAATAAGCGGTAGATACAAACTCATCTTCTTTCGTATGTTTTTGTTTGGCGCTTAAATTATACAATAAAGAACATGGGTTTGTATTTTATTTTTCAAAAAGTTGTAAACTGGTG
>JAETNT010000174.1 GCA_021772025.1 Enterocloster bolteae | reverse complement strand
AGTTTTTTACGCTTCTCTTTTTCATGATAATGCCTCCTTTTGATTTTTATTATTTGTTTATAAGCTCTACTGTTTTGTATCGCTTATTAGAAACCCTTCTCACTGCCTATGGGCAGGTTTTGTTTATGTCTGTTCCACTGGTGTACGTAAAATTGTAATTTCCATTTTTTGTAAACGTTTACAGCAATGAGTTTTGACCATTCTACCATTCCTATTTTTTACTGTCAAGTTCCATAAATTTACCAATATTTTTTCCAAATTTTTGGTAATTATTTTTTGGAAACGTTTACTAATTTTGCCTGATATTGACTCCGTTTCCGCCATTTTTTCTGGCAATCCAATCTTTATGTATCTCAAACCACCCTTCTAAAACGGAAGGGTTGCAAATTGTTTCCGGACGCTCCCCCCTAAAAAGCGTTTCCAGATTTTCCATGATAATCCTGGAATGGTGCTCCGGTATTTCCCGTGACTGTCCCGCCATATGGGGCGTCAAGACCACATTGTCCAGCTTTAACAGAGCATCGTCCGCAGGTATTGGCTCCAAAGGGAATACATCCAGCGCCGCTCCCGCGATTTTCTTCTCCGCCAGCATTTCCCCAAGCGCAGCATAGTCCATAATCGGGGCCCTGGCAGTATTCACGATGAAAGCCGTAGGCTTCATCAAAGAAAGCATTTCCCTGTTTACCATCCCCTCCGTGGAAGGGTTCACATTGCAATTAATAGAGATAAAGTCGCTTTCCCTCATCAGCATGGGCAAGTCCACAATTTTCGCATTCATGCCGCTGATTGCTTCCGGCGCAAGGAAAGGGTCAGCAATCAACAGTTCCATGCCAAAAGCCGCAGCGCGTTTCGCCACCTCGCGCCCTATGCTGCCATAGCCAATCTGGCCGAATTTCTTGCCGTATAATTCCGGGTATTTCCCGTAAAGGGCAGCCGGGCCATTGGGGTCTGTGGACCAAATCTGGGGCTTTTTGACGCCTTCCTTCTTTTCTTGCTCCTTATCTTTATAGACAGCCCCGGCCAGCTTGTCCGTATGCCTTAGCAAATAATCCGTTGTGGATATATTTTTGCAGCATGCCAGCAGGATTCCAATCGTATATTCCGCCACGCTTATTGCATTTCTTCCCACTGCCTGTATGACCGGTATCCCCCTTTCTGTGGCCGCATCGATATCAATGCTGGCAAAAGCCTCGTTGCGGCAGCATGCGATAACCTTAAGGTTCCTGCAGGCATCCATCGTCTCCCCGTCAATATTTTCCACGCCATCGATAACAATATCCGCGTCCTTTATTGCCTCCCTCATTTCCTCTGTAGAAAGCTTTACCCCTGTATATCCGCGCCCTGTACAGACAATGCTGTCCGCTATAGCCTGTAGGCGCTCCATATATTCTTCCGTAATTTTTGCTGTTACTACCGCTTTCATATCCAAAACCATAGCCTTTCTATAAGCCTTATATTTTTTCCAGTCGCTGCAAATC
>JAETNT010000173.1 GCA_021772025.1 Enterocloster bolteae | reverse complement strand
AAGAAACAGTCCGGCGGACACGGACAGTATGGCGATGTCATCATGGAATTTGAGCCATCCGGCGATTTGGAGACACCGTATGTATTTGAGGAAAAGGTATTCGGCGGTTCCGTGCCAAGGAACTACTTCCCGGCTGTTGAGAAGGGACTGCAGGAATGCGTATTAAAGGGACCTGTGGCAGGATATCCGGTTGTGGGCTTAAAGGCCACTCTTTTGGATGGTTCTTATCACCCGGTGGATTCCTCGGAGATGGCATTTAAGATGGCCACCATCCTTGCCTTTAAGCAGGGCTTTATGGAAGCAAATCCCGTGCTCCTTGAACCCATTGCCTCCCTTAAGGTAACTGTTCCGGATAAGTTTACAGGCGATGTCATGGGCGATTTAAACCGCAGAAGAGGACGCGTGCTGGGCATGAATTCCAATCACAACGGCAAGCAGGTCATTGAGGCGGATATTCCTATGTCTGAACTTTTTGGATATAATACAGACCTTCGCTCCATGACAGGCGGTCTGGGCGATTATTCCTATGAATTCAGCCGTTATGAGCAGGCTCCCGGCGATGTACAGAAACGTGAGATAGAGGCAAGGGCTGCAGCTAAGGACGGCGAATAAAAGTAAATGCCACAGCTGCCCGGAGTAAGTTTGGGCAGCTGTTTTTCCATGCATGTTTTCCGGAATATGTGGCAAATTAAATATTATATCAAAAAATCATTTTTATGTTGCAAATGTCACAGAAAAATAGGAATGTTTATGATATAGTAATGACATCAAAGGAAATGATTCAAAACCAAGATAAATGATATAATAATTTAAGGAGGAAATGATAATGAAAAAATATGTATGTGATCCATGTGGATGGATATATGACCCTGAGGTAGGCGATCCGGACGGCGGAATCGAGCCGGGAACTGCATTTGAGGATATTCCGGATGATTGGGTATGTCCTCTCTGCGGGGTTGGAAAAGATATGTTCTCTGTTGTTGAAGAATAAGGTGTGCGCTGGCGCCTCTTTCCGGATAAAACCTGGAAGGAGGCGTCTTTTTATTTGATTTCCCCCCTTGTACATAATCTGGAAAGAGTTTACAATAAAGAGAGAGCTTTGAAATATAGTAAAGAGGATTTTTTGAGATGGAAGAACAGCAAAACTCATTTAAGGATTCATTCCTGGCAGCTGTTTTGGACCAGATGGACACCAATTTCTATATAACGGATGTAGAAACAGATGAAATCCTTTATATGAATAAAACCATGAAAGAAACCTTCGGGCTTATAAGGCCGGAAGGCTGTGTCTGTTGGCAGGTGCTGCAAAAGGACATGAAGGGCCGGTGCCCTTACTGTAAAATCAGGCAGCTGGAACAGATGGAGGACAATAAAATCTGTGTCTGGCGCGAGACCAATTCTGTGACCGGCAGAAAATACAGGAATTATGACAGCCTGATTCAGTGGAAGGGGAAGCTTTACCACATACAGAATTCTGTGGATATGAC
>JAETNT010000172.1 GCA_021772025.1 Enterocloster bolteae | reverse complement strand
ATTTTCTGTAACTCATGGAACATTGTACCTAAAAATGTAATATTCTCTTAAGGATTATTAAATTGTACAATAGATGTCACTACTTTATAATAAAGATAGGCAATAAATAACAATTGATTGCAAATATAGACGAGGAGGATAAGTTTTATGAGGAGAAAAAGAGGGCTATGTCTGCTGCTGGCAGCATCTATGGCATTGGGCAGTAGTTTTACTGCATTGGCAGCGGATAAAAAGATTGACACGGTGAAGCTGAGTTTTTCCTATTCAAAGGCGCCGGAGAGCGGGGACGAAATAGGAGACATTACGGTTAAGGCCGGCAGCAGCGGATTTGAAGTGGACTCTGCCGAGTATACCAATATAGAGGACCAGGATACCTGGACGGTTGGAGATATACCGGAGGTAAAGGTGGAACTGTCAGCCAAGGACGGATACAAGTTCTCCTATACATCCAAAAGCCACTTCTCTCTTTCCGGATGTAATGCGGATTTCAAAAAAGCAAAGATTTATGACGATGGCCAGTACATTGAAGTGTATGCTGAGTTAAAACGTATCGGCGGCAAGCTTCAGGGTGCGTCGGAGCTGGAATGGAATGATACCACGGCTGAGTGGGAGGAGATTGAAGGCGCTAAGAGCTATGATGTAAAGCTGCTCCGCGACGACAAGACAGTCACTACGGTCAGCACTACAGGAACCTCATATAATTTTGCAGGTTATTTTAACCGGGAGGGAGACTATACCTTCCGTGTAAGGGCTATTTCCCGTTACAATAATAAGACAGGTGAATGGTCCGAGGATTCCAACTCCCTGTATATTGATGAGGATGAGCTTGGCCGCTATGGCGGAAGCGGACATTGGGAGCAGGATGGTACTGGTGTATGGTATGCGTATGATACCGGCGGATATCCGGCCTCCTGTTGGAAACAGATTAACGGCGCATGGTATTATTTCAATAACAAGGGGTATATTGTTACCGGCTGGCAGAAGCTGGATGGGACCTGGTACTATCTGAACCCTTCCAACGGTATCATGATGACCGGCTGGCAGGCTATCAACGGCAAATGGTATTATATGAACGGCAGCGGTGAGATGCAGACCGGCTGGCAGGCCATTAATGGCAGATGGTATTATCTGGACGGCAGCGGCGCCATGCAGACCGGCTGGCAGAGGCTGGGCGGACAGTGGTATTACTTAGACCCCAGCGGCGCCATGCAGACCGGCTGGCAGGCTATTAATGGCAAGTATTACTATCTGGGCACCAATGGAGCCATGTATTATAATACATGGACGCCGGACGGAAAATATGTGGATGGTTCAGGAGCCTGGGTGCAGTAAATCTTAATACGAATATACAGAACGGAAACATAAAGAAATATAGAGAAAAAGCAGGAAAAGATGCAGCGGAGAGATTCGCTGTATCTTTTTTTGAATTGAGTTTGTCATAACAAACTCTTTTTATTGACATTTTTTCGCATTAAGCATACAATGAATATGGTTTAAAT
>JAETNT010000079.1 GCA_021772025.1 Enterocloster bolteae | reverse complement strand
GCAGCAAAATATGGTTTTTCACACAGCGAAAGGTCTGGAATTTACCTATGTAATAAAAGGCGGAGAAATGTTTGTAGACAGGCGCTCCAAGTCCATAACCAAAGCTACTGTGGAAAAGGCGTATGAAAAAATAAAAGAGGACAATGGGCAGACCATTCACGGCCCCAAGAAACTTGGCGTCTTCGGGGCCCCCTACATCTGGGCAATATTTGCCGGGCTGGGACTTGTGGAAACAGGAAAAGGGGCCTAAAGCTCATTTTCCCAGCTCTTTGCTGCAAAGATAGCCATGACTGGACCGGGCAGCAAGGACTGCCCGGTTTACGGCGGTTCCAAGAACATAAGAAGCCAGAGTCCCCGCCACATTAATGTCAGCCGGTTGGGAGCCTACGGACACAGCATAAATAGAATCGCCATCGGCAGTAGTGTGTACCGGACGGATGGTGCGGGCCAGACCGTTATGGGCCATGGAGGCGATTTTGTTCACCTGGGCTTTGGTAAAAGCTCCATTGGTAACTACAGCGCCGATGGTGGTGTTTCCGGTGAACAAATCCGGCATGGCGGCAATATCCTTTAAAAATTCTTCTTCTGTTGAAAGAAGTCCATCCTTCTTTTCGTTTAACAAGCCTGCAATCTGCTGACCTGTATCAATATGAAACACATCCCCCAGAGCATTAACCGCCACAATAGCGCCTACTTTTAAATTACCGGCCTGAACAGCAAAACACCCCAGACCGCTTTTCATAGCGTATTGAGGTCCGCGATATTTTCCTACAGTACAGCCGCATCCCACGCCTTGGTTTCCTTCCGGAACCGGCAAGGCGCTTTTTTTTCGCCGGTCCCCGTCTTCACAGGCCCTGTAAGCCATGGCAGAATCCGGCCGTACATCCGGCCGTCCGATTGCCAAATCAAATACACAGGATTGGCAGACCAGAGGAACTTTTGTGATGCCCGTGTCAAAACCGATATTCCGTTCCTCCAGATACTTCATTACGCCGCCGGCGGCATCCAGTCCAAAGGCGGATCCTCCCGACAAAAGAAGACCATGAAGACCTTCCGACGCGGCCATAGGATCTAAAAGAGGGGTCTCCCTGGAAGCAGGACCTCCGCCCCGCACGGCTACGCCGGCGGGGGAACAGGTATCAAACAACAGAACCGTACAGCCGGTAGCCGCTTCATCATCCTGGGCATGGCCTACCGTAAATCCGCCTACTTGCAGAAGGGGAATGGGGGTTAAGTTTTTCATCGGTTAAATGCCTCCTTTGACGCGAAAAGAGCCCTGCCTGCTGCCTGAGTTAAAATAGCGGCGATAAGGGCTTCGGGTATGCCGTTTAAACCAACCACGCCCATGATCACTCCAAAAAGGAGAGAAGGATCCGTACCTCCTGCCAAGGCATACTGTTCCCCGAAAAGCAGATAAATCAGGCCCATAACGCCCACAGTGTTTACCATGGATCCGATAAAGCCGGAGAGAAGAAGGGGGAGAGACAAGCCGTTCATTTTCCTTT
Source organism: Enterocloster bolteae (assembly GCA_021772025.1). Taxonomy (GTDB): domain Bacteria; phylum Bacillota; class Clostridia; order Lachnospirales; family Lachnospiraceae; genus UMGS1370. The sequence goes on along the minus strand of JAETNT010000079.1, from coordinate 12,548 downwards.
TCAAAAAAAGAAAAGCATAGCCGGAAATCACACCAATGAGGATACGGGGAAGGATAGCCACAATCAGGCTTTGGAAGCCACCATGGAATTCCGGGCTTAAGCTGTAAAAGGGGGTAAATACAAAGGATGTGATGTTGGGCTGGATAGTAGCCTTTATCACGCTTGTAATACCAAAGATCCCTCCCAGGGCCCCTCCCATTCCGGGGCCTAACAGGCAGGCGCCGATGATAACCGGAATGTGCATGGTGGTGGCGTTCATAAAGGGCAGAGGAATATAGCCCAAAGGCGTAAATGCCATCACCAGCATAATTGCAGTGAGAAATGCCATCTGTGCCATGAGAAGCACAGATCTGTCCTTAGGTGCTTGGTTGATTTTTTGTGTATTCAATTTTTACCTCCTGCTGGTATCCCCTTAGGCGGGGTACACCGCTTGATTTTGAGGGTATTGTACGATAATATTTTAGGAATTGCAAGAAAAAGTTTCTTGTCCCCACAGGCGGGCAAGAAAAAGACCGCCGGAACTGTTACAATTCTGGAAAATCTATAAAAAATAATATTGATTTCTATAATAATATCTAGTATATTATGTTGTAGATTAGCCGAAAGGAGAATCACATATGATTAAAGTAGCCGTAGACGCTATGGGCGGAGATTATGCGCCGTCCCAGATGGTTGCCGGCGCCATAGCTGCCGTAAATTTGAGAAAGGACATTCAGGTGATCCTGGTTGGCCGCAAGGAGGACGTGGAGAGAGAACTTTCAGAGAAAGACTATCCCAGGGAACGGCTCCAAATTGTTCACGCCTCGGAGGTAATTGCCACAGAAGAGCCGCCGGTTAATGCCATTCGCAAAAAGAAGGATTCTTCTATTGTAGTTGGTATGAACCTAGTGAAAAAGGGAGAGGCAGATGCTTTTGTATCTGCAGGCAGCTCAGGAGCAGTTCTGGTAGGCGGTCAGGTGATTGTCGGAAGGATCAAGGGAGTGGAACGGCCGCCTCTTGCTCCTCTGATTCCTACGGAAAAAGGAGTATCCCTGCTGATTGACTGCGGGGCCAATATAGACGCAAGGCCGTCCCATATGGTTCAGTTTGCACGTATGGGCTCTATCTATATGGAGCATGTTATGGGCGTGAAAACCCCCAGGGTGGCCATTGTCAATATCGGCGCAGAAGAAGAGAAGGGCAACGCTTTGGTAAAAGAAACCTTTCCTCTTTTAAAGGCCTGTGCAGATATTAACTTTATCGGCAGTATTGAGGCCAGGGAGATACCTCATGGAGGAGCGGACGTGATTGTCTGTGAGGCTTTTGTAGGAAACGTTATCCTGAAGCTTTACGAAGGAGTGGGAGCTACTCTTATCAGCAAGGTGAAAGCAGGCATGATGACCAGTTTAAGAAGCAAGATAGGGGCTCTTCTTGTGAAGCCGGCTTTAAAGGAGACCTTAAAGTCTTTTGATGCCAGCCAATACGGGGGCGCTCCGTTGCTGGGCTTAAAGGGGCTGGTGGTAAAGACCCATGGCAATTCCAAAGCTAACGAAGTCTGCAATTCTATTATTCAATGTGTTACCTTTAAGGAACAGGGTATCAATGAAAAAATCAAAGAGAGTCTCGCCACGGAGACCGAGGAGCAAAATTAGGAGGATGTAAGATGGAATTCGAAAAACTGCAGAATATTATTGCGGAGGTATTAAACATTGAACCGGAGGAAGTAACCATGGCGTCCACTTTTGTGGATGATTTAGGTGCGGATTCTCTGGACATTTTCCAAATTATTATGGGTATTGAAGAGGAGTTCGATATTAAAATTCCGGATGATGCCGCTGAAGATATCGTTTCTGTAGGAGATGCTGTAGAGCAGATTAAAAATGCTTTAAATTGAAAAATGGAAATTTAGAAAGAGGCTGTCCCGGGGTGGCACGGCCTCTTTTGATGATTATGGCGTATCCGGCAATGCGCTTTGCCGGATACCAGGCAGGAGGAACAGATGAAAAGAACACAAAAAGGATTAGAAAGGGCCATTAGATACCGGTTTTGCAACCAGAACCTTCTGACTCAGGCTCTGACTCACAGCTCTTATGCCAACGAGCATCGGATGGATAAAATGGCCTGTAATGAAAGACTGGAATTTTTGGGAGATGCGGTATTAGAGCTTTTGTCCAGCGAATTTTTATTTGACCATTTTCCGCAGATGCCGGAGGGAGACCTGACTAAAACCCGGGCAAGAATGGTCTGTGAACCGGCTCTGGCTTACTGCGCCAGAAAAATTTCCCTGGGGGATTACCTGCTTTTAGGAAAAGGGGAGGACGCAACCGGAGGAAGACTGCGGGAATCTGTAGTTTCTGATGCCCTGGAAGCGGTTATCGGCGCTATTTACCTGGATGGTGGTCTTGCTAATGCAAAAGAGTTTGTTTATGATTTTGTTATGAACGACATGGAGAACAAACAGCTCTTTTATGATAGCAAGACTATCCTGCAGGAGAAAATTCAGAGTATGGGAGAGGAAATCCTTTCCTATGAAATTTTAAAAGAGGAAGGTCCGGATCACAATAAGTTGTTTGAGGTAAGGGCCATGGTGGGAAACAGAGAAATCGGCCGCGGGGAAGGAAGATCGAAGAAGTCGGCAGAACAGGAAGCAGCTTACCGGGCGATTTTGGCCCTTCGGGAGGAGAAAGGAATTTCCGGCCAGGCAGGTGACATATGTATTTAAAGAGTATTGAAATCCAGGGATTTAAATCTTTTGCCAATAAGATTGTTTTTGAGTTTCACAACGGAATTACCGGCATCGTAGGTCCCAACGGTTCCGGAAAGAGCAATGTTGCAGACGCAGTCCGCTGGGTTTTGGGAGAACAGAGAGTTAAGCAGCTTCGGGGGGCATCTATGCAGGATGTTATCTTTGCCGGTACGGAGATGCGGAAGCCCCAGGGGTTCGCCTATGTGGCAATTACTCTGGATAATGGGGATCATCAGCTGGCTATTGATTATGATCAGGTTACCGTGTCAAGGAGGCTTTACCGATCCGGTGAAAGCGAATATCGGATAAACGGCAGCCCGTGCCGCTTAAAGGATATTAATGAGCTGTTTTATGATACAGGGATCGGAAAAGAAGGTTACTCCATTATCGGACAGGGTCAGATAGATAAGATTTTAAGCGGCAAACCAGAAGAACGGAGGGAGCTTTTTGACGAGGCTGCGGGTATTGTAAAATTTAAGCGGCGTAAAGCCATTGCCCAGAAAAAACTGGAGGATGAGCGGCAGAACCTGGTTCGGGTAAGCGATATTCTGGCGGAGCTGGAAAAACAGGTGGGGCCTTTGGAGAAGCAGGCACAGGCCGCCAGAGAGTATCTGCGGCTAAAGGAATCACTGAAACACTTAGACGTAAACCTCTTTCTTTCGGAAACCGGCGTTTTAAAAGAGCAGATGGAGAATGTAAAGAAAAATGAAGAAATCGTTTCCCAGGATTTGGAGCAGGTAAAGAAGGAATCAGAGGCTATTCGCCAGGAATATGATGCCCTGGAGGAGGCGCTTGCCCTGCTGGAAAGGAAAGTTACCTCAGGACGCAGTGAAGAATCTCAAAGAACGGTTCAAAAAGGCAGTCTGGAAGGTCAGATTAATGTGCTGAAGGAACAAATCAATACGGAACGAATGAATGAAGAGCATATCCGTCATCGAATGGAGGTTATTGAGGCGGAAATTATCCAACGGCAAAGCCAGATTCAAGGATATGAGAAGGAAAAGAAAGACTCTTCTTCCCATATTTCAGAGGTAATTAACCGGCAGAAAGAAGCGGAAGTTTCCTTAATGGAGCAGGACACAGCCATTTTGGATATCCAGGACAAAATAGAGATTCTTAAGCAGGCGGTTATTGATACTTTAAATGAAAAGGCTAATGTAAATGCCAGAGACCAGCGCTATGAAGCTATGCTGGAACAGATTAATATGCGCCGGGCTGAAGTAAGTCAGAAGCTTTTAAAGACAAAAAGCGATGAGTCTGTTCAGGAACAGCAGATTGCCGCAGAGCAAAAGAGGCTGGAAGAAATAGATGAAGCTATCCGCTGCTTGCTGGTACAGGAAACAGAAACAGAAGAGAAGGCCGCCGGGGCTGCCGGGGAAGTAAAACGGTTGAACAAGGCTTTAAGTGACTGCCAGCAGGCATATCATAGAAATAACACCAAGCTGGAATCTCTGCGGAATTTGGCGGAACGTTATGAAGGCTATGGCCAAAGCATTCGCCGGGTTATGGAAGCCAGAGATCGGATCCACGGCATCCGGGGTGTTGTGGCGGATTTGATTACTGTGGATAAAAAATATGAGGCGGCTATAGAGACAGCATTGGGAGGCAGTATCCAGAATATTGTTACGGACTCAGAAGAAACAGCCAAACGCCTTATTGAATATTTAAAGAAAAATAAATTTGGCCGGGCCACCTTTCTGCCTCTTACCAGCATTGGAAACCGCACCGCTTTTACTCAGGAAAAGGCTCTGAAAGAGCCGGGGGTGCTGGGGCTTGCCAACGAACTGGTGCATGCGGATAAAGAATATGAAGGACTGTTAAAATACCTTTTGGGCCGGGTGGTAGTTGCGGATTCTATCGATAACGCCATTTCCTTGGCAAGAAAATATCAGTATTCCCTAAGGATTGTAACCCTGGAGGGAGAGCTTTTAAGCGCCGGAGGCTCTATGACCGGAGGAGCGTTTAAAAATGCCAGCAACCTTCTGGGAAGAAAAAGAGAAATTGAAGAGCTGGAAGAAGCCTGTAAAAAAGCTCTCATTCAGGTGGACAGGACGAATGAAAGCCTGGTACTTCAGGAAAAGCTTTTAGCCGGCTTTAATGAAGATATGGAAAAAGAACGCCGGGAAAAACAGGCATTGTATCTGGAACAGAATACGGTGCGTCTTGGGATCAGCCAGATGGAAGAAAAAAAGGCGGAAATTGTCGAGTCTGCATCAGATATGGTAACCGAGCACCGGCAGCTTGAAGAACAGAGCCGGGAGATCATAGAAAACCGGCTTCAGTTAAAGGCTCAGACCGATGTTTTAAAAGACCGGGGACAGAAAAATCAGGAGGAAATAGAAAGCCTTACTGCAGTTTTGGAAGAGAGCAAAAAGGAACGGGAGGTTCTTGCTAAGGAATTGTCCGCAGTCCAGCTGGAAACAGCAGGACTTAAGCAGAAAGAGGATTTCCTGAATGAGAATATCCGCCGGGTACACGAAGAAATCCGAAAAGGGAAAGAAGAGCTGGAAGGGCTTACAAAAGGCAGCCGGGGAAGCAGCCTTGCCATCCGGGCCAGAGAGGAGGAAATTGCCGGTATTGAGACCCAGATAGAGGAATGTACAGCCAGAATAGAAACCCTTCAAGGGGAAATTTCTGCTCTTTCTTTGGAAAAGGAGGAAACTTCCAGACGGCAGAAAGGCTTTTTCGAAAAAAGAGAAGCTTTATCAGAGCAGGTCTCCAGCCTGGATAAGGATTTGTTCCGTATCCAAAGCCACAAGGAAAAGCTGGATGAACGGATGGAGTCTCATGTGGCTTATATGTGGAACGAATATGAGCTGACCTATACCACGGCGGAGCCCCTGCGGGATCCGGAACTTACTTCTGTTCCGGAAATGAAGAAACAAATTGAAACCATAAAGGCTGACATAAAAGGACTGGGAAATGTCAATGTCAATGCCATTGAGGATTATAAAGAGGTATCGGAAAGATATGAATTTTTAAATACTCAGCACGGGGACTTGATTAAAGCAGAAGAAACTCTGCTGCAGATCATTGAAGAGCTGGATACGGGCATGAGGCGGCAATTTGAAGAGCGCTTTGCCCAGATCCGCCGGGAATTTGACAAGGTTTTTAAAGAATTGTTCGGCGGGGGCCAGGGAACTTTAGAGCTTATGGAAGATGAGGATATTTTGGAGGCGGGGATCCAGATTATCTCTCAGCCTCCGGGAAAAAAGCTCCAAAACATGATGCAGCTTTCCGGCGGGGAGAAGGCCCTCACCGCCATTGCGCTTTTGTTTGCAATTCAAAATTTAAAGCCCTCTCCCTTCTGCCTCTTAGATGAGATTGAGGCGGCTCTGGATGATTCTAATGTAGATCGCTTTGCCGGATATCTCCATAAGCTTACGGCCAATACTCAGTTTATCGTGATTACTCACCGCCGCGGCACCATGGTTTCCGCCGACAGGCTTTACGGAATTACTATGCAGGAGAAAGGAGTTTCTACTCTGGTTTCTGTCAACTTAATCGAAGCAGATTTGGATAAATAAGGAGTGACTATTATGGGAAAAGGATTTTTTGGCCGTCTGGTAGAAGGCCTTACCAAGACCAGAGATAATATTGTGTCTGGTATTGATTCGATTTTTAACGGATTTTCCGCTATTGACGATGATTTTTACGAAGAAATTGAGGAAACTCTGATTATGGGAGATCTAGGTATCCAGACTACTATGGCTATTGTGGAGGATTTGCGTCAAAAGGTAAAGGAACAGCATATTAAGGAACCGGCTCAGTGTAAGGCTCTTTTGATTGACAGTATTAAAGAGCAGATGGATCTGGGAGAAAATGCCTATGAATTTGAGAACCGGAAATCAGTGGTTTTGATCATCGGCGTAAACGGAGTAGGAAAGACCACTTCGGTGGGAAAGCTGGCAGGTCAGCTAAAGGATTCCGGGAAAAAAGTGATCCTGGCGGCCGCCGATACCTTCCGGGCGGCTGCTATTGAGCAGCTTACGGAGTGGGCTAATCGGGCAGGAGTGGAAATTATTGCCCAAAAAGAAGGATCCGATCCGGCGGCAGTGATTTATGACGCAGTGGCAGCGGCTAAATCCCGCCATGCAGACGTGCTGATTTGTGATACGGCAGGGCGGCTTCACAACAAAAAGAATTTGATGGAAGAGCTTAAGAAAATCAATCGGATTATTGATAAGGAATACCCGGACGCTTACCGGGAGACTCTGGTGGTATTAGATGGCACCACCGGCCAAAACGCTATGTCTCAGGCAAGGCAGTTCATGGAGGTGGCCCAGATTACCGGAATTATCCTGACAAAGCTTGACGGAACCGCTAAAGGCGGGATTGCCGTGGCCATCCAGTCTGAGCTTGGACTTCCGGTAAAATATGTAGGGGTGGGCGAACACATTGACGATCTGCAGAAATTTAATGCCGGTGACTTTGTAAACGCTCTGTTCAATGTACCGGAGAATCAGGAAGTATAAAAGAAAAAACATATATAAAACAGAAGAAGGGAAAACGCATCGTGGAAAATTTAACATTAGAAGCATTTGAAGAGGCATCTGAGCTTGTCAGCCGGGTTACTCAGGAGACTAAGCTGGTATACAGCGAATATTTTTCTGCTCAAACCGGTAATAAAGTATATTTAAAACCGGAGAATATGCAGTATACCGGCGCATACAAGGTAAGAGGAGCTTTTTACAAGATCAGCACCCTGTCGGAGGATGAAAAAGCCAGGGGCTTAATTACAGCTTCCGCAGGAAACCATGCCCAGGGCGTGGCCTATGCCGCCAAGCTGGCAGGCATTAAAGCAACCATTGTAATGCCCACCACCACGCCGCTGATTAAGATTAATCACACTAAGAGTTATGGCGCGGAGGTCGTTTTGGAGGGCAATGTGTTTGACGAGTCCTGTGAGTACGCTTATAAGCTGGCAGAAGAAACCGGCAGCACCTTTGTTCATCCTTTCAATGATCTGGAGGTGGCTACAGGCCAGGGAACCATTGCCATGGAGATTATCAAGGAACTCCCCACAGTAGATTATATTCTGGCTCCCATTGGCGGCGGCGGTCTCTGTACCGGAGTCAGCGTCCTGGCTAAAATGCTGAATCCCAAAATTAAGGTGATCGGCGTAGAACCTGCCGGAGCCGCCTGCATGAAGGCATCTTTAGAGGCGGGGCATATTGTAGGCCTGCCTTCTGTAGATACCATTGCAGACGGTACTGCTGTGAAAATGCCGGGGGATTTATTGTTTCCCTATATTCAGGAGAATGTGGATGAGATTATTACCGTTGAAGACAGTGAACTGATAGTAGCCTTTTTGGATATGGTAGAAAATCACAAGATGATTGTGGAAAATTCCGGGCTTTTGACTGTGGCCGCCTTGAAGCACTTAAATGTAGAGAAGAAAAAGATTGTTTCTATCTTAAGCGGCGGTAATATGGACGTGATTACTATGGCCTCTATTGTCCAGCACGGTTTGATTTTGAGAGACCGGGTATTTACCGCCTCCGTACTTCTTCCGGACAAGCCGGGAGAACTTGCCAAAGTATCCAATTTGCTGGCTGCAGAGCAGGCCAATGTTATTAAGCTGGAGCACAACCAGTTTGTAAGCATTAACCGGAATGCTGCTGTGGAGCTTCGGATTACTATGGAAGCCTTTGGAACCGAGCATAAGCAGAATATTATCCAGGCCCTGAACGAGGGAGGATACCGCCCCAAACTGGTCAAAGGAAAGGGAACGTACAGTGACTGACTCCCCGCCCTGATGGAAGGCCGGCAAAATCCGCCCGGGTCAGTTTAATTTCCTGCCGCAGCGGGGACAGGAGGAAACCTGCCTGCCGCCTTCCTTCCAGGGCAGACGTTTTTTACAGTCAGGACAGCGCCAGAACAGGGCGGTAAAACCATAGGCCAGAGCAATGAGGGCCATTCCCATAGCGCCTAGGCCCATGACCGTTATAAGCCGGGTGCATAAAATGGCGATAAACAAAATAATCACACCTGCAAATAGCAGCAGATTATGGACAAAAGAACAAACCTTTCTGGGCAAGTACATAACAGAAACCTCCATGTAAGAAATAATAGAAATTACATGGACAATCATAACACATTTTTATAAGAAGCGCTACTCTTAGCAGACAAGGGCATGCACGCCCATTTGTTCATTGAGGGTAATGATACAGGAGGAAAAATGATACTTGCAAGCGACTATGATGGGACTTTTCATGTAGACGAGGAGCAGACTTTAAAAAATTTAGAGGCCGTTAAAGAGTGGCGGGCTGCAGGCCACGAGTTTGGCCTGGTTACCGGACGTTCTTATGAGATGGCTATGATGGCAGTGAAGGAATATGATCTGCCTCTGGATTTTCTCATCTGCAACAACGGCGCGGCCATTTACAGACCGGACGGGACTTTGCTGGATGACACTCCCATGAACCGATACAAATTAAAAGACTTTTGGGAGCTTCCCTCTGTAAAGGCCGCTCCCAGAGTCTTCGCATTATCTGCTCAGGGAACTTTTATAGCCCGCATGGATCAGGATACTACTGCTTTTGCCAGACGTCTGGATGTCCCTTTTATTTCTATGGAAGAAATAGGAAATCTAAATCCTGTCTGGCAGTTTAGCTTGGGGTTTTTTGAAGACCAGGATGCTAAAATTTGCTGTCAGGAAATTAACCGCCTTTTGGGAAAGGATTTTTCCGCCTACTTTAATCAGCAGAATGTGGATGTAGTAGCAGGAGGAATGAGCAAAAGCTTAGGAATCCGCAGGTATGTAAAAATTTCCGGAAGGGAAGGGCAGCGGATCCTGGCTGTCGGAGACGGGGGAAATGATGTAGCTATGATAAAAGACCTTGGCGGTTTTACGATTAAAAGCGGCTGTCCTCAGGTGAAGGAGGCGGCCCTCAGGATTTTTGACAGCGTAGAGGATCTGATTAAAAATGCTTTACAAGAGGGACTTGGGGTAGTATAATCAGCCTGTAAAAATAAAATATATAAAGTCTTTGTGGCAGGGTGTAAGTCCCTACCGATGGTGATAGTCCATGACCCGTTTTGCAGACGGCTGAGCCGGCGGAATTCCGGCACCGACGGTATAGTCCGGATGAGAAAAGACGTTTTCTAAAAAGGATGCCCGGGCTTATTCTGATAGCCCCGGGCTTTTTTAGAAACGCCTTACCCGAAGCGGAAAGGTGAACAACATGAAAAACGGAACAAATGTGAAGAAACTGGTGATTATAGGTCTGATGGGGGCTTTGTCGGGAGTCTTGATGCTGTTTAAATTTCCTATTCCTCTTATGCCTCCTTTTATGGAATTTGATTTTTCCGGTTTGGTAGAGATCATAGGCGGCTTTGTATTGGGGCCGGGGGCGGCGGTAATGATTATCCTGGTAAAACTTTTAGTGAAACTGGCTCTTATGGGAACCAGTACCATGTTTACCGGGGAAGCCAGCAACTTTTTGGTGAGCTGTGCCTACGTCCTTCCGGCAGCCTGGATTTACCGCAATCACAAATCGAAAAAGGCAGGGGAAGCAGGAATGGCAATCGGAAGCATTATCTGTGCCATGGTGGCTGTGGCAACCAACCTGTTGATTATTTTCCCCTTTTATGTAAATTTAATGGGAATGACTATGGAGCAGATTATTTCCATGTGCGGGGCAGTGAACCCGTTGATGAAAAATATTTTTACTTTGGCCTTGTTTGGAATTGTACCCTTTAATTTAATTAAGTGCGGGGTCAATTCCCTGGTTACGGTGTTGGTATATAAACGGGTCAGCAGGGCTGTGAAAGGGTTTATGAATTAAAGGGCAGACGGGGCAATCATAAGGATTGCCCCGCAGTTTTGAAAAATCGACTCATATGTGTTTGAATTGAATCTTAGATTTTGCTCCGGTCATATACTGAGTAAACAAGTCTTTGCCAAGAATCTTTAAAATGTTATGCTCTAATTGAGTTTTGGAGTCCTTATTTAAATAGTATATATTTATCGTGACACGATCCATATCGAAAAAGGGCTTCAATATATTTCGGTCAGTAGGATCCAAAGAATGGCCGTATATGCTGACTATGCAATCCGTTGAGCTGCATGCCTTTATATTTCCTGCGTCATCAAAATTCAAAGATTCGTATTCTCTTATCCATTTTAGATAATTATTGTTTGTTGAGTATTTATAGCATTGAAAAAACTTAAAGAAATCTACATACTTTTCATGTTTTGACTCATCATAAAAATCACTGCCGATGCCCATAACAATTCCGGTATTGGTTTGCTCATCGATTTTTCCATGTACATAACAAATATTTTCCGGAATAAGTTTTTGAGTGCTGTTGTACAGTTTCAAAAAAGTTGTTGTATAGTTAAAAGATAATAAATAGTCAATCTTCATATCCTGAAACAATTTTATGCTGCTGACCGTGTCTAATTTATATTGAGTAATCCATAATATGTATTCTTTAAATAAGTCAATGAAGTCTTGAATCTGTCTGTAAATGTTTTGTTCTAAATCTAAAAGCTCCGAATTAGACCAATATCTTTTCAGCGCCCCATTTCCCATAAGAATACGATAGATAAAAGGCGAACTCTCATGTATTTTATCGGAATCCAATAACAGTTTTGATATTACGGATTTATTTTCCATGTATGTATACCTTTTAAATAGAGAAGGCATATCGCAGATACTATCTACAATTTCCATGAGTTCATTTTCAAAATCGATCCAATCATTATTATTACAGAGCTTTGAGCATATATATTCAAAAATTTTTGATTGCCGGACCCGGTTAAACAGCTTTTTTGAATTTTCATTTCTCAATACATATTTATAAAACTCGGAATCCGTTTGAACATTGGTAATGAAATTACTGTACCGAGTCGGTAAGCCGTGTGCGATATCAAACCCATTTCCAATGATTAGAATATGCATCGTTTCCTCCTAATTGCCTTTCGTTCATTTCAATAAATTTATTATACAATATGCAAAAAGCGATTACAATCTTTCCTTATTTTATTTACATACTATATTACCAAACAAGAACAAAAGTTTGTAAAGAAATTCTGTTTATACAAATATGAGCGGAGAGCGGTTCACTGGCTATGAAGTTTGGGATTTGTCTAACGGTATGGCGGTTTTTTCTGTTGTAAAGAGATTGCAACTCATAGAATATTGTGTTATATTGTCGGTATGGGAAAACCATAGAGCCAAAGGCGGCTTTGCCCCTCTTGTATTTTGCGGAGGGTTCAAGTAGCCCTCCAGACGAAAGAAAGGAGGGCGATACAATGTATGTTACATATCAGGATTTAATCCAGATTGGAATACTCGTTGTTGCCCTTGCTAATTTGATTTATCAAATCTTCAAGGGAAAAAAGAAATAGCCGCCACTACTCGCAATAGTGACGGCTTGCCTATTCAAAAGAATAGGTAGAAAATCATTCATTTGGGGGTAGAGCCGCTTCTATGGCTTTTCCCTTTTCTTATGTCTAATATAGCACATCCGGGGGCAGGAAGCAAGAAGTTTTTTGTTTCCTCATTCTTCTCATTCTTCTTTATCTGGCGTATTGCTTTCATTTTGGGTGTAACGTGGGATTTTTGTGAGTTACTCCACACGTTCAATAGCTACTGCTTTTCCATCTTCGTTTAATTTCTTGAATGACTTATAAAATCTTTTGCAAGTGGTGAATCGAGAGAATTTGTATTTTTATAAGCCTTGTAAACTGGCGAATCATCAAACGGATAAATGGGAAAATGCCTGGATATGGACTTGTAGCCGGGTAGAGAGCCGGAACGGAGAATATTATATTGTCGGCTATTCTAATGTGAAATTGTCTGGTTTGGAAGTG
>JAETNT010000008.1 GCA_021772025.1 Enterocloster bolteae | reverse complement strand
TGCGGACAAGAAGCGCCGGGCGTCCGCCCTATGAAGATTCAGAGTGAAAAATGCTTATGAAAACAAGTTTTCAACGCTTTTTTCGCTCTAAATCTTCGCATGGCTGAACTGTTACAGGTATGATATTGAAGTTTCACAAAAACCTTGACAAATCGGACAAAACAAGATAGAATCCCAATAAATCAAAACCATTGACGGAGAGTAAGTAACAGAAAATCAGACCCTTCAGAGAGCTGTCGGCAGGTGGGAGGCAGTGGGAAGTTTTTTGCGAATGGACTCCAGAGGGCAAACCCAACGGGATGATTGTTGAAGAGCAGACATTCTTAGTAGGTAAGACGGAGCAGATACTTCGTTATCAACGACAGCATATCAAATCTTACTTTTAGCGGTGTGTCTACCGCTGGGCCCAGATAGGTTTTGTATGCGTGAGAGGGCATCCCAGGATGCCAAGCCGGGTGGCACCGCAGGAGCTGAAATAAAATAATCAGGCTCTTGTCCCTGCAGAGACATTTGTTTTTGCCGGGGCAAGAGTCTTTTTGTATGCATTCCGGGCAAAGGCTTCTGGCAGAAACCTGACGAATTGATCGGTGACGCGCGGCGGCGCGTGCCGATGCACCTGAAAGGAGAATCAATTATGGCAAACACAAACAAGGAAATCCCCTATAAGATTTATTTGGAAGAAAACGAAATGCCCAAAGAGTGGTATAATGTCCGAGCCGATATGAAGGAAAAACCGGCTCCTCTGTTAAATCCCAAAACTTTAAAGCCCATGACCGCAGAGGAGCTGGGAGAAGTATTCTGCGAAGAGCTGGTTCGGCAGGAGCTGGATGACAAAAATGCGTACATTCCTATTCCTCAGGAGATTCGGGACTTTTATAAGATGTACCGGCCGTCACCTTTGGTTCGGGCATACTGCCTGGAGAAAAAACTGGATACTCCGGCAAAGATCTATTATAAATTTGAAGGCAACAACACCAGCGGCAGCCACAAACTGAATTCCGCCATTGCTCAGGCCTATTATGCCAAAAAGCAGGGGCTCAAAGGCGTTACTACGGAAACCGGAGCCGGACAGTGGGGAACCGCTCTTTCCATGGCCTGCGCTTATCTGGAGTTGGATTGTAAGGTTTACATGGTAAAATGTTCCTATGAGCAGAAACCGTTTCGCCGGGAAGTGATGAGAACCTACGGGGCCAATGTAACTCCTTCCCCCTCTGAGACCACCGCTGTGGGCCGCAAGATTTTGGCGGATCATCCGGGAACTTCCGGCAGCTTAGGCTGCGCCATCTCTGAAGCAGTGGAAGTGGCAACTTCTACCCCGGGCTACCGCTATGTGTTGGGAAGCGTGTTAAATCAGGTGCTCCTTCATCAGTCTGTTATCGGTCTTGAGACCAAGACAGCTTTGGATAAATATCAGATTAACCCGGATATTATTATCGGATGCGCCGGAGGCGGTTCTAACCTGGGAGGATTAATTTCCCCGTTTATGGGAGAAAAGTTGAGAGGGGAAAAAGATTACCGCTTTATTGCTGTGGAGCCGGCCAGCTGTCCCAGTTTTACCCGAGGCAAATTTGCCTATGATTTCTGCGATACCGGCATGGTAACGCCTCTTCAGAAGATGTACACTTTAGGAAATAACTTTATTCCTTCTGCCAGCCATGCAGGAGGCCTGCGCTATCACGGTATGAGCTCCGTTTTATCCCAGCTTTACCACGACGGGCTGATGGAGGCGGTAAGTGTGGAGCAGACCTCTGTATTTGAGGCGGCTGAGATGTTTGCCCGGGTAGAAGGAATTCTTCCCGCCCCGGAGAGCAGCCATGCCATCCGTGTTGCTGTTGACGAGGCTATGAAATGCAAAGAAACCGGAGAGGAAAAAACCATTGTATTCGGTCTTACCGGAACAGGATATTTTGATATGATGTCTTATGAGAAATTTAACGACGGTGTTATGAAAGATTACATTCCTACAGACGAAGAACTGGCTGCCGGATTTGCCGGGATCCCTAAATTTCCGGGAAATGAATGTTAAAAAGCGGAAAGTATTGTACAATCATTCACCTTCATCTTGATTTTAATAGTTGGTTTATTTAATGCTGAATATTACCCTCAGTGAACAAGGACACACATCCGTGCCGCCTTGTTTGCCGGGGGTAATATTTATTAATGGTTTTATGAGAAATAAGGGAATACTGACAAAAAGATCTATATTGAGAGGAAAAATAATGAAAGAACGGATTAATCTGCTAAAAATATTAAAAATCGCCGCAGGTTCTACAGCGGCAATGGTTCTTGGAAACTGGCTGGGATTAAATTACAGCGCCTCTGCAGGGGTTATTGCCTTGTTATCGATTCATGATACAAGAAGAGAAACCTTGAGAGCTACAGGAAATCGGATTGCCGGTTTTTCCATAGCTCTTCTTTTGGCTCCGGCCTGCTTTTTTTTCGCAGGTTTTCGGCCCGGCGCCATAGGCCTGTTTCTTTTACTGTTTACCCCGCTTTCCATGGCTCTCCGTATACCGGAAGCAATTTCGGTGAGCACGGTTTTGCTGACTCATTTTTTGACGGAAGGAAGGATGGGAGGAACGGAGATTCTTAATGAAATACTTCTCCTTCTGACCGGAACCGGCACGGGAATGCTGTTAAACCTTTATATGCCAGGAAAAAAGCAGAGTATACAAAAAAAACAGCGTCAGATAGAGGAAGGCTTTCGGGAACTTTTGCGGGAAGCTGCCGGGGCTCTGGAAAAGGGACAGGCAAAAGAAATCGGATTTGAAGAAAAGCTGGAAAATTTAAAGAATATGATTCTCCAGGGGGAGAAGGAGGCTTTTTGGGATGTGGAAAACAGCCTTTTATCAGAAACACGCTATTATCTGCGGTATATGTCCATGCGGAAAAGCCAGCTTATGGTATCGGAGCATATGGGAGAATGCTTAAAACATCTGGAACGATATGATCGGCTTCCGGCTCAGGCAGTCCGCATAGGGGAACTTCTGGAGTTCACAAGAGCCACCTTCCATGAGTGTAATAACGCCAAAGGATTGCTGGCAAAGCTGGAACAGACCCAGGAAAAAATCAAAGGACAGTCTCTTCCCGAGACCAGGGATGAGTTTGAAATCCGGGCTCTGCTTTACCAGATATTGCTGGATCTTCGTCAATTTTTAATATTAAAAAGAGATTTTGCTCACAGTCTTACCAAAGAGGAAAAAAAGATATTTTGGAATGAAAGTATCTGAATTTTTGATGGAGGCCTATCAAATGAAGAATAAAAATCCCCGCATGCTCTACCCTTTTGACATTGAGAAATGTAAAAGCTGTCCATACAGAGACAGATGTTATAAAGAAGGGGCAAAAAAGAAAACATACAGTGAAACATTGAAAATCGATGCCCACAGTGAACAGGCAGAGTTTCAGGAAACAGATCTTATCTTAAAATATTCGGTGTGGTGTGCGACGGAGCCAAGTTAGCCTGTGCTCTTCGGATTTCTTTCGGCACAGGGATTGCCCTGGAATGTTCGGATTTGGCTTTGGACGGAGTTCATATTGCCAACAATCAGGGGGGCTGGGAGCAGACATAGACGAATCCATTGACATTATCGGAAAGGCTATCCTGTACGCTATGGTAAGCAGCGACAGGGATCTGTGCAAACTATGTGATTTTGTGCGACAAAGAAGAACACTGCCGGGAGGATTTTGAGTTGATTACCGAAAATGGAATTGCCGTAAAGGGGCCGGGGCTGATCTCAGGCCTTCATCCGGAAGTTCTGACACACAACATCGGCGAGGCTATGGAAGCCTGCAGAGTGGTGGTGTGCGTTTCCAGCGGCCGGCAGAAGGAAATCGCAGAGTGGATGTCCCCTTACATCCGCTCTGTCCATTCTCTTTTGCTGATGCCGGGAAATCTTGGAGCCCTGGTATTTCACAGGATTTTTGAGAAGGAAGGATCCAATCTGATTGAAATCTGCCTGAATTCTCCCAATGTGATCACTCATCTTTCCGGAACGCTTTTGAATCTGGCCAGCGGGATTTCCGGGACGGATTATTACCGTATGGGCCGTACCTGGGAATGGATAGGAAAAGACGGGGCGAGAAATGCAATATTGTCTTTTCGGTTGAAAAACAGAGCGGAAATATCTGATAGCAGTAGAAAAATACGGTTCTATATCCCGGGCGGCAAAGGAGATGTATACTTCCCAGTCCTCTATCAGCGCGGCGATTAAAAATCTGGAGACAGAGCTGGGAGTGGATCAGAACCATCCTCTGCTGGTCTATAGAGAAGAAGCCTTCGGACAGGCCCAGGAGATATTTTTAGACGAAGTTTTAAGATACCTGGAATCCTATCAGGAGGAGAAGTAAGGAAAGAGCTTTATATCCTGCTCATGCTAAAATTCAAAGTGGAAAACTTTTTCGAGTTATGGTACAATGTAGTAGAGAGGTTATATCCTAATAGCAGCAAAAATTGTGAAGGTACGCACTCCTTCTTCCGGTTTCAGGAGGACTGAATCTGTTCTGGCCCTGACGAGCAAAAGACCGCTCAGCAGGGAAAGTCTATGCAAACGGCAAGAAGCATGGGTATTATCATTTATGTTCAAAAATCTCTCTGGGGGAGGAGATGGATTATGTATCATTGCCATATGCGACTTTATTTCCTTGGACGGGAGGAAAAGCCATTCGAACTTTTCCGAAAGATTCCGCCTTTGCCGGCATTTACTCATGAGTTCTTTGAAAGCCGGGAACTAGATCCTTTTCTTGCCGCAAAAGCAGATGCAATTTGGGCTGACCTGCGAGGGATGGAGGCAGCGGAGGCTGCCAGGGTGTTGGCAGCAAAAAAGCGTCCGGAAGCAGAATTGATCCTGCTGCTTGAAAAGGGGCAGTCGGAAAGCCTGACAGATATCTTGCTTGAGATAACAGATATTTGGACGCTGCCCATGCCTGATTCCGAATTGCGGTTCCATTTCCTGCGTTGGCAGCAGAACTGCAAAGGGCGTATGGACCACTGGCAGACGAGCCAATATCTGGAGACTGCCATCAACAGTTCACCGGATCTTGTCTGGTACAAAGATAAAAACGGCATCCACGAGAAGGTGAACGACAGCTTCTGTGCCGCGGTAAACAAGACCAAGGCTCAGGTGGAGGGGCGGGGCCACGCCTATATCTGGGACGTGGAGCAGGATGATCCCGCCTGTATCGAGTCGGAACGTATTGTCATGGAGACACAGGAAACCCTTGTTTCTGAAGAGATTATTCAAGCCTGTGGGGAACAGCGGATACTCACCACATATAAGGCTCCGCTGTATGATTTGGATGGCAGCGTAATGGGAACCGTGGGCATTGGGATTGATGTGACAAAAGAACAGGCGTATGAACAGGAATTGATCCGCAAAAATCAGATGCTGGAAACCATTTTTACCTCCATGGACTGCGGTGTAATGTGCCATACCTTGGACGGCTCTCATATTATCAGCATCAACAGGGCTGCGCTGGAGATATCCGGATATGCGTCTAAGGCTGCTCTGGAACGGGATGGATTCAATATGACCGCACCATCCGTATTTGATGAAGATAGAATACAGATTAGAGAGAAGATTGCTTCTCTGAAAGAGCCGGGAGATAACACCAGTATAGAGTACCGGGTCCGGCATAAGGATGGGAAAATCCTTCATGTTCTGGGAAATATTAAACTAATAGAAAAGGACGGTCAACGCTTCTATCAGCGGTATGTCTTGGACTATACGACAAAAAAACTCCAGGAGGAACAGGAGCGGCAAGAGGCGGAGAAGCGCCAGCTGGAACTGCTTTCCGCCCTTGGCGTGGAATACAGCCTGGTGTGCTTTTTTGATCTGGACACCGGGAACGGGCAGCTCCTACGGATTGGTGAATGTAAAAACGGCATATTGAAGGAGAGCTTTTCCGGCCCGCTGTTTTTGGAGCGCTGTATAGAACGTTACATAGAAGCAGGCGTTTATGAGGAGGACAAAGGCATTCTGCAGAAGGCCGCGGCACGGGAACATCTGAAGCAGGTGCTGGCGAACCGTCCGATCTGCTCCGTCAACTACCGTACCACCTGCTGCGGTGAGCTGCGGTACTTCCAGATGAAGGCTGCCCGGGTAGGAGAGTGGAGCAAGAGCCGCGGTATTGTTCTGGGGCTTCGGAGCGTGGACGAGGAGACCCGCAGTGCTCGGGAGAAAAATGCCATTTTGGAGGATGCCCTGGCTTTGGCAAATCAGGCTAACAAAGCGAAAAGTACCTTTCTTTCTAATATGTCTCACGACATCCGTACCCCAATGAACGCAATTATCGGCTTTACAAACTTGGCCATCACCCACATAGGCCAGCTGGAACAAGTAACGGAATATCTTGAAAAAATCAGGATTTCCAGCAATCATCTGCTGAACTTGATCAATGATATTTTGGATATGAGCAATATTGAGAGCGGAAAAATCCACTTGACAGAAGAGCCCTGCAACCTGTCGGATATTCTGTATGAACTTCTCAACAGCATACAGGAAGATGTTCAGGCCAAACAGTTGGAACTGCATTTGGATGCTGCGGACATCCGGCATGAGGAAATCTGCTGTGACAGGATTCGGTTGAATCAGGTTCTTTTGAATCTGCTGGGCAATGCTATAAAATATACGCCGGTGGGCGGCATGGTCAGCCTGAGAATCATAGAAAAGGAGGATGCTCCCGCAGGCTTTGCGAATTATGAGTTCCGCATCAAGGATACGGGGATTGGTATGAGTGAGGAGTTTGTATCCCACATCTTTGAGCCGTTTGAGCGGGAGCGCAATTCCACCATCAGCGGCATTAAAGGATCAGGCCTGGGTATGTCCATTACAAAGAACATTGTAGACATGATGAAGGGCACGATTACAGTAGTGAGCAGACAGGGCGCCGGAACCGAGTGTACGGTTTCTCTTGCTCTCCGCCTGCACAATGGTGATCAGGTTCAGGAGAATGCCGGCGGACAGGAAGTCCTCCGCACAGGCCATATCCTGCTGGTGGAGGATAACGAGCTGAACCAAGAGATTGCCGCCGCTATTTTGGAAGAAGCAGGTTTTACTGTAGAAGTAGCAGGAAACGGGAAAGATGCTGTGGATATGTTGAAAGCATCCAGCCCAGGACATTTTCAAGCCATTCTGATGGATATTCAAATGCCAGTTATGAATGGCCATGAGGCGGCCAGGGCGATCCGAAGGCTGGAAAACCGCGCCTTGGCGTCGATTCCCATTTTGGCAATGACGGCCAACGCCTTTGAGGAGGACAAAGAGGAGGCTTTCCGAAGCGGGATGGACGGACACATTGCAAAGCCGGTTGACGTTGATATTTTAATGCGGGCCTTGGATAAAGTACTGGGATGCTCCCAATAATTCTGATAAATTTAGTTGGCATCATTTAATCTATAGAAAGAAAAATTTTCCGGACCGGATAAATCATTATCCGGTTCCGTTTTTTAAGTGCGCCCAGTATGGGCGCAATCTAATGATAGCGAAGGAAAAAGGAAGCAAGTTATGCAAAAAGATGATATGATCATGAAAGCCGGTATTATCCATATTCTGGATTCTTCCATGGGGATGCCGGTGCTTTCCGATCACCAGATGGAAATGGGATCGGATTTAGGGGATTTCCTAAAGGGACATATAGAAAAGTTTACGGAAAGCGATGATGTGAAAGAATGCCGGTTCTCTGACGACTCCCAGGCTATGAAGCTTTTAAAGGGGTGCACTCCCGATAATTTTGCACAAACCAGCAGAAAATTGGCAGACAGGCTGTTTTCCATTATGAATTCCAATATCGATATTCCGGCAGGAGATATGGCAGCGGTGGTATTTGGATGCAAGGGAAAAGACTATATAGGCATTCTGAAGCTGAATTACCGTACCTTCTATACGCATCTGACCAGAACCGGGGAGGACGGGAGCAACGGCAATGAGATTATCTTGCAGAGAGCGATTTTACCGGGACAGGGTCAAAAGCTTTCCGAGGCATGTGTGGTGGACTTATCTGACGGCAGCATTTTGCTTACCGAGAAAAAATACGAGATTAACGGAGAAAAGCGGATGTACTTTTCTGAGATGTTTTTGGAATGTCATGCGCCTCTGTCTCAGAAAAGCCGGATGGATATTGTTACCAGGGCGGTGGAACAGATAAACCGGAAGTATTACGGCGATGATGCTGCGGAGCGGAAGATGGAGGTAAAAAGCCTTATTTACAAAGAGCTGGAAGAAAACGGCTCTTTAGATGTAGAGACGGTTAAAGAGAAAGTATTTTCCGACAGTCCAGCGATGCAGAAGGAGTTGACGGAAAAGCTGGACAAATATAATCTGTCTCATACAGTGGTGGAACCAAAGACAGAGAAGACCATTAAAAAATTTCAGAAGCAGCATCTGACTACAGATACAGGAATTGAAATTACCATCCCCATGGAAGAATATGGAAATCCTGACAGGGTAGAGTTTATTACCAATCCCGACGGGACGGTTTCGGTCCTGATTAAAAATATTGGTCATCTGTCCTCAAAATAGCATTGTCTTTTCTATCTGCCCGCGCTATAATAAAAAGGATTGCGAAAAAATAGATTATTATAGATAAGTATATGGAGGAACCCATGAATAAAGCAATAAGAACCAGATACGCCCCCAGCCCGACAGGACGTATGCATGTTGGAAACTTAAGAACTGCGTTATACGCATACCTGATTGCCAAGCATGAGGGCGGCGATTTCCTGCTGCGGATTGAGGATACGGATCAGGAACGCTATGTGGAAGGAGCGGTGGAGATTATTTACCGCACCTTGGAAAAAACCGGGTTGATTCACGATGAAGGCCCGGACAAGGATAAGGGCGCAGGCCCTTACGTTCAGAGTGAACGCCAGGCCTCAGGTATTTATCTGGAATATGCCAAAAAGCTTATTGAAAAGGGAGAGGCATATTACTGCTTCTGTACCCAGGAACGTCTGGACTCCTTAAAAAAGACCGTAAACGGTGAGGAAATCATGGTCTATGATAAGCATTGCCTCAGCCTTTCTAAGGAAGAGATTGAAGAAAAGCTGGCGGCAGGCGTTCCCTATGTAATTCGGCAGAATAACCCCTCCCAGGGGACGACCACTTTTCATGATGAGATTTACGGGGATATTTCGGTAAACAACGATGAGCTGGATGATATGGTTTTAATTAAGTCTGACGGCTACCCCACCTACAATTTTGCAAACGTGGTAGATGATCACTTAATGGGCATTACCCATGTAGTCCGGGGAAATGAATACTTATCCTCATCTCCAAAATACAACCGCCTCTATGATGCTTTTGGCTGGGAAGTTCCGGTATATGTCCACTGTCCCTTGATTACCAATGAGGAACACAAAAAATTAAGCAAGAGAAGCGGTCACTCTTCTTATGAAGATTTGATTGAACAGGGCTTTATCTCTGAGGCAGTAGTAAATTATGTGGCTCTTTTGGGCTGGTCTCCGGAGGACAACCGGGAGATCTTTTCCCTGGAGGAAATGGTAAGAGAATTTGATTACCATAGAATGAGCAAATCCCCGGCGGTATTTGATATGACCAAGCTTCGCTGGATGAACGGCGAATACATGAAGTCTATGGATTTCGACAAGTTCTATAATATGGCGGAGCCCTACTTAAAAGAAGTGATCAAAAAGGATCTGGATTTGAAAAAGATTGCCGCTATGGTAAAGACCCGGATTGAGATATTCCCGGAGATTCGGGATCACGTTGATTTCTTTGAGGAGCTTCCGGAATATGATCCGTCTATGTATGCCCATAAAAAGATGAAAACCACCCTGGAGAATTCTCTGGAGACCTTACAGGAGATACTGCCTATTCTGGAGGTTCAGGAAGATTTTGGAAATGATGCTCTCTATGAGAGGCTGTCCCGATATGTAAGCGACAAAGGGGTAAAAACCGGATTCGTCATGTGGCCTATCCGTACTGCCGTATCCGGAAAGCAGATGACCCCGGCAGGGGCCACGGAAATTATGGAGGTTTTGGGGAAAGAAGAATCTTTAAAGAGAATCCGCAAAGGGATAGAACTTCTCTCCAGATAACAAAAAACTGGCTGGGGTGACACATTGTGCGCCAAAATGAGACGCTCCCTGTGTCAGAAAGAGGAATTTATGGCATTTCATGAAGCACAGAAAAAGGCTATCCTTCACAAGGAAGGCCCGATGCTGGTATTAGCAGGCCCTGGATCCGGAAAGACTACGGTCATTACCAACCGGATTTTTTGTCTGACCCGGCATCAAGGCGTGAATCCTTCCTCTGTTCTGGTGATTACCTTTACCAGGGCGGCGGCCAGAGAGATGGAAGAGCGTTATAATACAATGTCCCGGCAAGAAAAAGAGACAGTAAGTGGAAGGGTCAGTTTTGGCACCTTCCACTCCGTTTTTTTTCGGATATTAAAGCTGGCCTATGGTTTTACCGCTGCAAACATTGTCCGGGAAGAACAAAAAATCCAGTACATCCGGGAGCATATGGAAAAATTGGATTTGGATGTAGAGGATGAAAACGAGTTTATTGCATCTGTATTAAGTGAGATCAGCGCTGTAAAAGGAGATATGCTGAGCCTGGAGCATTATTATTCCAAAAGCTGCGGGGAAGAAATCTTCCGGAACCTATATCAGGGATATGAAAGGTTCTTAAGGCAGAGGGTTTTGATAGACTTTGACGATATGCTGACTATGTGCTATGAACTGCTCTGTCAGAGAAAGGATATTCTGTCTGCCTGGCAGAAGAAGTACCGGTATCTGCTTATCGATGAATTTCAGGACATTAACCGGATCCAGTACGAGATTGTGAAAATGCTGGCATTACCGGAAAACAACCTGTTCATTGTAGGAGACGACGATCAGTCTATCTATCGGTTTCGGGGATCCAGACCGGAGATTATGCTGAGCTTTGAGAAGGATTATCCGGGAGCCCAAAAGACCCTGCTTAATATAAACTACCGCTCTTCCGAAGAGATTATGGAGGCGGCAGGGCGGCTGATTGCACATAACGAAAAGCGGTTTCCCAAAGAGCTTTATGCGGCCAGAGGCCGGGGGAAGCCGGTGATTACCAGAGTTTTTGACGATGCCAGGCAAGAAGCTGCTGCTATAGCAGAGGAAATCCGGGACTATAGCCGGGCTGGAATCTCCTGGAGCCATATAGCGGTTTTATTCCGGACCAATGGAGGGGCCAGGCTTTTGGTAGAAAAATTCATGGAATATAATATTCCTTTCCAGATGCGGGATGCGCTTCCCAACCTGTATGATCACTGGATTTCCAGAGATATCCTTATCTATATGTCAATAGCCCGGGGAAACCGGGAGAGAGGGCAGATTTTAAAAATTATCAACCGTCCGAAACGTTACATAAGCCGGGAAGCTTTTGACACTCCCGTGGTAGATTTTGAACGGATTAAATCTTTCTACCAAGAGAAAGACTGGATGGTAAAGCGTCTGGAACAGCTGGAGTCCCATTTGGAAATAATAAAGGATATGGCCCCGGCGGCAGCGGTAAATTATATTCGTAAAGCCGTGGGATACGATGATTACCTGCGGGAATATGCCAGGGAACGGCGGCTGAATGCAGAGGAGCTGACAGAAATCGGGGATCAGCTTTTGGAGAGCGCCGCCGGATATGAGACAGTGGACGAATGGACAGACCATATGGACAAATATAAAGAGGAACTTATGAAAAAGGCCCGGGAATCAGAAAAGCCATGGGAAAGAGACAAAAACAGCGTAGCAGTTATGACCATGCACAGCGCCAAAGGCCTGGAGTATCCAATTGTCTATATTCCGGATGCCAATGAAGGCGTTATCCCTCATAACAAGGCAGTTTTAAAAGCGGATCTGGAGGAAGAGAGACGGATGTTTTATGTGGCAATGACCCGGGCAAAGGATAGGCTCCACATCTATTTTACGAAAGAGCGATACCACAAAAGGCAGGAGGCTTCCCGATTTGTCAGGGAATATCTGGGGCCGCCAAGGCAGAAGGAGGAAGAAAGATGATCCACATTTACTGCGGAGACGGGAAGGGAAAAACCACGGCTGCTTTAGGCCAGGCTGTCCGGGCTGCAGGCCGGGGTCAGAAGATATTGATTGCCCGGTTTTTAAAGACCGATGATTCCGGCGAAGTGCCGATCCTGAGGTGCATCCCTCAAATCCAGGTAATTCCCTGCGAAAAGAATTTTGGATTTTATTTTCGTATGAGCCGGGAACAAAAAAGAGAAGCAGCAGGATATTACAGCGGACTTTTGGAACGGGTGATCTGTCGGTCCAAAGAATTTGATATGGTGATCCTGGATGAGATTATGGCTGCCTGCAACTACGGACTCGCGTCAGAAGAACGGCTGGTTTTCTGGCTGTCAGAGAGCCGGAGAGAGGAAAAGGAGATTATTCTCACCGGTCGGGATCCTTCTGAGGCCGTGGCCGCCATGGCTGATTATATTACGGAGATGAAGAAGCTTAGACACCCCTATGACAAAGGAATACCGGCCAGAGAAGGAATCGAATATTAATATTGTGAAGGAGGAGTAATTTGAAGGAAAGAGCGTATATTTTAAATATAAAGGAGCAGTTAAAAGGAATCCGATGGATAAACTTTTCGGGATTGACTTTAGCCGGTATTGTAAATGCTTACGGGGTTATTATGTTTTTAGCTCCGGTAAAGCTGTTTGACAGCGGGATTTCCGGCACCTCCATGCTGATAGCCCAATACACGCCCCGGTGGTGCAGCCTGTCTCTGATGCTGGTGCTTTTGAATATTCCTGTTTTTTTAATCGGACTGAAAAAGGAAGGACTGCCTTTTACCATCTACTCTATATATGCGGTTTTTGTGTATTCCCTGGTTGCCTGGATTATTACGGATGTACTTCCGGTGGATGTGTCTTTTGCATCTCCTCTGGCTAATCAGGATCTGTTTTTATGCGCTATTTTCGGCGGAATTATATCCGGTATGGGGAGCGGTCTGACGGTTCGGTTCGGCGGTGCCATTGATGGAATCGACATTATGGGCGTAATGTTTGCAAAACGGATTGGCCTGAGTCTGGGCAGCTTTGTTATGATTTACAATGTAGTGCTTTATATTATCTGCGGAATTGTGATGAACAGCTGGATTTTGCCTTTGTACTCCATTGTAACTTATGCCGCAGCCTCCAAGACCATTGATTTTGTAGTGGAGGGACTTGATCGCTCCAAGGCTGCTTTTATTATTACCACAAGGCCGGAACAGGTGTGCAAAGCTCTGTCAGACGCGTTTGAAAACGGAATCACCACCATTAGTGCCAAAGGATATTACTCCAATTCGGACAGGACGCTGATTTATTTTGTAGTAAACCATTTTCAGATAGGCAGGATGAAAAACATTGTACATCAAATGGATCCCAAAGCCTATATTGCAATTAATGAGGTGGCGGATATCTTTCCTTCCGCTAATATTGAAGACACACCCCGTAAGCAGTGAGTATCCAGCAGACGGATACCCTCTTGCTGCCGCCAAAAGTTGAAATTTATGGAAAAAGAAGCTATAATGAGGAGAAAGATTTTTAAAAACAGGAGGGTTTTATCAAGATGAGCCAATACTATTCTGACACGTTGGATCAGGCTCTGAAGCTTTTATATTTTCAGGCAGATCCTCAAAAATTTCCGGAAGGCGTGAAACTGCTGGAGGAGGCTGTGGCAAAAGACGAGGCGGATGCCTATTATTTTTTGGCAAGATGCTATGCCTGGGAGGATGGCAATGTAAAGGAGAACCCGGAAAAGGCCCGGCAGCTTTCCAAACGGGGCATTGAACTTGGCAGCGATCTCTGCGTTTTGGGAGCGGATCGAATGGGTGAATTAGACGGTGATGTAAAGGAAGCCATGACCAAAACGCTTCTCCAGTCCTTTGAAGCGGTGTGTCAGATGGCGGAGAACGGGGAACCTATGGCTCAGTATGCAGTGGGGCTGTTCTATTTCTGGGGGGATATGTACATGAACTTCCAGATTCACACAGACCTGGATTTTGAGCAGTGCAGAAAAGAAAATGCCATGGAAGCTCTTAAGTGGTTCAGGGCTTCCGCGGTTCAGGGCTGCATCCCTTCCTTCCGCAATGCTTTTAATAGTGTGAGAGAAGGAGTCAATGATGTTCCCAAGGACTTAAAGGCGGCTATGGAATGGATGGAGTCTGTAGAAGACAAACTGGATCTGCGGGACTATTATTACAGCATTGCCTTAAGCTATAAGGAATTGGAATATTATACCAACATGGTAAAATGGGCGGAGCGGGGACTTAAGCTTCAGAATCCCGGCTGTACCCTTCTCCTTGGACAGGCCTATTTTAACGGAACCGGTGTGGTTCCGGACTATCAGCGGGCAAAGCAGCTCTTTGAAGAGGCAGGGCCAAGACGTCCGGAGGCCTGGAAGTATCTGGGGGATATGTACGACAAAGGCCTGGGAGTTCAGGAGGATATTAATCAGGCCATAGCCTGTTACCAAAAGGCATTTCAGGGAGGATTTAAAGGAGCCGGCCAGGAGCTGTCCCGGTATAAGAAAACCTTGTTTGGAAAATATAAACGGAGATGAAGAGGGCTGCCGCATTGTCTTAGAGAGCAATAATCTTAAATGGGAAAGGGGCAGGGAATGGAAAAAATTTTTATTTCGGATATAAAGATTGAACACGTAAGGCATTTAAAGAATATTGATATATCACAAAAAACAATATTGGAGCTTTTAACCTCCGTTTTTCCTAATATTCAGTTTATTGTTTCCACCCACTCTCCCTTTGTTCTTAACAGTTTGGATAAAGTAGCTATTTATGATTTAGAAAATAATATTACAGTGAAAAATGGTTTGTCAAATGTTCCTTATGGAGGGATTGTAGAAGGATATTTTAAAGCGGACTCTATGTCTGATATGCTAAAGGAAAAATATGAGAAATATAAAGAGCTTGTGGCTAAGAAAAATTTAACAGATGAAGATTTTGAAGAAATAGCAGAACTGGAGATATTTTTAAACGAAATTCCGGATTATTTGGCATTAAATATTACAACGGAATATCAGAGGCTAAAAGCGGAATTTGAAAAGCGAGAGGATATAGAATGACAAAAATTTTGAAATGCGAAATTCCTGTCAAATCCCCTTGCTTTTTTTCTCTCGGTCTGTTAAATTGGTCTTAGGCGCCTAAGGGTTCCAGGCCTGTTAACGCAGAAAAATCGGATGCGGAAAACCGGCAGGCCGTTCTGATAAAAAGAGAAGTACAAACACCCTGCGGGTATCCCTGATATCCAAAAAGCAGGGCGAAGAAGGAGGAGAATATGGCAGAGGATAGGAATAAAATGGAAGAACAGGAAGAAATGACCGTGACCTTGACTTTAGATGACAATACGGAGTTAGAATGTGTGGTTCTGACCATTTTCCAGGCAGGCGAAAAAGACTACATTGCTTTGCTGCCCATGGAGGGCCAGGATGTAGAAGAAGGAGAGGTTTATCTCTATCGTTATAAAGAGACCGAGGAGGGAGTTCCTGAGCTGGAGAATATCGAGGATGATCAGGAATACGAGATTGTGGCCGATGCCTTTGACGAGTTGCTGGATGAAGCGGAGTATGATGAGATCGTTGGGGAAGAGGAGCTGGAGGATTAAGCTTTCCGGTACGGCAAGAAATGAAAGTAAAAAGGATCTGGCAGGCAGCAATGCCCGTCAGATCCTTTTTCAGCCCTATACATTAAAGCGGAACAGCACCACATCTCCGTCTTTTACTACATAATCCTTGCCTTCCAGCCTTACCAGACCCTTCTCCTTGGCTCCGGTGTAGGAACCGCAGTCTAACAGATCCTGATAATTGACCACTTCAGCCCGGATAAAGCCTCTCTCAAAATCTGAGTGAATTTTGCCGGCGGCCTGGGGAGCTTTGGTGCCTACTTTGATGGTCCATGCCCGGGTCTCGGTAACGCCGGCGGTCAAGTAACTGATAAGACCTAAGATCCGGTAGCTGGCAGCGATAAGTTTGTCAAGGCCGGACTCTGAAAGGCCTAAATCTTCTAAAAACATCTTTTTTTCATCTTCCTCCAGCTCCGCGATCTCCTGCTCAATCTGAGCACAGATCACAAAGACCTCACAGTGGTTTTCCTCTGCAAATTTACGAACCGCAGCTACATGTCCGTTGGAAGCACCGTCGTCAGCCACGTCATCCTCAGCCACGTTGGCGGCAAAAATTACCGGTTTGGCAGTTAAAAGGTTTAAAGTGGTGATAAAGGCAGCCTCATCATCGTCAGAAGCCGGATAGCTTCTGGCCAGTCTGCCGTCCTCCAAATGAGCCTTTAAACCCTTGAGGGTTTCCAGCTCCTTGGCCAGAGACTTATCATTCATCGCGCTTCTGGCGGTCTTGGAGATCCGGCGCTCCAGCACCTCCAGATCGGAGAAAATCAGTTCCAGATTAATCGTCTCAATGTCTCTTAAAGGATTCACGCTGCCGTCTACATGGATAACGTTACCGTCCTCAAAGCAGCGGACCACGTGTACAATGGCATCTACTTCCCGAATATTGGAAAGAAACTGATTGCCCAGGCCCTCCCCTTTGGAGGCGCCCTTCACCAGTCCTGCAATATCCACAAATTCGATAACAGCCGGGGTAACCTTTTCGGAGTCATAAAGAGCGGCAAGCTGCCCTAAACGGGGATCCGGAACGGCTACCACTCCTACGTTGGGATCAATGGTACAGAACGGGTAATTGGCGGACTCTGCGCCTGCCTTGGTCAGAGAATTAAAGAGGGTGCTTTTCCCTACATTGGGAAGCCCTATTATTCCTAATTTCATAATGCGTACCTTCCTGAAATAATTGAAATATAATATAGTAAAACTTTTTAAAGCATACCACATTATGAGAAAAAAGAAAAGGGAGAATTGAATGGAGTCGGCGTTTGTCGAATTCTGATGTCTGATGTCAATCGAAAGCCATTGATTTTTGGCGTTTTTGGGGGTAAAATAGAAAAATCTTAGGAAAGGAGTTTTGCACAATATATGACAGAGGGAACAGATATTAGCTTTGTACATCTGGGCATTTCTATTCAAAATCTGCATAATAGCGTGTCAATATTTGGATTCCGGATTGCGTATTATGGAATTATTATCGGCATTGGTATGCTGGCTGGTATCTGGCTGGCTCAGTCTGATGCTAAAAGAAGAGGGCAGAACCCGGAAATCTATCTTGATTTTGCACTGTATGCCATTATTTTTTCTATTATAGGAGCCAGGCTTTATTATGTGATTTTTCAATGGGATGCCTATAAGGACAATCTGCTTCAAATCTTTAACCTGCGGGCAGGAGGTCTTGCCATTTACGGAGGGGTTATCGGAGCGGTTCTAACCTTGATTGTATTTACCCGGGTAAGAAAACAGTCCTTTTTTTCCATGGCGGACAGCGGTGTCCTGGGCCTTATTTTAGGGCAAATTATTGGAAGATGGGGAAATTTTTTTAACACAGAGGCCTTTGGCGGTTATACGGACAACCTTTTTGCCATGAGAATTAAGATGTCCCTGGTGAATCCGTCTATGATTTCCAGGGAGCTGTCGGACAATATGATTGTAGAGCAGGGGATCCAGTACATTCAGGTTCACCCTACCTTTTTATATGAATCCCTTTGGAATTTGGGAGTATTGATATTTATGCTGTGGTATCGCAGGAGAAAGAAATTTGACGGAGAAATGCTCTGGATTTACCTGCTGGGCTATGGATTGGGAAGAACCTGGATAGAGGGTCTGCGGACGGATCAACTGATTCTTTTTGGCACTGGTATTCCTGTGTCCCAAGCCCTTTCTATAGCTTTGGCGGCTGTGTCCGCAGCAATTCTTATTATCAGGCATAGAACTCTCCGGTTTAACAGGGGAGAAAGGAAGGTATAGTAGATGACAAGAGAAGAGTTGGTTAGCAAAATAGAAGAGAGCAGAAAAAAGCTGGATACCAGTATTGATAACCATGACAATTATGATGAAATATATAAGTACAGCATAGAGCTGGACGGACTTATTGAAGAGTATATTGTGGCCGGATATTAACCGCGTACCACCTATAGGAGGAAAAAGTGGAAACCCAAACATTTGTTTATTGGTTTCCATTTTTTTCCTCCTTTTTTTTCGCCCATTTTTGGAAAAAATCCTTGCCAATTCCCCGGTTCTGTACTAGAATAAATGTACAAGTGGTAAAAAGTGGAGTAAAGTGGTAGATAATGGTGGCCAAGTGGATTGGTTGTACCGGAACGGCAATAGGTGACGGATATGTTCATGGGTGAGTACAATCATACAGTAGACGCGAAGGGGCGTTTAATCGTACCTTCTAAGTTCAGAGAGCAGCTAGGGGATGAGTTCGTGGTAACGAAGGGGTTTGATAGCTGCTTGTTTGTGTATGGAAATCCCGAATGGGCCGAGATGGAAAAAAAACTTACCGCTTTACCAGTTACCAATGCCAGCGCTAGAAAGCTTACCCGCTTCTTCCTGGCGGGAGCTACCACCTGTGAAGTAGACAAGCAGGGCCGTATTCTGATTCCCTCTGTGCTGCGGGACTATGCCGGCATTGAAAAAGAAGCCGTGTTGGTAGGAACGGGAAGCCATTTGGAAATCTGGAGCAAAGAGCGGTGGCTTGCGATTAATTCTTATGATGACATTGAAGATATTGCAGAAAGTATGGAAGGGTTCGGAATATGATATTTGAACATCAGTCCGTTCTGCTTTACGAAACTGTAGACAGCCTGAATATTAAGCCGGACGGGGTTTATGTAGACGGAACCCTGGGAGGCGGAGGACATGCCTTTGAGGTGGCAAAGCGCTTGGGATCCCAAGGCTGGTTAATCGGTATTGATCAGGACGGAGACGCCATAAGAGCAGCATCTTCCCGATTGGAACCATTTAGAGACAAAGTGACGGTTGTGCAGAGCAATTATGTGGATATTGGCCGGGTTTTAAAGGATTTGAATATCCAAAAGGTAGACGGAATCTATCTGGATCTGGGGGTTTCCTCCTATCAGCTTGATACGCCGGAGAGAGGATTTACTTACAGAGAAGAAAATGCGCCTCTGGATATGAGGATGGATCAGAGAAAGGATAAGACGGCGGCGGCTATTGTCAATACTTATAGTGAGCAGGAGCTGTTTCGGATTATTCGGGATTACGGTGAGGAACGGTTTGCGAAAAACATTGCAAAGCATATTGTAAGAGCCAGAGAAAAGGGGGAGATAACCACCACGGGCCAGCTAAACGAGATTATTAAAGGGGCTATCCCGGCAAAAATCCGGGCTACAGGAGGCCATCCTTCCAAGAGAACCTACCAAGCTATCCGAATCGAGCTGAATGAGGAGCTGGAGGTGCTGAACCAGGCTATGGATAAAATGATTGATTTGTTAAATCCGGGAGGACGGCTTTCAATTATTACCTTCCACTCCCTGGAGGACCGGATGGTAAAAAGGTGTTTCAAAACCAACGAGAATCCCTGTACGTGTCCGGCGGATTTTCCGGTATGCGTATGCAAAAGAAAAAGCAAGGGGAGAGTGGTAACCTCTAAACCTATTCTTCCTTCAGAAGAAGAGATGGAGAGAAATACCCGCTCCAAAAGCGCCAAACTTCGGGTATTTGAGCGAAATTAAAAGTCAGGAGGTTTGATTATGGCTGCTAAGAGACAGAAAGTGCACCATACAAATGAATACAGCGCTTATATTCAGGGAAATACTGTCCGTAAAGCAGCGCCTGCCAGACATTATGAGGAAGCGGTGCCTAAAAAAGTTCACCGCAAGGTAAGCACCAGGGTAAAGCGCAATCGGGCAAAGGCTTTGTATATGGATGCCCCTTATGTTATCGCATTAACCCTTGCGGCAGTATGCACATTGCTTTTATGCATTAATTACCTTCAGCTTCAGGCATCCATTACCGCAAAGGTAAAGAGCATTGCCCGAATGGAGCAGGAAATCAAAAATATGAAAGCGGAAAACGATGCTTTGGAAACCAGCATTAAAACATCCGTCGATTTGGATCACGTTTACAAAGTTGCAACTGAGGAGTTGGGCATGGTTTATGCAGATAAAAACCAGGTGCGTTTGTATAAGAAGACGGAAAGTGAGTATGTAAGGCAAAATGAAAGCATCCCGGAACACTAATAAACGGATTTTTACCAAAACCATGCAGGAAAAGCTGGCGATTACCGTTCTGGTAATAACGCTGGCTTTGTTTGCATTGGTTATGGTTCTCTACAATTTGATAAAATATAACCAGGAGGACTATAATCAGATAGTCCTGGATCACCAGAATTACAGCAGCCAGATCCTGCCGTATAGGCGGGGAGAGATTATGGATAGAAATGGGACATATCTGGCTGTCAGCGAGCAGGTATATAACCTGATTATTGATCCGAAAGTGATTGTGTCAGATAGAGAAAAATATTTAGCTACTACGGTATCTGTCTTGAGCCAGACGTTTGGCTATAATGCAGACGAACTGACAAAACTAATAAATGACAATCCGGCTAAGTCCTACATTAATTACGAAAAGCAGATTACCCAGGAGCAGAAAGAGGCTTTTGAAGCGAACACTGAGGCTGCAGAGGCAGCGGCCTCCAACCGGAAGGTAGCCGGAGTCTGGTTTGAACCTCAATACAGGAGAGTTTATCCCTACGGAACCCTGGCAAGCACGGTTATTGGTTTCTCCTATGATAATGGATCCAAGGGCATGAACGGTATTGAGCAGTATTATAATGACCAGTTAATCGGGATTAATGGAAGGGAATACGGCTATTTAAACGAGGAAACTAACTTAGAGAGAGTGATCAAGGAAGCAGAAAACGGGAAAACCGTGGTCTCCACTATTGACATTAATATCCAGAAGATCGCAGAAAAATATATTGATGAATGGGAAGCCGGAATCGGCAGCAAAATGAGCGCCGCTATTGTGATGAATCCTCAGAATGGAGAAATCCTGGCAATGGCCACCAAAAATCGTTATGATTTAAACGATCCGAGAAATTTAGAAGGCAGATTTACGGATGAAGAAATCAGATCTATGGGAAGGCAGGAGGCCGTGGAGGATTACAAGAGGAAGAACAGGGAGAGAGAGCTTACGATTACGGAGGAAGAAGTTTCCCAACATTATTCAGAAGAAGAGATCTATTCCCTGGGACAGCAGGTGGCCTGGAACAAAATCTGGCGTAATTTTTGCGTCAGCGATTCCTTTGAGCCCGGTTCCCCGTCCAAGATATTTACCGTAGCGGCCGCTATGGAGGAGGGCTATATCACCGGAAATGAATCCATAGAATGCGGTGGCTTTTTGGAGGTAGGAGGTCATCAGATTCACTGTGTAAACCGTAATGGTCATGGTTCTCTTACCATAACCGAATCTTTGATGGAGTCCTGCAACGTAGTAATGATGCGGTTGGCTTCCATGACCGGAGGCCGGAAATTTTCCAAGTATCAGGAAATTTTCGGCTTTGGCCAGAAGACGAATATTGACCTTCCGGGAGAGGCGGATACTTCCACTCTGATTTATCAGGCGGATCAAATGCGCTCCTCTAACCTTGCCACCAACTCCTTCGGCCAGAATTTTAACTGCACCATGGTTCAGATGGCGGCGGCCTTTGCGTCAGTTATCAATGGAGGCAGCTACTATGAGCCTCATGTGGTAAAGCAGATTTTAAATGATCAAGGTTCTGTGGTGAAAAAGGCAGAGCCGGTACTGGTGCGGAAAACAGTTTCTGAAAGCACTGCCGCTTTCCTGAAAACAGCTTTGGAAAAGACCGTAAGTGAAGGAACCGGAAAAGCGGCTCAGGTGGAAGGGTATGAGGTAGGCGGGAAGACGGGTACTGCAGAAAAGTATCCCAGAAGTGCACAAAATTATTTAGTGTCTTTTATCGGCTTTGTGCCGGCAGATAATCCCCAGGTTATGGTGTATGTGGCAATTGACACGCCCAACCTTCCGGGAAAGGAACAAGCTCACAGCAGCTTTGCCACCCAGATTGTTCAGAAGATACTGACAGAGTCCCTTCCTTATCTAAATATATTCCCTACTACGGATATAGATACGGCATCGGACGAGATTAAGAGTCAGCTTCCGGAAGAAGACGGGATTGTAGATCAGGAGACAGAGGGAATTAGCCAGACAGAGCCGGAGACAGAGCCCCGGGTATATGCTACGGACGAGTATATTGTAGGAGAAGTCCAGGGAGAGGAAGAGCTTCCGGGGACACCGGCAGGTTCAGAGGAATCCTCTTTGCCGGGGAACATGACAGGAGCGCCGAAAGAAGATCCGGAATTTTCCGGAGAACCGGCAGAGAGTACGGCTCCCCTTCAAGAAGAAGAGGAAACGTCATAACCCTCTCATTTCCATCATATATATGAATTGATGATGGGACAGGGAGAATGTTATGAACGCAAATCAGACATGTCATAGAGGAAGAATAGCCCTCCTGTTTGTTCTGTCGTCTGCTATAACGGCAGTTCTGTTGGGAAGGCTGTTTTTTCTTATGATTTACCGGGCGGATCACTACAGCGCTATGGCGGAGGATCTGCATCAAAGGGAACGTACCATTAAGGCGGCCAGAGGCCGGATTATTGATGCTACCGGGACTGTAATTGCCACAAACCGAACCGTATGTACCATTTCTGTCATCCATAACCAGATTACCAATCCGGAACAGGTGATAGAGGTACTGTGCAGATATTTGGATATCCCGGAAGAAACGGTCCGAAAAAAGGTAGAAAAATACAGTGCCAGGGAAATTATCAGCACAAATGTAGATAAAGAGATTGGGGATGCCATTCGGGACCAAGGGATTGACGGAGTCAAGGTAGACGAAGATTATAAACGGTATTACCCTTATGACAGCCTGGCTTCCAAGGTTTTAGGTTTTACCGGGGGAGATAACCAAGGAATTATTGGTCTGGAGGTAAAATATGAGGAATATCTAAAAGGAAAAAACGGTTTGATCCTTACCATGACAGATGCCAGAGGAGTGGAGATTGAAAATGCGGCGGAGGATCGGGTGGAGCCGGTGGCGGGAAACGATCTGTACATCAGTCTGGACAGGAATATCCAGGCCTATTGCCAGCAGGCAGCTTATCAGGTTATGGAAAAGAAAAATGCCAAGAGGGTGTCTGTTATTGTTATGAATCCGCAAAACGGGGAGATTATGGCTATGGTAAATGTACCGGAATTTAATTTAAACGATCCCTTTACTCCGGGACAAAACCTGGTGAGTCAAAGTGCCAGACAAGCGGAATTTGAGGCGGAGCAGACTGCTGCCCAGAAAGGGGCGGCAGGAAAGCAGGATCTGTTAAATCAGATGTGGCGGAACACCTGCATCAATGATACTTATGAGCCGGGCTCTACATTCAAAATTATAACAGCAGCCGCGGGGCTGGAGGCAAAAGCAGTGGATCTTGACGACCGATTTTCCTGCCCGGGCTTTCGAATTGTGGAGGATCGGAAAATCCGGTGCCACAAAGTGGGGGGACACGGCGGGGAAAGTTTCCTCCAGGGGATGATGAATTCCTGCAATCCGGTATTGATAGATGTGGGGCAGAGACTGGGAATCGACCAATATTACGCTTATTTTGAAAAACTTGGCTTAAAGGGGAAGACCGGCATTGATTTGCCGGGGGAGGCGGCTACCATTATGCACAAAAAGGAAAATATGGGCCTGGTGGAGCTTGCTACCGTATCCTTTGGACAGTCTTTTCAGATTACGCCCGTTCAATTGATTGCTACAGTATCGGCGGTGATAAACGGGGGAACCCGGGTTACCCCTCATTTTGGGGTCAAAGCGGTAAGCAGTGATGGCGAGAATATCCATACCTTTTCCTATCCGGTGGAGGAAAATGTTTTATCAGAGGAAACCAGTCAGACCATGCGTTATATTTTAGAAAAGGTGGTGGCGGAGGGAAGCGGAAAAAAGGCCAGCCTTCCAGGTTATCGGATTGGGGGAAAAACCGCTACTTCAGAAAAGCTGCCTAGAAGTTTAAAAAAATACATCTCTTCTTTTATCGGTTTTGCCCCTGCCGACGATCCAAAGGTTATCGCCTTGATTACCATTGATGAGCCGGAAGGAATTTACTACGGGGGAACCATAGCGGCTCCTGTAATCGCCGATATTTTCAAGAATATTCTTCCCTATTTGGAAATTGAGGCAGTAGAGGAAGAAAGTACCGGCGCCTTTCGAATCTATAGTTGATTATTCAAAAAAAAAGACGTATACTACCTAATGTGTATCTTCTGCTTCGGTCATGGCTAAAGCAGAGGGCAATGTTAAAATTTATACATAAGAAACTGAGGTGCGACATGATTAATGAAACAATCTTAGCGATTATTATATCCTTTGCCATAAGCGCTCTTTTGTGCCCCATAGTGATTCCTTTTCTCCACAGACTGAAATTCGGCCAGCAGGTTCGGGATGACGGTCCCCAGGCACATTTAAAAAAGCAGGGAACGCCTACAATGGGCGGCCTGATTATATTGTCCAGTATTATTATTACGTCTATGTTTTATATTCCCAGATATCCCAAAATCATACCGGTGCTGTTTGTCACGGTAGGTTTTGGCATTATCGGATTTTTAGATGATTATATTAAGATTGTCATGAAACGCTCCGAAGGATTAAACCCAAAACAGAAACTTTTGGGGCAGATTGTTATTACCGGCATTTTCGCCTGGTATCTGATGAGCAGCGGGGAGGTGGGGACGGATATGCTGATTCCCTTTACCGGCGGCTTTGATAATGGATTTTTTCTGGATCTAGGAGTTTTGTTTATTCCGGCGTTATTTATTATTGTGCTGGGTACAGACAACGGCGTTAATTTTACCGACGGATTGGATGGCTTGTGTACCAGCGTCACCATTCTCATTGCCACTTTTTTTACCATTGTGGCAATCGGGGAAAACAGCGGAATCAGCCCCATCACCGGAGCAGTGGTGGGAAGCCTGCTGGGCTTTCTACTATTTAATGTATATCCGGCAAAGGTATTCATGGGAGACACCGGCTCTTTGGCATTGGGAGGATTCGTAGCGGCCAGCGCTTATATGATGCGGATGCCTATCTTTATTGCCATTGTAGGTCTTGTCTATCTGGTGGAGGTGCTGTCTGTCATGATCCAGGTGACCTACTTTAAAAAAACCGGCGGTAAGCGCATCTTTAAAATGGCGCCGATTCATCACCATTTTGAACTTTGCGGATGGTCGGAGACCCGGGTGGTAGCGGTGTTCTCCATTATTACCGCGATTTTGTGTCTGGTAGCATACTTAGGATTATAGGAGGTTTTACTATGAGTCAAGGGCAAAAGGTCATTGTGGCAGGAACTGGAATCAGTGGCATAGCCGCCACCAGATTACTGCTGGACATGGGCGGGGAAGTGGTACTCTATGATGGAAACGCAAACCAGAACGGAGAGAAGCTCCTGGCGTCTTTTCCGGATAAATCCAGGGTTACCCTGGTACTGGGCGAATTGAAACGGACGGATCTGGTAGGAGTGGAGCTGTGCATTGTAAGTCCGGGAGTTCCCATGGATTCCCCCTTTGCCGCTACTATTATAGATGCTAAAATTCCGATTTGGGGGGAGATTCAGCTTGCTTATCACTGTGCCAAGGGAAAACTGGCGGCCATAACGGGAACCAACGGAAAAACGACTACCACGGCCCTGACAGGAGAGATTATGAAGGCCCGCTTTGAGAGCGTATTTGTAGTGGGGAATATTGGAATTCCCTATACTCAGGTGGCTCTTGAGACGGAGGATGAGTCAGTGACAGTGGCGGAGATCTCCAGTTTCCAGTTGGAGACCATTATGGACTTCAGACCAAACGTAAGCGCTATTTTAAATATTACGCCGGATCATCTGAACCGCCATAAGACTATGGAAAACTATGTGGAAATCAAAAAGAGTATTACGGTAAACCAGACCGGTTCCGACAGCGTAGTGCTCAACTATGATGATCCGATTTTAAGGGAGTTTGGTCAGAATGAGGAAGAAAAGCCTAAGGCCAAGGTTATCTTCTTTTCCAGCAGAGAAAAGCTGAAAGAAGGCTTTTATCTGAATGGAGATGATATTATGTACTGCCATAATGGGCGGGAGACGCTGCTAATCAATGTTCATGACATGAACCTTTTGGGCCGCCATAATTATGAGAACGTAATGGCGGCGGCAGCGGTAAGTTTGGAGATGGGAGTGCCCCTGGAAACGATTCGCCGGGTTATCCGGAGGTTTCAGGCGGTAGAGCACCGAATTGAGTTTGTGCTGGAACGATCCGGTGTAAAATACTACAACGATTCTAAAGGAACCAACCCGGATGCGGCAATTCAGGCGGTAAAGGCTATGCCCGGCCCTACCCTTTTAATTGCGGGAGGATATGATAAAGGCAGCGAATATGATGAGTGGATAGAGAGCTTTGGGGAGAAAGTAAAATACCTGGTGCTTATCGGGCAGACCAGGGACAAAATAGCAGAGTGTGCGAAAGCACATGGATTTACGGAGATCATGTATGCCGAGGACATGTCCGAGGCAGTGCAGGTCTGTGCGTCCTATGCCAATATAGGGGACAATGTACTTCTGAGCCCGGCATGTGCAAGCTGGGGAATGTTTAAGAATTATGAAGAGAGGGGCCGCATCTTTAAAGAATGTGTGCGGAACCTATAATCAGCAATATCGCAATATGGAGGAAATCGGATGGCGGAACGGCAAGAGCATCAGGGGAAAAAGAAAAAAATAAAGGTGCGCCGGTTTTATGATTATAGTCTGGTATTTACCATTATTTTCCTGATACTATTCGGCCTGGTTATGATTTATAGTTCCAGCTCCTATTCGGCTCAGCT
Organism: Enterocloster bolteae; assembly: GCA_021772025.1. Lineage (GTDB taxonomy): Bacteria > Bacillota > Clostridia > Lachnospirales > Lachnospiraceae > UMGS1370. Next base: position 63,359 of record JAETNT010000008.1, on the reverse strand, counting down.
GAGCTATGACGGGGACAGTTTTCATTTTGTCCGCAGACAGGGATTGATTGCTTTGGCCAGTTTGGCGGTGATGATTGTCATCTCTAAAATGGACTATCACTTTTTTGCCCGGTTCGCCCGGTTCTCTTACATACTTTCTTATATTTTAATGTTTCTGGTTATGACGGTGGGTGTGACCAGAAACGGACAGAAACGGTGGCTGGGAGTGGGAAATATGACCATTCAGCCCACAGAATTTGTAAAAATTGCCTTGATTTTATATTTAGCTGCCATTATTGTCAAGATGGGAAAACGGGTGGACAAAAAGGAAGGGCTCTGGGCGATTGCCATAAGGACATTTCCCATAGGTGCTATAGTAGCGGTTAACAACTTAAGCTCCGGCCTTATTATCATGGGAATCGGCTTTGTCATGGCCTTTGTGGCCAGCAAAAAAAAGGCGCCGTTTCTGGCCTGCGTTGTAATTGTCTTAGCGGCATACTTTACTGCCGGCCCTATTGTAGAGTTTATTTACAGTAAAAATCCGGATATTGGATACCGTTTAAGCCGCATTTTAGTATGGAGGGATCCGGAGGCCTTTGCTACCGGATCCGGTTATCAGGTTCTCCAGGGACTTTATGCCATCGGATCCGGAGGACTATGGGGAAAAGGGCTGGGGGAGAGCGTCCAGAAGCTGGGGTTTCTTCCTGAGGCAGAGAATGACATGATTTTTTCTGTCATCTGCGAAGAATTAGGGCTTTTCGGAGCGGTATCCATAATCCTTGTCTTTTTATTTATGATTTACCGTTTTATGGTCATTGCCAATAATGCGCCGGATTTGTTTGGAGCTATGCTGGTGGTGGGGGTTATGGGACATATTGCCATTCAGGTAATCTTAAATATTGCCGTTGTAACCAATACCATTCCCAATACGGGAATTACTCTTCCCTTTATCAGCTACGGAGGTACATCCGTATTGTTTTTAATGGCCGAAATGGGAATGGTGTTAAGCGTTTCCAATCAGATTAAATTGGAAAAATAGTAATAGTTCAGACTGTTACGAAAAATAGTACTGCCCGGACGAGATGCAAAAGCAGCTTTCCCTCATAAAATAGAGTATGAGAGAAACGTCTGTGAGACGAAAAGCAGGGAGCGATGGCTGTGATTTTAGTCCGGAATACAGGGCCGCTTAGCGGCTCCATAGAAATTCAAGGTTCAAAAAATGCGGTGCTGCCTATGATGGCTGCCGCGCTCCTTGCAGAAGGAACTACCACATTTACTAATGTCCCCAGGATACAGGATGTGTTCTGTATGATGGGGATATTGCAGTTTATAGGCTGTAAGTGTTCCTTTGTGGAAAATACACTGACCATCGACGCTTCTGTCATTGATAAAGCCCAAATTCCGGAACACTATGTGACAGCCATGCGTTCCTCCATAATTATGCTGGGGGCGCTTTTAGCCAGAAAGAAAGAAGCTTTGACCCGCTATCCGGGAGGATGTCTTATAGGAAGCAGGCCCATTGATCTGCACATTAAAGCCCTTACTTGTTTAGGAGCGGACATCACCGAAGAGCAAGGATGGATCCGGGCCAGGACAGAAGGGCTGACTGGAGGAAAAGTGGTCCTTCCCTACCCCAGCGTAGGAGCCACGGAAAACGCTTTGCTGGCCGCCGTTCTTTCTCAGGGGATTACCCGGATAGAGGGAGCCGCAAAGGAACCGGAGATCGAAGAGCTGTGTCTTTTACTAAATCAGATGGGAGCTGAGATAGAGGGAACAGGAACCGGCTCATTAACCATAACCGGTGTAAAACGTCTCTGGGGGGTTACAAGAAGAGTGGCTGGGGACCGGATTGTGGCAGGAACTTACCTGGCAGCCGTTATGGCCAGAGGCGGAAAGGTTTTGCTAAAGGGGATAAATCCAAGACATTTGACATCTGTCCTTGAAACGTTTTCCAAAACCGGCGCCGTTTTTGGCGTGAGGGAAGGTCAGATAGAGGCTGTGATGGAGGGATGCCCTCAGGGTTTTGATATTGTAACCGGCCCTTATCCGGAATTTCCCACGGATCTCCAGTCCCCGGCAATGGCGGTAATGGCGGCAGCCAGAGGGGACTCCAGTATTGAAGAGACAGTTTTTGAAAGCCGGTTTGCAACAGCGGGGGAGCTGTTAAAGCTTGGAGCCAGAATAGAGATAGATGGAAGGAAGGCCCGGATTTTCGGAGCTGCCGGGAGATTTCCATTAAAAGGAGCCGTGTTGGAGGCCAGGGATTTAAGAGGCGGCGCGGCTGCTGTAATAGGAGGAATGACGGCGGAAGGGGAAACGAAAATCCTGGGTTGCCAGTACATCCGAAGGGGCTATGAAGATATTTGCCGGGACTTAAAACTCCTTGGAGCCTCTATAGAAGACAGGAAGCCGTAGGAAAAGAAAGAGAGACATAGCACAGATGAAAAGAAAACGTTTAAAAAAGTGGATTCTGGCAGCAGCGTTTTTGCTGCTGCTGGGAATTCTTGTGTGGTCCATACGGATTACGGATATTAAAGTGACGGGAAGCACCAGGCATACAGAGGAAGAGATGACAAATCTTTTATTTCCTGAAAGCCTGGATAAAAATACCCTGTACTGCCTTTATAAAGAGCGGTTTCAGCCTCACAAGGAGATTCCCTTTGTGGCGGATTACGACATCCTGTTTCGAAGCCCTTCAAAAGTAGAGATTATGGTTTATGAAAAGAGCATGGTGGGCTATGTTTCTTATCTCAACAGCTACATGTATTTTGACAAGGACGGTATTATTGTGGAGAGCACCAGCAACAAGCTGGAGGGAATCCCTCAGATTGAAGGACTGGATTTTGGCCAAATTGTACTAGGAGAACCTCTTCCCACTCCTAATACGGATATTTTCAGAGAAATTTTAAATTTAACGCAGGTGCTTTCCCTTTACGATATGAAAGTGGACAAGATTACCTACAATTCCAAAGAAGAGGCCACCTTAACTATGGGGGATGTGAAAGTGTTTTTAGGAACCAGCGATGATATGAATGGGAAGATTTCCGAACTTCACGATATGATGCCTCAAATTGACGGATTAAAAGGAACACTTTATCTGGATACTTATGACGAACTGAAGAGTGATTCTATGTTTTCTTTCATACAGGAGTCATGAGCCAGACGGCGGGGAATTCGGCATGAATTTATTGAAAAAAGCCTTGATATTTTTGCGGAAATCAAATATAGTATAAGGTGAGTTGAAATAGGATATGACAGAATAAAATAGATAAAAGATAGAAGAGGGTTTAAAGGAGGATATTGTCTTGTTAGAGATTAAAATAAATGAGGCAGATAGTGCTGCAAGAATTATTGTAATTGGCGTAGGCGGGGCAGGAAACAATGCAGTAAACCGTATGATAGATGAGAATATTGCAGGAGTGGAATTTATTGGTTTAAACACGGACAAGCAGGCTTTGCAGTTCTGCAAGGCTCCTACTGTACTTCAGATTGGCGAGAAGCTGACGAAAGGGCTGGGAGCAGGTGCCAGGCCGGAGATTGGCGAGAAGGCGGCGGAAGAGAGCTCAGAGGAGCTTTCTCAGGCGATGAAGGGGGCGGATATGGTATTCGTGACTTGCGGTATGGGCGGAGGTACCGGTACGGGAGCGGCTCCTATTGTAGCAAGAATCGCCAAGGACATGGGAATCCTTACAGTAGGCGTAGTGACGAAACCTTTCCGTTTTGAAGCGAAAACCCGTATGACCAATGCTTTGGCGGGAATTGAGCGCTTAAAAGAAAATGTAGATACTTTGATTGTAATCCCTAACGATAAACTTTTGGAAATTGTAGATCGCAGAACTACTATGCCGGATGCATTAAGAAAGGCGGATGAGGTGCTTCAGCAGGCTGTTCAGGGAATTACCGATTTAATTAATGTTCCGGGCTTAATCAACCTGGATTTTGCGGATGTACAGACCGTTATGATCGACAAAGGCGTTGCCCATATCGGCATCGGCAAGGCAAAGGGCGATGACAAGGCTCTGGAAGCAGTAAAGCAGGCTGTGGCCAGTCCGCTGCTTGAAACCACTATTGAGGGGGCAAGTCATGTAATCATTAATATTTCCGGAGATATCAGCCTGATTGAGGCAAATGAGGCAGCTACTTATGTTCAGGAACTGGCCGGTGATGACGCCAATATTATCTTCGGCGCTATGTATGACGAGAGCGCTCAGGATGAAGCCAACATTACCGTTATTGCCACCGGTTTGGATGCTCATGGAGCAAATACTCCGGTTGCAAAGGCTATGACCGGCTTTAATACCGGAAACTTTAAACCCAAGGCCCCGTCTTCCGGAGTAAATCAGGCCGGAGCTCAGAGGCCGGCACAGAGGACAAATCCTGAGGCAGCGGCAACTGCTCCTTCCTTTACATCCCAGCCTGGAGCGGCACCTTATCGTCCGGCAAACCGGGAAGTTCAGATTAATATTCCGGATTTCTTAAAAAATAAGAGATAATCCTATATAATAGTATTAAGATTGTATAGGCTGTTGTAAAAGCAGATGAAGAATCTGCCTTTACGACAGCCTTATTTTTGTGTCACAGTAAAAAATCCCTTTTGCCTTTGCAAACTCGATCCGGCCCGCTTTTTGGCGATGAAAAATAAGAATATGATTCCTGGATTTGACAAAATTTGCTAAGCGCCGGGGCTATAATAAGTAGGTCAGGCAGGAGGGAGGAGTGACCATGACAGTAAAAATCTATGTGGATCAGTGGCTTTTTATTAACTTTGTCATGGACTATTTTCTTCTGGTTTTGGTGAAAGCGCTGCTAGGGCTGCCGGTAAAGAGAGGGCGATTAAGCTTAGGAGCCTTATCTGGTACAGCAGTATCCGGAGTCGGGATAGCGGCGGTTATGGGCTTTATCCGGGTAGCACAGACATGGAACAGTTCTTTGAATTTTATGGTTTTTCTGGTGATTTTGCGGGCGGTATGCGTTTTGGGGGGAAGCTTTGCGATGGCCCGGGTTGCTTATGGACCTCTTAAAAGCCCCGGCCTTTTAAAGGCGGCCGGAGCACTGATTTTTGCGGCGGTGCTGATGGGAGGCCTGATATATGGTTTGGCGTCCATGATTTTTGTACAGAAAGCATTTTCAGTAGCTCTTACTGCAGGGAGTTTGTTGTGTCTCGGAGGGGGAGCTTATTTTCTTGCAAGGGGGACGGTGAAATTTCTTACAGAAAACCGGGAAAAACGTCAAAAGCTCAGAAAGGTCCGGCTGTCCTACAAAGGAAAGGAATGTGAGATTACGGCTCTCTGGGATACGGGAAATCAGCTTTTTGATCCGGTATCCGGCCAGCCTGTTCACATTCTGGATAGCCGGGTATGCAGGACAATTGTAGAAACTGTTCAGGCAGTGCGTTGTATTCCCTACCAGACCATAGGGGTATCAGAGGGAATACTGCCTGCGATTTTTTTTGATGCCATAGAGATAGAGGCGGAGAAAGAAGCCATTCTGTTAAAAACCCCCCTGGTGGCTCTGTCCTCCCGTCCGGTATCGCCAAAGGGAGAATATCAATTATTGCTTCATGGAAGCGCTCTTAAGGGGGAGCAGTGCAAATAGAGAATAGGAGGATTTATTCATGATCATCAAAGTTTCCATACCCAGCCGTTTCCAGTTTAAGACTTCCTCAGGCTTTAAAACTCTGTTGATGCAGAGACAGGGAGAGGTTCATTACATAGGAGGGGCAGACATCCTTCCGCCGCCTTTAGATTCCGTCAAGGAGGCGGAACTGATTGCGAAGCTGGGAAATTCCGGGGATAAAGAGGCACGCTCAAGGCTTATTGAACATAACCTTCGTCTGGTAGTCTACATAGCCAAAAAGTTTGACAACACAGGAGTGGGAGTGGAGGATTTAATTTCCATCGGAACCATCGGGCTGATTAAGGCCATTAATACCTTTAATCCGGAGAAAAATATAAAGCTTGCCACGTATGCTTCCAGGTGTATTGAAAACGAGATTCTAATGTATCTGCGCCGCAGCAGCAAGACAAAGATGGAAGTTTCGATTGATGAGCCTCTCAATGTGGATTGGGACGGAAATGAACTTCTGCTGTCGGATATTTTGGGAACAGATGAGGATGTAATTTATAAAGACATAGAGGATGAGATAGAGAAGAATCTGCTCAATGCCGCCATCAGCAGGCTGGAACCGAGAGAGCGCAAGATCGTGGAACTGCGCTTTGGACTAACCAGCGAGGATGGCAGCGAAATGACTCAGAAGGAGGTGGCGGATCTTTTAGGAATCTCCCAATCCTATATCTCAAGGCTTGAGAAAAAAATTATGAAGCGTCTCAAAAAGGAAATCGTAAAATTTGAGTAAGGTTTCTATGGGCCTCAGCGTGCAGGAGAGCCGCCGGCGGCGGGTTTCCTGTACTCAGAAGGCGTTACTCCGTAATATCGTTTGAAAAGCCGGCTGAAATACAGCTGATCCTCAAAGCCTACGGACATGGCTACTTCCTTGATATAGCTGTTTTTATCGCTAAGAAGTTCTCCTGCCTTTGACATACGCAGATTGTTGATGTATGTATTCATGCTAAGTCCTGTTTCTTCTTTAAAAATACGGCAGAGATAGCTGGAACTTAAGCCTACGTGATCAGATACGGAAGTCAGACTGATTTTCCGGCTGTAATTCGCTTGAATATAGTCCACTGCCTGGGCGATTTCCGGACTGAAGGCGGTTTGGGAAACGTTGTAATCCTCAAGGGAAAAAATAATGGACAGGGCATCGGTAATATACCGGATTAATTCTTCCAGGCTGATAGCCTTTCTCATGGCATCGGCCAGATCAGACAATTGGTCATGGGCGGGAAGAGTGCTGCCGGGAAGAAGATATTCCAGATTGTCCAGAAAACGGATGCAATACTGGATTACATCGGAGGGAGCTGCATATTTTTTGCGGCAGTTGTTCAGAAATTCCGTGACTTTTTCTAAGGCAAAGGCGGCCCGGTCTTTTCCGGTATAATTTTGAATAGTGGAGGAAAGCTCTTTATAAGGGATGCCAGGGGGGGTGCTTTTGGGAATAACAGAAGCGTCTACAGTTCCCAGAGGGCCGTAAAAATTAAGCTCCAAAAGTTCCTGAAAGCGGTAATAGGCCTTGCGGGCTTCTTCTAAATCCGGTATCCGGCTCTGATACAGGATATCCGGGGTTAGGGGCATATAATACTGAAAAAGCTGAGAAATCCTGGCGGATAACCCGGCAATGGTATTGTGATGGAGGGAAAGCTCCTCATCCGGCACAATCAACAGGATATTGCTGGGGCCGAAGGAAACGATTTGGTGACGGCTTATTTGCTCCAGGGCATTTTTTAAGGTACTGCGGATTAAAGCGGCTGACGGGAGAGGCTCCAGATTCTGTATATGCCGGTCAAAGGAAATCTGGCAAAGGGACAGAGGGATTACAGACTCCGGGCGAATTCCGGCAGATTCCGCCAGTTCCGTCAGGGAATAGGCTTTGTGAAGGAAAAAGTCTTTCCAGGCGGCATGGCTTTGCTGGGCCAGCGCTTTGTCTCTGATATTCTGAGTTTCCAGTCCTCTGGCAGATTTTTGATCCAGCTTCACCCGGATTTTTTTTAGCTGGGAGGCCAGCTCTTCGGAGCTGATGCTCACCTTGAGAATATAATCAAAAGCTCCCAGCACCAAAGCAGTGCGGACCGAATTAAAATCTTCGTAATTGCTGATTACGAGAAATTCCCAGTCCATGCCCATATCTTTAGCGGCTCTAATCAGGCCAATTCCGTCCAGAACAGGCATTTTCAGATCGCAGATAATCAAATCCGGATGAAAGAGTTTTGCTTTTTCCAGAGCTTCTTCACCGTTGGATGCAGTAGCGCAGATATGAAAACCCAGCTCGCCCCAGTCCAGCATGGAACGGAGGGCGATTTTAACAATGGGTTCATCGTCTACAATCAGTACCTGATACATAAATACCTCCTAATGAGTTTGAATATAGTGAATATCTTGAGAAGAGGAGATAGCCGGCAGCAGGACCCGGCAGCGGGTCCCTGCACCCGGCTGACTCTCTACCTGAAGACCATATCCCTGGGAAAAATACAGATGAATCCTGTCGTTTACGTTGCGGTTCCCGATGCCGCCAAAGCCTTTGGATGCCGCTTTTGAACCGTCTAAATCAAATCCTCTTCCTTCATCCCGTATTTCCAGAAGAATATCCTTATCCTGAAATCGGCAGCTTACATAGATTTCCATAACGCTTCCGTCATTGTAAGTTCCGTGAAGAACGGAATTTTCAGCCAGAGGCTGGAGGATCAATTTGGGAAGGAGAAAGGAAGATACCTCATCCGGTATGTCATAATTAACATGAAAGCTTCCCGCGTAGCGGATAGCCTGAATCGAAAAATAGTGTTTCAGATTGCATACTTCTTCCTGGATCGTAATAAATTCCTGTTCATTAATTAAAGTATTTTTCAGAAGCTCGCTTAAAGAGCAGATTCCCTCTGCCACCACCTTGTCCTGATTCATTTGGGCAACCAGTCGGAGAGTATTTAAGGTATTAAAAAGAAAATGAGGGTTAATCTGATACTGAAGCATCTTAAGCTCCAGTTCTCTTTTTTTTGTCTCGCTTTCCTGACGCTGCTCCAAAAGGAGCTGAATTTCTGTCACCATTCCGTCAATATTATCAGACAAAAAAGCCAGTTCATCATTGGAAGTATCCTGGATCCGCACATCCAGATTTCCATCGGAGATAGCCTGACAAATCCGGACCATGTGGCGGATAGGGTGGGAGATGCTTAAATATGTACAGGTGGTCATGGCAAGGGGAACGCACATCAGCAGAATGGACATAAGCAGCAGCCGGCCGGCCGGAGCACTGTTTCCATACAGAAAGAAGGAATACAGATAGACCACTGCCAGAGGAAACAGGGTGGAAAACAAGTAGGAGAGGATCAGACGGTAACGGATTTTTATATTTCGAAGCCTCAAAAGAGCGAATTCTTTGGAAATGTGGAATTTTTTAAAAAGGGGGCGCATAAGGGATCCTTTCTAAGAACATTTATATTATTAATAATTTTTATAGTATAGTTTAATTATGTATATTTTAATAGAATATAAGAAAAAAATCCATAGAATAGATAAAATTATCTATATCAATAATTTATAGAATATTTTTAAAATTTATAAATTTTTAATAAATTAAGATCTTCCATAAAGTGGGTAAAATTGTAAATATACAACCGTTTCTTGATTCAGTATACTAAAACTATCAAAATTTATTGAAGGAGGGAAAGTAGATATGATGAAATATTTACAAAAACTCGGTAAATCCCTGATGCTGCCGGTTGCATGTCTTCCGATTTGCGGTATCTTAATGGGAATTGGTTATGCTCTGTCCCCGGCAGCCATGCAGGGCGGAGACATTGTCGGCGCCGGCCCCATTGTGGGATTTTTCTTAATTAAAGCCGGCGGTGCTTTGATTGATAACATGTCCTGGCTGTTTGCAATCGGTGTTGCAGTAGGAATGTCGGACGATCATGAGGGCACGGCAGGTCTTGCAGGCCTGGTATCCTGGCTGGTAATCACTACCCTGCTTTCCAGCGGAACCGTAGCGGTGTTAGTCGGCGGCGAAGCGGATCCGGCATTCGGTAAGATTCAGAACCAGTTTATCGGTATTATATCCGGTATTATCGGTTCTTCCTGCTATAACAAATTTAAGGGCACCCGCCTTCCCGATGCCTTGGCGTTTTTCTCCGGAAAGCGTTTCGTATCTATCGCTACCGCGGTAGTATCCATTATTGCGGCTGCGATTCTCTTCTTTATCTGGCCTATCGTTTACGGCGCATTAGTAGCAGTAGGCGAGGGCATTGTAGGCCTGGGGGCATTTGGCGCAGCGATCTACACCTTCTTAAATCGTTTGCTGATTCCTACCGGTCTGCATCATGCATTAAACTCTGTATTCTGGTTTGACGCAGCAGGCATTAACGATCTTGGAAACTTCTGGGCAGGTGAAGTATTAAACGGTGCCGGCGGCCACGCAGGTATGTACATGGCAGGCTTCTTCCCGTCTATGATGTTCGGTATTCCGGCAGCTGCTCTGGCAATTGTTCATTCGGCAAAGCCTGAGAAAAGAAAAGAGGCAGCAGGTCTGGTAGGTGCAGCGGCACTTTGTGCTTTTGTCTGCGGAGTTACCGAACCTTTTGAGTTTGCTTTCATGTTCTTAGCTCCCACCCTGTATCTGATTTATGCGATTATTTATGGTGTAGTTACCTTCATTACCGTATCCTTAGGCTTCAGTGCAGGTTTTTCCTTCAGCGCAGGCTTAACGGATCTGATTTTCAGCTCTCAGCTTCCGGCAGCAAGCAAGACCTGGCTGATTCTTCCGCTGGGTATTGGAGCAGCAATCGTATTCTACGTTGTATTCCGCTTTGCGATTAAGACATTTGATCTTAAGACTCCCGGCCGCGAGGATGACGGTGAGGATGAGACCAAAATTGTTTTGGCAAATGACGACTTTACCACAATGGCTGCTATTATTTTGGAAGGCCTTGGCGGAAAAGAGAACGTAACCAGCGTTGATAACTGCATTACCAGACTTCGTCTGGAAATTAAAGATTACACTGCAGTAGATGAGAAGAAGATCAAATCTGCAGGTATCAGCGGAGTTATCCGTCCGAGCAAGACGGCTGTACAGGTTATTATCGGACCTAAGGTACAGTTTGTGGCAGATGAATTTAAAAAACTAATGTAAGTTCACAAATATTTCACAAAAATTGTGAAATTCTCTATTGACGAATGCTGATAAAAGTGTTATAACACAGATAGAACAAAGGAAAGAGGAAAGAACAAATTCAGAAGTTTCGGTTTCTTCCCAAGCATCCCCAGTTCCAGTTGCAAGTTGTTTTTAATTAGGAAAAGGAGCGATGACTTATGATGACACCTAGTATTTTTGGAGAAAACTTATTTGATGATTTCTTTGACGACTTTTTTGATTTCCCTGTGTTTGACAATAAAGCAATGCAGACGGCACAGAGAAGATTATACGGACGCCATGCATCAAACATGATGAAAGCAGATGTGCAGGAGCATGGTGACCATTATGAAGTGGATATTGATCTACCCGGTTTTAAGAAGGAGGAGCTGTCCCTGGAGCTGAAAGACGGTTGCCTGGTGATCAGCGCGGCTAAGGGATTTGACAAAGAAGAGACAGAAAAAGAAACCGGCAGGTTTGTCCGGCGGGAGCGCTATGCAGGCAGCCTGAGCAGATCATTCTATGTTGGAGAAAATGTGAAACAGGAAGACATCCATGCGAAGTATGAAAGCGGGGTATTGAAGCTGAGCATTCCCAAGACAGAAGAGAGAAAACCGGAAGTCGAGGAAAAGAAGTATATTGCCATTGAGGGATAACAACCCCTCTTTCGCATAAAGTTACCAATATATGGCCCGGAGTACGGTGCAGAATTAAAGCTGCCCGGCTCCGGGCTTTTTAGACAGCAAGAAAACGATATAGATTTCTCAAAGGTAATTCTTGCCCGCTGAGGATATCTATCCCAGATAATTACGCATGATTTTCAGCGCGTTTTTTTCCAGTCTGCTGACCTGGGCCTGACTGATATGGATTTCTTCCGCTACTTCTGTTTGGGTTTTCCCTTCAAAAAACCGCATGTCAATAATGTGACGTTCTCTTTCGGGAAGCCGTTTCATGGCTTCGTTTAAAGAAATGTTTTCCACCCAGTTTTCTTCTATGTTCTTTTTATCGCTTATCTGATCCATTACGTAAAGAGGATCGCCGCCGTCTGTATAGACAGGTTCATAAAGGCTTACCGGACTTTGAATGGCATCCAGAGCATAGGTGATTTCCTCCTTGCTGACTCCGATCTCTTCAGCAATTTCCATAATGGTAGGCTCTTTCATGTTCCGACGGGTTAAGCCTTCTTTGGCATAGATGGCCTTGTAGGCAGTATCCCTCAGAGAACGGCTGACCCGAATGGAGTTATTGTCTCTCAGATACCGTCTTACCTCCCCCAAAATCATAGGAACCGCATAGGTTGAAAAACGTACGTTCTGTGTGATGTCAAAGTTGTCAATGGCCTTAATCAGGCCGATGCACCCAATCTGGAACAGGTCGTCTAAGGTTTCATTGTTTCCGGCATACCTTTGGATCACGCTTAAAACCAGGCGCAGATTTCCTTTGATGTACTGTTCCCTGGCTTCCATATCGCCTTCCAGAATTCGTTTGAAAAGAGCTTCCTTCTCGTCGTTGGTAAGAAGGGGAAGTTTGGCAGTATTTACCCCACAGATTTCTACTTTATATCCGGACATAGTTCTTCCCTCCGCATTGGTTATTCCTGCAGGCAACGAACCGGACAGACCTGCTTATGTGTATATTTGTCTGTTGCCGGCAGGGTCAAATACCCCGCTTTCGGCAGCGGGAATTTGATTGTGTCATATAGAAATGATGGACGGATTTGGAGAGAATTATACGGTTTGGGAGCTGAAAAAAATTTCCTTGTTTATTTGCCTTTAAAGCAGTAAAACCAAAAATCAGAACTTTCAGTCCTTTAAAATTGGTAAAATAGTAAATTGACGAAAGATTAGTTTGAGCGTATACTCTTGAATTCAAGAGAAAAGAAAACAGAGAGGAAAGAGATAATGACCAATGATATGACAAAAGGAAGTCCGGTTCGCCTGATTCTTTATTTTATGCTGCCGGTACTGGCGGGGAATATTTTTCAGCAATTTTACAACGTGGTAGATTCTGTGATTGTCGGCCGTTTTTTAGGGGTGAATGCCTTGGCGGCGGTAGGCTCTACCGGAAGCGTGGTTTTTCTGGTTTGGGGGTTAGTAACGGGTCTTACCAGCGGATTTTCTGTCATTTTGGCCCAGCAGTTCGGGGCAGGGGATCAAAAAGCATTACAGCGCTATGAAGGCGTGTCCGTGTGGTTATGCATTGTTTTGGGAGCAGCTATGACAGCCTTGTTGGTACTGGGGCTAAATCCCATTCTCCATCTGATGAACACACCTGAGGAAATTTTCGTTCAAACCAGGAGCTATCTGGGGGTATTATTTGCCGGTATTCTCATTACATTTGCTTTTAATATGCTGGCCGGTATGCTGAGGGCTTTGGGAGACAGTAAGACGCCTCTGGTGTTTTTAGTTATTTCTTCTGTAATTAATATTGTATTGGATATTGTGTTTATTCTGGCTTTCCATACCGGAGTAGAGGGAGCTGCCTATGCTACTCTGATTGCTCAGGCTGTGTCTGCTCTTTTATGTATCCGCCATATTGCTAAGAGATATGAGATATTGAAGATTTCCAGACAGGATATTACAGCGGATATTTATAGTGCCGGAAAGCTTTTGGGAGTAGGGGTTCCCATGGGACTTCAGTTTTCTAGTACAGCTGTGGGTACCATGATTGTCCAGGCAGCTTTAAACTGTCTTGGCCCGGTATATATTGCCGGATTTTCCGCGGCCGGAAAGATTGGAAACATTGCTACTCAGGCTTTTCCGTCTCTGGGGGTCGCCATGGCAACCTATACCGGCCAGAACATGGGCGCAGGCCGGCTTGACCGAGTGCAGACCGGAGTATCTGCCGGCTTTGTTATCTGCCTGGTATGCAGTGCCGCAGCCGGAGGGGCAGTATATTTGTTTGGTCCGCAGCTGATGCAGGTCTTTGCGTCAGGGGAGAGCGGACAAATGATCCAGTACGGAGTCCGGTATTTAAAGATCTCTGCCTGGTTCTATCCGCCTTTAAGCTTGATTTTTTTATACCGAAATACCTTACAGGGCCTGGGAGACGGACTGGTTCCTATGCTGGGAGGTATTTTTGAACTGGCGGCCCGGTTTGGGGCAATCCTTTTGCTATCCGGTTCTTTTGGCTATACAGGCATTTGTTTTGCCGACCCGGCCGCCTGGATTATGGCATTGGTTCCTCTGGTGCCGGTTTACTATTGGAGAATGAAAAAAGTAAAAAAAGATCAGGGAGAACTGGTAACCGGAAGAGCCCGGACCGCCTGATGACAGGAATTAAGAGAAACGGGTGTTGACAAACGGGTGATTGCCGTATATACTAAACATATCAAAAAAAGTTGATGTTTTGGAGGATTGCATGGAAAGCTATCTGGAGAATGCAAAAATATTTAAAGCCTTGTGTGATCCCAAACGTCTTGCTATTCTGGAGCAGTTACGCAGCGGAGAAAAATGCGCCTGTGTTTTGCAGGAACCCATGGATTTGACACAGTCGGGATTATCTTACCATATGAAAATTTTGTGTGACTCCGGACTTGTGATAAGCCGGCAAGAGGGCAAATGGACGCATTATCGTTTGAGCAGGGCTGGCAGGGATAAAGCGGTGGAGCTGTTGCTGGCCATTACGACTCCGGACACGGAGCAAGAGGGAGGATGCTTCTCATGTGACAGATAAACGCCATCATAATGAGATGGCGTTTATCTTAATCCAAAACATCAAAAAAATTTGATATATTATGTAGAAAGTTGAAAGAGAGGGTTTTTAATGAGTGTATGGCAATTCATTCAAGACCAGATTTTAGGGATGAAGTGGCTTAATGAGCTGATTGGCAGAGGCCTTTCCATGCTGGGGCTGGACGTGGGGGGACGGGCAGGAGGAAGCGTCCGGTTTTTCTTTTATGACGTATTGAAAATTACTGTGCTGCTCTGCTTTTTGATTTTTGCTATTTCCTATATTCAGAGCTACTTTCCGCCGGAGCGAAGCAAACGGATATTGGGCCGGTTCCATGGCATCGGTGCAAATATCATATCCGCGCTGCTGGGGACGGTAACGCCTTTTTGCTCTTGCTCATCCATTCCGCTGTTTATCGGTTTTACCAGCGCCGGGCTGCCTTTAGGAGTTACGTTTTCTTTTCTGATTTCATCACCTATGGTGGATTTAGGAAGCCTTATCCTTCTGACAAGTATTTTTGGAGCGAAGGTCGCTGTTATCTATGTGGCAATGGGGTTGGTGATTGCCGTGACGGGAGGGGCTTTGATTGAGCGGCTGCACATGGAACCTTATGTGGAGGAATTTATCCGAAAGGCCGGGAGTGTGGACATTGAAGTCCCTGCACTGACAAGACGGGAACGGATTCAATTTGCGAAGGAACAAGTTGTCTCCACTTTTCAGAAGGTATTTCCGTACATTTTGATTGGGGTAGGCATTGGAGCGGTTATTCATAACTGGATACCGGAAAGCTGGATTGAAGCTGTATTAGGCGGTAATAATCCTTTCGGCGTTGTCCTTGCCACACTGGTAGGTGTTCCCATGTATGCGGATATTTTCGGCACGATTCCTGTGGCAGAAGCTCTGCTTTACAAAGGAGCGCAGCTTGGTACGATTTTAGCTTTTATGATGGCGGTTACCACACTAAGCTTACCGTCTATGATTATGCTCCGCAAAGCGGTAAAGCCCAAACTGCTGACCTTATTCGCCGGTATCTGTACGATTGGCATTATGATTATTGGTTACCTGTTTAATGCATTTCAATTAATCATTTTTTAGGAGGAATTACTTATGGGACTGTTTAGTAAGAAAAAAGAAGAAACAAAAACCTGCTGCAGCGGAAACTGCGCTCCGGAAACTATGGCGCAGGCGGAAGCGGAAAAGCCCGCTTTTGGAGTCAAGGTGCTGGGAGGCGGATGCGCCAAATGCAACGCTCTGGAGGACGCTGTCCGAGAAGCGTTAAAAGAACTTCAGATGGATCCATCCATTGACCATGTGACAGACTTTGCCCGGATTGCGGCCTATGGGGTTATGACTACTCCGGCGCTGGTGGTGGATGGAAAAGTGGTGTCTTATGGCAAGGTTCTTAAAAAAGAAGAAGCAAAGGCTCTCATTCAAAAAGCGCGGGCTTCATTGTCTGATGAGAGTTAGAGATTCCTTTAAAAATTTACAGATTTTTAAGAAAAATTGTGTTATACTAAACATATGAAATAAAGCTCCAGACAGGGGCAGCGTATTTTAGAAAGCAGCCCCTGAGCCGTGGAAAAGTAAGGAGGAATCTCATATGAAATTAGTATACGCTATTGTACGAAACGATAATGAGGATGATGTAATCGCCGAATTGACCCAGAACCATTTCAGCATTACTAAGCTTTCTACTACGGGAGGATTTTTAAAAAAGGGAAATACCACTCTGTTAATCGGTACAGAGGATGATCAGGTGGATAAGGTAATCGGCATTATTAAGAAGGAATGTGGAAAACGTCAGAAGATCACCGTCAATGTTCCTTACATGTCCGGCACTTCCATGGTTAATTACGGCACCATGCCTATGCATGTGGAGATCGGCGGTGCTACTATTTTCGTGACGGATGTAGATCGGTTTGAAAAAATCTGACATTTGTTTTGTAAAAAGTGCAAAGTATGCAAAGCTGGGACTTGAAAATTTGTGGCAAACCCCCTAAAATAGAGATAGAATCACACACGCATGTTGTTGATTAAAATTACACGTAATAAGGAGAAGCGGTACCATGAAATTTATTGTTGAAACATCTGCACGCCACGTACATGTAACCCAGGAGACATTAGAGACTCTGTTTGGTAAGGGACATGAGCTGACCCACAAAAAGGATTTGTCTCAGCCTGGTCAGTATGCCTGTGAAGAGAGAGTCACCGTAGTAGGTCCTAAGAAGTCTTTGGAGAGAGTTTCCATTTTAGGCCCGGTAAGACCGGCGGATCAGGTTGAGCTATCCTTAACTGATGCCCGTTCCATCGGCGTGGCAGCTCCGGTAAGAGAGTCGGGCGATGTTGCAGGCAGCGCTCCCTGCAAATTAGTGGGTCCCTGCGGCGAAGTAGAGATTAGCCAGGGCGTTATTGTTGCAAAGCGCCACATCCATGCAACTCCCGAGGATGCAGCTGCTTTAGGCGTAAATGACAAGGATGTAGTTTCCGTTAAGATTGATACTGACGGCAGAAGCCTGGTATTCGGCGATGTAGTAGTGCGGGTCAGCCCCAAATTCGCTTTGGCTATGCACATCGATACCGACGAGTCCAATGCAGCAGGCTGCGGCAAGGAAGTATACGGCGAGATCGTAAAGTAATCGCGGCTGAATGATTACAAATAATTCAATCTTAAAGGAGATAAACCAAAATGAAGATTTTAGTTATTAACTGCGGAAGCTCTTCCTTAAAATATCAGTTAATTGATATGGACAATGAGAGCGTGCTGGCAAAGGGCCTGTGTGAGAGAATCAGCATCGAAGGTTCCAAGCTGACCCACAAGCCGGCCGGCAAGGAAGACTATGTTGTAGAGAGTCCCATGCCGGATCACAAGGTAGCGGTTCAGCTGGTAATGGATGCCTTAATGGATAAGGATCACGGTGTAATCGCCAGTGCAGACGAGATTTCCGCAATCGGCCATCGGGTACTTCACGGAGGAACCGTTTACAGCGATTCCATCATTGTAAACGATGATGTAAAGAGAGTGATTCGGGAGTGCTTTGACTTAGGCCCCTTACACAATCCTGCCAATCTTATCGGTATCGAAGCGTGCGAGGCGGCAATGCCCGGTAAGCCCAACGTAGCGGTATTTGACACTGCATTCGGCATGGCTATGCCGGAGAAGGCATATACTTATGCAATTCCTCACGAGTATCTGGAGAAATATGGGCTTCGCAGATATGGCTTCCACGGCACCAGCCATAAATTTGTATCCGGAGAGGTTATTAAGTTCGGCGGTTTGGATCCGGAAAAAGGAAGAGTTATTGTATGCCATTTAGGAAACGGCGCCAGCGTATCCGCATCAATCGGCGGAAAGTGCGTGGACACCAGTATGGGATTAACTCCTCTCGAAGGCTTAATCATGGGAACCAGAAGCGGCGATATCGATCCGGCAGTGGCTCAGTATATCTGCAATCATGAAGGCAAGGATATCAATGAAGTATTGAATATCTTCAATAAAAAATCCGGCATCCTTGGCATGAGCGGCGGCATCTCCAGCGACTTTAGAGATGTAGGAAAGGCGGCGGAAGAAGGCAATCATTTGGCAGAGGTGGCATTGGATTCATTTAAATACCGCGTAGCCAAGTATATCGGCGCTTACACTGCAGCTATGAACGGAGTAGACGCTATCGCATTTACCGCAGGCGTAGGAGAGAATGATATTACCGCAAGAAAAGAAATCTGCCGGTATTTAGGTTATTTAGGCGTTGAGATTGACGATGAGGCCAACAATGTACGGGGTGAACTGAGAATTATATCCACTCCGTCTTCCAAAGTAAAGGTAATGTTAGTTCCCACCAATGAAGAGCTGGCAATCGCAAGGGAAACTCTGGCTCTGGTGTAAGTTTTTGTTGACAAATATCCCGCATATCTGTATAATAGGATAAGTGCGTATTAGGAGATTAATATGCTGATTAACTTATCAGAGTTGTTTTCCTGCCAAGGAAAGATGAAGACCTATACCCCGGATCTTGAGATGGAGCAGTTTCAAACCCCAGATGGTGTGTATGAGATTGTAGAAAAGGCTCCTGTCCATTTAACCATTGCCAACCAGGGCAACCGGCAGATGCATGTGGAGGGAATTGCCAGACTAAGTTTGGAGATGCCCTGCGCCAGATGTTTGGAGCCGGTGACGGTGCCTTTTGATCTGGAGATTGATCAGGATCTGGACTTAAACCAGACTGAAGAGGAACGGGTAGAAGCGTTGGATGAGCAACCCTATATAAGCGGTTACAATCTGGATGTGGACCAATTGGTCACCAATGAATTGTTGCTGAATCTGCCGATGAAGGTTCTCTGTAAAGAAGACTGCAGGGGAATCTGCAATCAATGCGGCGCGAATCTCAACAGAGGGACCTGCAGCTGTGATAAACAGTCTTTTGATCCCAGAATGTCAGTCATCCAGGATATTTTTAAACAGTTTAAGGAGGTGTAAACCATGTCTATCTGCCCAAAGAATAAGTCTTCTAAAGCTAGAAGAGATAGCCGTAGAGCAAATTGGAAGATGAGCGCTCCCAACTTAGTAAAGTGCAGCAAATGCGGTGAGTTGATGATGCCTCACAGAGTATGCAAGGCTTGCGGGTCTTACAACAAGAGAGAAATCGTTAATGTAGAAAACTAAAAAGCAGAACATAACAAAAAGTTAAAAGATGCTGTAGAATCAAGGCTTTCAGACACATTGTTTGGGAGCCTTGATTTTTACTGTGCCTTTTCTTATGAGATTTTTAATTGAATATTGACAAAGCCTTTAAGAAAGTATATACTTGTATATACAAAAAGATGAGAAAGGAGGGTACAATGCTAACACAGGTAAAAGCATGGGGAAACAGTCAGGGAATCCGGCTTCCTCAGGAAATTTTAAAAGAAGCCAGAATCAAACCGAATGATTTTTTGGAAATTGAAATAGTCAGTGATGGAATCACACTCAAGAAAAAGAACCGGCATCGTACCCTGGCAGAACGTATTGCGGAAACAG
Source organism: Enterocloster bolteae (assembly GCA_021772025.1). Taxonomy (GTDB): domain Bacteria; phylum Bacillota; class Clostridia; order Lachnospirales; family Lachnospiraceae; genus UMGS1370. The sequence continues at coordinate 43,962 of JAETNT010000008.1, read as the reverse complement.
GAGGGACCCTGGAACATGTTTGCGAATATGAATGGGGAGAACCGGTAGGAAGAGAGGTATGGTAATATGCTTCCTATCAGACAGGGCGATATTTTAAAGATCGAACACATCAAAGGGTGTGTATTGGTTGTCAGCAATAATACATTTAATCAGTACGAAAATGCCATCGTTTGTCCTATTTCAAAGGATCAGCAGGAAACAGCACTCCATATTCCGATAGAAACATCGGAAGTAAAGGGAACTGTGTGGTGTGAGCAGTTGAAGTTACTGGATCTTCGGGTGCGCGGCTTTTCGAAAGTGAGTGAACTGAAGTATGAAGATATTATGAATATTACGGATGCCATCCAGGGCATCTTCGATTATGTACAGTAAGAATATGGCTTTTCTTTTATGTTCGGAAAAATATACAAAGGAAAAAGTTTATCAATATTAGACGGAGGATTCGGAAACGATTTTTTCGAACTTTTCCGAAAAATATGGTATTTTGTATCAGTTTATGATAAGATATATAAAATGCCGATTTTGAAAAACCTTATAAAATCAAGGTATGATAAGAATTAACAGCTTATAGAGAGTGTGTGTCAGCGCAGAGGATTAAGATCTGAAGTATCACTAAAATTGAAAAAGCGAACAGATACAGGGCTTCTGGTGGTTTTCCGGAAGCCTTTTGCCGATGTACTTTATAGGAAACTGCACCCTGAAAGCACAAATACGTGCAAAGATTCAGGGGTCTTGAATATCTATATGAACATAACAGTTCTAATAGGAACTGGCACGAAATAACTTGTCTATAGTCTGCGGGAACAGCTTGGGGGATGGTAAAACTATGTATCATGAAGAATGCAAACAATCCGATGCCTTATCCGGGCCGGATCCCTGCCAGGTGCTGGAGACGGCCATGGATGCCGGGCATATTTTGCTGGAAAATGGGGCGGAAATTTTTCGGGTAAAGGAAACCATGGGCCGGATCTGCCGGTATTTTGGTGTGGAATACGATGATTTCCTGGTATTGAGCAACGGAATTTTTACAATGAGAGGGAATGCCGGGGACACACCATTTGTACAGATCCGCTATATTCCCAACTTTGGCACCAGGCTGGATAAGGTGGTGGCGGTGAATCAGCTGTCGAGGGAGATTGAGAAGGGCTCCTACAGCCTGGAGATGGTCAACCGGCGGCTGGAGGAGATCCGGCAGATGCCAGGGGAAACGGCCTGCATGCAGGTACTGGCTACCGGCCTGGAGAGCGCCTGTTTCTGCTATATGTTTGGCGGCTGCCGGGAAGATGTGGCGGCTGCTTTTCTGGCCGGGAGCTTATTGCACATTTATATGCTGAAAGTGGGCGGACCCCGTCGGTCGCGGCTTGTGGGTCACCTGGGCGGCGGTATGCTGCTGACATTCCTCTGTATTGCCTGTCATAACCTGGGACTGGGGGAACACCTGGATCTGACAATCATTGGCACCATTATTCCCCTGGTACCGGGGGTGGCCTTTACAAACGGGATTCGGGACATTGCAGATGGGGACTATATTTCCGGGGCCGTCCGGCTTTTGGATGCGATTCTGGTCTTTACCAGTGTGGGGATCGGCGTGGGCATGATGTTTATGCTGTACTTCCGGATGATGGGAGGCGTGCTGTTATGATCGGGCAGGTGGCTGCGGCTTTTGTAGGAACCGTTACGTTTGCCTTGATGTGTGGCGTACCGTGGAAATACCGCCTGTGCTGCGGGATCTGCGGCGGGGCAGGGTGGTGGCTGTATGTGTTTCTGAACCGGCTGGGATGTATCCCATCGGCAACCACCTTTTTTGCCACAGTGCTGGTGATTGTGTTGTCCCGCTATTTTGCGGTTCTGGGACGGTGTCCGGCAACGGTATTTGTGATTTCGGGGATTATCCCGCTGGTGCCGGGAGCGGGAATCTACTGGATGGCCTACTATCTGGTGATGGATCAGCAGGAGCTGGCGCTGGACCATGGATTTGCGGCGGTCAAGACAGCCGTGGCCATTGTGCTGGGGATCGTGGTGATATTTGAATTGCCGCAGAAATTTTTTCGGGTGAAGAATGAGTAAGATGCCGGAGGACATCCAAATGTTTGGGTATCCTCCGGTATACCTTTGCTACCAGAACTATAAAGAACTGGCTTGAACAGGGAACGGATGTAAATGCAAAGCTTTTCCTCTTATCTACATATATTAAGACAACGATATTTAATGCGCCCCTTTTTAGGTTCTATGGCCGCCTGCTTCATGGGAAAACCTTTCGGACATAATGGAATGCCGTCCCTGCTTATGGTGATATCATCTTTATAAACGGGAGCTCTGCCACACATTACAGTCAGATATCTGGCAAAGTACTTAAAATATCGCGAATACTCGCGTGTGTTCCTTTGAAACCTGTTAACATTGGCGGGCACTCCGCCTATCAGAACCGTGTTCTCACTCACTTCGTAAATACTATCCTGATTCCGCAACTTCTCTTCCGCCTTCTGACTGGCAGGTTCTTGATAAATTTTTCAATTTTGATTTTTCGGAAATTTCACCATTTATATCTGATTTTTGAATTAACTCAAATAAAAACATCTGTTAAAATGAAAATAAATAAAGGAAGCTTCCCAAATAAACCTACATGCGCCTGCAGTGGACGCGCCACCGCACAGAAAAGTCTGGCGGGCGCACTTGGCATACCTGAACTTATGCCGCCTGTTGGCGGCGAATTTTCATAGTAAAAAGAAAGGATGAAAACGATTATGAAGAAAAGAGCAGCTTTGATTGTGGCGGCGGCACTTGTTGTGACAAGCTTGTCGGGATGCAGTGGAAAAAGCGAGCAGAAGAACCTGGAAACTCCGGCAGCGAAAAGCACTACTACGGCTATAGAGCAGAAAGCGCAGACAAGTGAGACTGCGGATCCTATGGCGGCAATTACTGATGACGGAACGGAAAAGACAATCACATACTGGCATACTTTTACAGAAGGGGCGCGTAAAGATTATATTGATGAGATGGTAGCCGAATACATGAAAGAACATCCGAATGTGAAAATTAATGTAGAGGTATATCCCTGGAATGTGTTTGCTCAGAAATGGACAGCAGGACTGGCAGCGGGGGCACTGCCTGATGTCAGCAGCGTAAACCCGGATAATTTATTTGCAATTAACCAGGCGGGAGCAGTATTGCCCATGAATCCTTTGATTGACGCACTTGGAGAAGATTATTTCCTTGGGAAACCACTGGATAACTTTACAGACGGTGATACGGTTCTGGGAATACCTTATTACCTCCATTCCTATGTCATGTGGTACCGCAAGGATGTATTGGAGGAAAAAAATCTGTCTGTTCCGAAAAATTGGGATGAATTGTTAAGTACAGTAGCTGCGGTAGCAGATCCGCCAAATAGATATGGATTTACCATTGCCATGTCGAAAAACGATCAGATGTGTGCACAACTGCTTAGTTGTTTTGCAAAGGCGGAAGGCGTTCCTTTAATTACAGAAGATAATAAGGGGAATTTAACGGATCCTAAGGTGGTTAAAGCAATTCAGCTGATGGCAGATCTCTATAAGGCAGGTTCTCCGGAAGGCTCGGTAAATTATGGTCTTTCCGAACAGAATGATGTATTCTTCCAGGGCAAGTCAACATTTGCTTTTGGCTCAGGTTTCCATATCAATGGAGTGGAACAGAATTCTCCTGAGCTTTTGGACAAGATTGCGGCGGTTCCGTTTATGGGACCAGATGGAGAAAATCTTGGAACAACTACATTTGTAATTGGTCTTATGGGCTGGAATCAGACAAAATATCCGGAAACGGTATATGACTTCATTAAATTTCATTTTGAAAAGGAACGTTATATCGACTTCTTACATTTGATTCCCGGCGGACAGCTGCCTGCAACAACGGAAGCTGCAAATTCTGTGGAATTCTATGACAATGAGACGATCCAGAAGTTCAAACCAGAAATTGAATACATTCAGGAAGGAATTGAAAACGGGACTTTTATTGGCATGGATTATGGTCTTACACCTGCGGCATCGGCATTGACCAGTCAGGGAATTATTGAAGAGTGTTTACAGGATATTGTACTGAACGGGACTGCTGCAGAGGATGCAGCACAGAAGGCAAATAACAAGTTGAATGCGGCAATTGAAATTTTAATGGAATAGGTGCATTGCGGGGATGGAAGTGATGGCTTTTCCGTCCCCCTTTTGTCTTAAGCGGAGGAGGAGTTCTATGGGGCAACACCGGAAACGAAAAATAGCTGGAAAGGGTATGGGGAATCGGATTGCAGATTTTGTAGACCGCCATATGTGCGGGGTGTTTATTGCCCCGGCATTTCTTGTAACCATATTGTTGCTGGCTTATCCGATATGCATCAGCATCTGTTACAGTTTTACGAATAAGAGTTTGCTGGGGAAAGCAGTTGAATTTGTTGGATTTGACAATTATATTTCAATTCTGCAGAATCCGGATTTTTACCATGCAATGTGGAACACAGTTGTATATACTATAATCTCGCTGTCATTGCAGTTGTTTTTGGGATTTATTGTAGCATTATCACTTCATAAAATAAATCGGTTTAAAGGTTTATTTCGGACGCTGGTATTAATTCCCTGGGCATTTCCTATGATTATCGTTACATTCACATGGTCCTACCTTTTAAATGATTTATATGGAATCGTCAATGCCAAATTACTTCAATGGAATTTGATTTCACAGCCGATACAGTTTTTTGCGAATCCGAAACTTGCCATGCTGACGGTAAGTTTGATTAATGTATGGTTTGGAGTTCCGCTGTTTGCAATTAATATTTTAGCGAGTTTGCAGACAATTTCCAGGGATTTATACGAAGCGGCTCAGATTGACGGAGCCAGTCCGTTTCAGAGTTTTCGTTTTATTACGCTTCCTTTTGTGAGAGTTGTTGTAGGGCTTCTTATTATTTTACGGACAATCTGGATCTTTAACAGCTTTGACCTGATTTTTCTTCTTACAGGCGGCGGGCCCGGAACATCAACGGAGACGGTACCAATCTTTGCGTACCGTATGGGCTGGACATTATATTCTCTGGGAAGATCTTCCGCCGTTACCATTTTGCTGCTGCTGTTTTTGACAGTAGCGTGCCTGATTTATTTTAAGATATTGGATCATTGGGAAGAGGAGGTGGCATGATGAGAACCAGACTGCATAAAAATGCCTGGACGATACTGTCTTATGTAATTCTTATTGCAGCGGTATTACTGGCGGGAGGACCGCTCGTTATTGTGATATTTGCATCTTTTAAAGGACAGTTTGAGATTGTCAGCAATACAGCCTCCCTTCTGCCGGAACAGTTTTCTCTTTACTGGTTTAAAGATTTGCTTCATAAGACGGATTTCCTGACTTATGTAAAAAATAGCCTTGTCTATTCGTCCCTGTCTACGGTGCTGGGGATGACAATTTCTTCTCTGGCCGCCTATGCAATTACCAGGTTTGGAGGGAAGAAACAGAAGATCCTGACAAGAGTGATTGTAATGACATATATGTTTCCGCCGATCTTACTTGCAATTCCGTATTTTATACTGGTATCGAATCTGGGATTGACGAATACGCTGCCGGGATTATTAATAGCGTATATGTCATTTACTGTTCCATTCTGTACTTATCTGCTGGTCAGCTATTTTCGAACTGTGCCAAAGGATATTGAAGAGGCGGCAATGATAGATGGGTTACGGCGGCCGGGTGTATTTTTTTATATTGCGCTTCCTTTAGTAGTGCCAGGATTGGTAGCGACAGCGATTTTCGCATTTATTAATGCATGGAATGAATTTTTATATTCCCTTTTGATTATCAGCACTGGGGAAAAGATGACGGTTTCTGTCGGTTTGTACTCCTTAAAGGGCGGCATGGAAACATTGCAGTGGGGACACATGATGGCGGCGTCAGTATTGGTTGTGATTCCATCTATTGCATTTTTCTCTATTATTCAAAAAAGTATTGTAGGTGGACTTACTGCCGGAGCGGATAAATAAAGGATGAGACAAAGAAAACCTGACATTATAGGAGGATTATGGGAGAATGATCGGGTATGGAATTATAGGATGCGGCTATGCAGGTAGAATTCACGCAGACAATCTGGAAAAATTGCCGGAAGTACGGCTGGCGGCTGTGTTTGATACGGATTATGAGCGTATGAGAGCCTTTGCACAGGAAAGAGGAACTTGCATGGCATCCTCGATAGAAGAACTATGTGGTGATAAAGAAGTAGATGCCGTAATTATTACAACGCCCAATAACAGCCATGTAATTCCGGCTATCTGTGCAGCAAAAGCCGGAAAGCATGTATTCTGTGAAAAACCTGTGGCGTTAAGTTTAAAAGACACAAAAGAAATGCTTGATGCAGCAAAAAAATCAGGAGTACATTTTTTTGCTGGTCACACAACAAATTTTATAAAGGGTGTTCAGACGGCAAAGGCGTTGCTGGCTTCAGACGCAATAGGAAAACTTCTTATGATTGAAGCGGTTCATACAGATTGGGCAGGACCTCAGCAATCTATAGGCTGGAAACAGATGAAAACGATCTCGGGAGGTCATCTGTATCACCATATGCATGAGATAGATTTAATTTGCCAGCTAACAGGGCTTCCGGTATCCGTATATGCCAATGGGAGGAATCTGGTTCACCATGGAACAGGATACGGTGATGAGGAAGATGCAGTATTTTTGAATATGAAGCTTTCCGGAGGCGGATTTGCATCACTAATTATTGGCTCTGCGTTTCATCTGGGCGATCATTTTGTTAAACTTCAGGGAAAAACCGGAGGAATCCTGCTGGACTTTAAAAACTCTGTTGTTCAATTGGAAAATAGCCAGGGAAAGACATTGTATTCTATGCAGGAGAATGAGCCGGAGGACGAAGAACGCAGGAATGAATACCGGAAAAATAAGCAGGATGCCGGAAAAGGGTTTGGAAAGCCGGGGATGAAAACTTCGTCCTGGATGAGTACTATATTTTATAAGGAATTGCTGTGTTTTCATGATATAATCAGAACTGGTAATGTAGATCCCAAATATAAGTCGCTGCTGGATGGGAGTGCTGCTTATAACTGTGTAAAGGTACTGGATGGCGCCAGAGAATCTATGATATCTGGATTGCCGGTTAGATTGGAGGAATGATAGAATGAATCTGGGGATTATAGGACTGGATTCTTCTCATGCAGTTCAGTTTTCAAGAATTCTAAATGGAAAAAATGAACCGTTTCATATTAGTGGACATCCTGTGACTGCGGCGTATCCGGGGCCAGTATCTTCGGATTTTGATATGAGCCGAGAACGGATGGAAAACTTTACCAGGAGTGTTGCAGAGGAATGGGGAGTAAAATTATATGCATCCATTGCAGAGGTGATGGACCATTCTGATGCGGTTTTTTTGGAACAGGTAGATGCAAGAAGACGGCTTTCACAATTTAGAGAGATGGTTCGTTTTGGAAAGCCAATTTATGTAGATAAGCCCTTTGCATTGAGTACAGAGGATTGTAAAGAGATGCTTAAACTGGCAAAAGAGTATAGTGTTCCGGTTTTATCTACTTCTTCTCTGCGGTTTGCAGACAGTCTTACTGCCGCATTGAAACAGTGTGAACTGCACTCTGTAGCCGGAGCGGATTTTTTTGGACCAATGCCGTTTACTCCTACACAGCCGGGGTACTTCTGGTATGGAGTTCACATGGCTGATATGTTATACAGAACCATGGGAACTGGATGCAGTAAGGTTTCTGTTATTCATACTCGCCAGCATGATGTAATTACCGGCGTTTGGAAAGATGGGAGAATTGGAAGTATCCGGGGAAACAGATGCGGTAATGGAAACTTTGGAGGTACGGTATATCATGAATCAGGCAGTGTATTTGTTGATGTTTCTCAGGATACGAGAGGGTATTATGAATGTCTGGTGGAACAGATTATTAAAATGTTTGATACTGGACAGAGCCCCGTTACAAACCAGGAGATGACAGAAGTGGTTCGCTTTTTGGAGGCGGCAGGGGAAAGCCTTAACACAGGACGGGAAGTAGAATTATAAAAGGAGAGGTAGAATACATGATTCGAATTGGTATTTTGGGCTGTGGCTATTTCGGAGCGGAATTTGCCAGAGCAGTAAGGGAAATGCAGGGGATTCAACTGACGGCGATTTACAGTCCCAGGAAGAGTTCGGAACGGTTAAGCAATGAATTGGGGTGTCGGCGTGCTTCTTCTGTGGAAGAAATTATGGAAAATGCAGAAATTGACGCAGTAATCATTGCCACGCCTAACCATCTCCATTATCAGCACGTGCTGGCGGCGGCTGAAGCAGGAAAACATATTTTTTGTGAGAAACCTTTTGCGCTTGACCCTGGAGAGGCCGCAGAGATGGTAGAGGCATGCCGGAAAGCGAAAGTTGTGCTGATGGTGGGGCATATCATGCATTTCTATTATGGAATTGCAAAAGTTAAGACTATGATTCAGGAAGGATTTTTTGGTGATATTCTTACCATGCATATTGAGCGTACAGGCTGGGAACAGAAAAAGGCTGATATAAGTTGGAAGAAAATGCAGGAGAAATCGGGCGGTCATTTGTTTCACCATATTCATGAAATCGATATAATGCAGTGGATTATGGGAATGCCTACAGAAATGTATGGGGCGGGCGGTAATCTTGGACATCGCAGCGCGGAATTCGGAGATGAGGATGACGTGCTTCTGCTTACTGCCAGCTTTGGAGGGAATGCCTTTGCAACACTGCAGTATGGTTCCGGTTTTCGGATGGGAAATCATTTTATCCGCATTAACGGTACAAAAGCAGGGGCATTGATTGATTTTAAGCATGCAAATGTACATGTGGTCAGCGATGCAGGAGAAACAGAATTTCCGTTGTTTAAAGATGAGAAGAGTGCTGCGGCGATCCGCGAACTCTTTGCACGTACTGACGGGGGGATTTCATATGGTTCTCCAAAGGAGCGGCCTCCGGAATATATACTGGTTTCCCTGCGGCAGGAACTGGAATTGTTTCTGCATGTGATCGATGGCGGCGAAATACCGGAGGATAAAAAGGATTTATTTGATGGGTCTTCAGCGGTTCGTTCAGTTATGATTGCAAAGATGGGATACGGTGCTGTACAACGGCACAAATCTCAACTGATCTAAAGATGCCGGACGGCTCTGAATATCAGAAGGAGGACATCATAAAGAAGAAGGAAAAAGGGCTGCATCACAAAATGATGCAGCTCATGTGGATGGATCTTATTATATTTTTTTTGATTGCAGGCGCTGGCGTCATTCTGTCACAACAGATTTATCGCCAGAATATTGAAACGGAGACTTCTAATGTATTTGAAGCCTCTTTTTCGAATATAGAAAATACACTGCACTTTATTGAAAATATAGCATTCAATATTATGAATGATAAGACGGTCAAAGAAGCGCTTCGGGCTGCTAATCAGGAGAGTGAAGATCGTTATACATTAATAGATGATTTATATTATCGCCTTATAACCGGCTCTTTGGTGGCAAATGATGCTGTTTCTATTATTGTAACAGATCAGGAAGGGCATCAGTATGCAACAGGAAGTCTGAACGATAATCTGACAGATGAAGAACAGGTGAAAATACACTCTCTGATGGAGTCACGGCTCTCGCCAACGGAACCTGTGTGGCTGGAGCGGGGAAATGGACGGGAGCTGCTTTATGGGAGAGAACTCTACGACACTCCATTTGGTGGACATAGTCCGCTGGGAATGATTTTGATTCGTGTGAATCTGGATAAGATGATGGCGGAAAGCCGTCAGGGTAGTCTTGTAAAAGGAAATATCGTTATTTTTTATAAAGGAAGTCCCATTTACGCCGGAGATAAACAAATCTTTAGTAACCCAGAGTTATTGGATGCAGTGATACAAGAAAAAAACGGACTGTATTTTAAAGAAGAATCAGGATCAGAATTTTCTGGCATCACTTATCTGGGGTATGAAAGATACAGTGAAATGATGACATCGACAAATACTTTGATGATGTTCTTTACAATTGCAATTTTACTCATACTGATAGTATCATTTTTGGCAACAGCACGAGTGGTTCACCATATAACTGCACCTATTGCGTTTTTGAGCAGAAAAATGAAAGCAGTAGAACAAGGAGATTTTTCTGTACAGATTGACAGAAAACTTTTGGATACAGATATAAGGGAATTTGAGGAACTGGCAGCTAATTTTAATCTTATGACAGGAGAGATCGGACGCCTGGTGGAAGATAATTATTTAAGAACAATCAAGGAGAAAGAGTATCAGATTAAAGTTCTGCAGGCGCAGATTAATCCTCATTTTCTTTATAATACACTGGATACCATTAATTGGTTAGCTATGGACAGCGGACGGCCTGAAATATCAAGCATGGTACAGTCTCTGGCAACTCTCTTTCGTGAAGCGACAAAACAGCAGCAATATCTGATCCCTCTAAGTGAAGAACTGGCGCTTTTATCTTGTTATATAACGATTCAAAAAATACGGCTGGAGGAACGGCTGGATGTGACATTCTCTATTCCGGATGAATGCATGAATTTAAAGATCCCGAAGCTTTCTCTCCAGCCGATTTTGGAAAATTCAGTGAAATATGCGGCAGAAGCTACGATGAAGCCGTGTGTGATTGAAATTCATGCAAGAAAAAAGGGAGATTGTTTGATTCTTTGTATTTGGGATAATGGACCGGGAATTCCGAAACAGATATTAACACAGATCAGAGAACGAAAGGTACTGGGCAATACGGGAATTGGTCTTCTGAATATTGAAGAGCGCATTCAAATGCTTGGCGGATCAGGGAGCGGGTTAAAAATATATTCAAAAAAAGGACAGGGGACATGGATCACCATGTGTATCGGTCAGCCAGGAGGTACAAGCAGTTGAAATACCGGGTACTGATTGTAGATGATGAACGTATTATTCTAAATGGAATCATGAGATTGCCAATCTGGCTTTCTCTTGATATGGAACCTGTTGCGGCTATGACTGGTTTGCAAGCCCTGGAATTAATGGAACAGTATCGATTTGATCTGGTTATCACGGATATTCAGATGCCGGAAATGGACGGGCTGGAATTTATCTCTCAAATGCGGAAAGTGTATCCGGACATTCCGACAGTTGTTTTATCAGGCTATGATTCTTTTGCTTATGCGAAGGAAGCTATCCATTATGGAGTTGTAGATTATTTGCTGAAGCCAATTTCTCAGTTAGACTTAACGGACACAATTACCAGAATTTTTTATGAATTAGAAGAAAAGAAGGAAGCGCGGCAACGGGACGAAATGCTTCGAGGGACAGTAAGGCAAACGATTCGAGACGCAAATGCCCGGTTGTTGGAACATGGATTGCTGGGAGGAAGGAAAAATGATCGAATTGATCGCTTGCTGGGGCCTTACTATATTTTGGCGGAATGTATTCCCTGCGATTTGGAGGAGGAAAATCTGTCAGGTCTTAATCTCCTGTTAGAAAACATAAAGCAGATTGTACTGGGATCCTGCAGAGATACCAGAGCGGTTGTTACATTGTTTATGAGTCAAGTCGTATTAGCGGTAAATCAGGAAGCAATGGATTTTAACAAGATTTTGTCAGAGTTCAGGGAATGGAGTGAAGAAAATGAATACCCTTTTTCTGTATCTTGGATTTTAGTCAGTCCGGGGGAAGTTTTGTCTGAACGTTACGGCGTTCTGACCAGAATATCCTCATATCGTTTTTACCATGATCATTTTTGTGTTTTGTCCGAGCCGGAAACGAAATCTATAGAAGGAGATCTGAGCTTTGATGCATTGGAAGAGTCTGTAAAAAGAGGAGATGCGGAATCCGCATTAAGAGAAATGGAAAAAGTGATCGAGAATCTACGCCTTTTAAATAAACCTCCGGAAGAATGCAGAACCTACTGTGTCAGACTTTATCTTATTTTAGCTAAATATATAAACGAACATGTTCGTGAAACTGGAATTATTGAATTACTGATGACAAGCGCCTATACTGATTTTAACGGACTTGCGGCCATACTGCGTCAATTTTTAACCCAGTGGGAAACCAGTAGATCAGAACGGAATTTGGCGAATTTTAGCGGTATCGTTAGAAAAGCAATGCTGTATGTGCACGAACATCTGGCTGATGAAGAGCTCTCTATAGCTGCAGTAGCCGGAACTGTTCTTTTTATTCATCCGGACTATTTCGGAAAACTTTTTAAAAAAGAAACAGGGATTGCATTCACAAGATATGTGATGGATTTGCGTATGGACTATGCTAAAAAATTAATTGAAAAGCAGCCGGATATTAAAATCTATGAATTATGCGAAGCCACTGGTTTTGGCAAGAATCCCCACTATTTCAGTCAGGTTTTTCGTTCTTGCTGCGGGTGTACGCCAAGTGAGTATAAACGTGCAATGAAGTATATGAAATAGTGCAATAGAAAACCTTCTTTTATACGAATGTAGTGGTGTGGGAGGTCAGCTGCTCAAATAATGGGCGGCCTCCTGCCCAATAAGATTATGTTTAGGGGGACAGCGGCTGTTCATTGACTGTAAATAAGGGATATGATAAGATGGAATCACAAATATGAAGATGCAGAATTTTGCCGGCAGCTTCTTAAAGAGTATGGTCTTTCTGAAAATGGAAAGTATGAAAAGATATGATAAAAACTAAGGAGCCATAGCAATGAAATTACTTATTATAAGACACGCCGATCCTGACTATACCATCGACTCCCTTACTCCCGCCGGCTGGCAGGAGGCAGAGCTTTTATCGGAACGGCTGACAAAAGAAAACATAAAATCTTTTTACGTATCTCCCCTGGGCAGGGCTAAGGATACGGCTTCTCTGACCTTAAAAAAGCTGGGGCAGGAGGCCAAAGAGGAGCCATGGCTGCGGGAGTTTGCGCCTCAGATCCGCAGGCCGGACAGGCCGGAGCGCTTTTCTATCTGCTGGGATTGGCTGCCTCAGGATTGGACGAAAGAGAGCAGGCATTTTGACAGGGAGTTGTGGAGCAGTACGGAAACTTTTGAGACAGCTAATGTAAGGCAGACAGCGGAGTGGGTCTGGGCCGGTTTGGATCAGGTGTTGGCAGACCACGGCTATCAGCGGGACGGGGCCTGTTACCGGGCTGTGAGGCCAAACGAGGACAAGGTGGCGCTGTTCTGTCACTTTGGGGTAGAGTGCGTACTGCTGAGCCATCTGTTAGGCATTTCCCCAATGTGCCTTTGGCATGGCCTCTGTGCAGCGCCGTCTTCGGTGACGACTTTGGCCACGGAGGAGAGACGGCAGGGGATTGCAAGCTTTCGCATGCTGGCCTTCGGGGATACCTCCCATCTCTACGCAGGAGGACGGGAGCCGTCCTTTGCCGCCAGATTCTGCGAGACTTTTGGAAATGAAGAGCAAAGGCATGATTAAAGGAGAAAGGCTATGGAGAAGCCGCGGGTGAGAATCAGCGATATAGCGGAGGAATTGGGGCTTAGCACAGCAACGGTGTCCAATGTGCTTCACGGAAAGACGAAGAAAGTATCGGACAGGACGGTACAGCGGGTACTGACAGCTTTGGAAGAACGGCAGTATATTCCCAGCATGGCGGCAATCCTTCTGGCACAGAATACTTCCTCCATCATTGGCGTGGTAATCCATGACCATGAGAAATATGAAAATCACACTCTGGAGGACGGGTTTATATCTATGGCCCTTAATAGCCTGTGCCGGGAGATTGAGAAGAACAATTTATTTATGATGGTAAAGCAAACAAAGGAACCAGGGGAAATCATCCGATTTGCTTCTATGTGGAACGTGGAGGGGCTGGTGCTGATTGGCTTTTGCCGGCAGGACTATGCATATCTTAGAAACCATATGCGGATTCCTTTTGTAATTTATGACGGGTATGATGTTTGCGGAGAAAATATATGCAACATTGGTATTGACAATTTTGACGGAGGGTTTCAGGTAGGAAATCATTTTCGGGAAAAGGGCTGTGAAAAGGCCCTCTGCATTGCAGACAATGAAATCTGCATGGATCGGCAGCGATATGAGGGATTTTGTGCAGGCTTAAAAGGAACGGCTGATTTTATGAAGATCCCGATGGAAAAGAAAGAGCGTTTGGTATTTTACGAAAACAGGTGGAAGACAATTTTGTCTTATCCTGCAGTTTTTGCAGTATCGGACTTTTATGCCATAGAATTGATGAAATTTCTTACGGAGAGAGGAATAAACGTGCCTGACCAGATGGCTGTAGCAGGATTTGACGATGTTCCTATGTGCCGCATGGTGTATCCGGCTTTGACAACCGTTCATCAGGATGCGGGAAAGCGGGCGGCTGCGGCTTTGGAGAAATTAAGAGATTTGAAAGAGAATAGAAAAACACAATCAGAGGTTTTGCTTCCTGTGGAATTGATAAAAAGGGAAAGCACATAATTAATAAGGCTATGTTTGTGAATTATTCACAAATGCGGCCTTTTATTTTTAGCATAGGTTATGCGTTTAACCTTTGATGTAGGGATGGGATAGAAGTATAATGGATCTGTAAAGTTTCAGTGCACTGAGTCTTATGAAACATGGAAAGAACGAAAAGGAGAGAATTATAGAATGAAAACGAAAAACTTAACGGAGCAGACACAGGGTTTCTTTGGGAATGTTTGCGGGATAGCGGTACCTGTGGCACTTCAATCCATGCTTCAATCTTCCTTTGCCATGGCTGACCAAGTGATGATTGGACAGCTGGGAAGTGCCGGGGTAGCAGGCGTGGGCATGGCGGGGAAGTTTTCCTACATATTATCTGTAGTGGTTTCAGCCATAGGGGCTGTTTCAGGAATCATGATTTCCCAATATATGGGTCAAAAAAATAGAAGAGAGGTTAGAAGGAGCTTTTTAATAAATCTCATGGCAGCTATGGGGATATCGGCGGTATTTACCTTGGTTTGCATATGTTTTTCCGAGAATATTTTGAAACTTTACACGGCAGACGGCGGAGTTATAGAAGCAGGAGCAGGATATTTGGCTATAACAGCAGCGGCATTTCTCCCTTCTGCCGGGGCTGTTCTGGGGTCAGTTATGCTGAGGTGTATGGAAAGGGCATCCCTTCCCTTATATGCAAGCATAATTTCTGCAGTTTTAAACACTTTACTTAATTACATTTTGATTTTTGGAAAGTTTGGAATCAAACCTATGGGAGTTAGAGGAGCAGCAGCGGCCACCGTAATTTCTCAGTGGGTGAACATGGCCATAATCACAGTCATGCTGCATTTCTGCAGCAGATACAGGGGGAAGGAAGAGTATGGAAAAAAAGAAGCTTTCCAGTGGAAACAATATGGGGCAATACTATTTCCGATTTTGATATGCGAATTCATGTGGAGTCTGGGAGAGAATAGCTACGCTGCCGTCTATGGGCATATGGGACTGGCTTCCAGTGCGGCGATGAGCCTAAATAATCCGATCCAGGGAATGATGACAGGAGCTCTGTGCGGATTGTCCCAGGCAGCAGGGGTAATGATTGGAAAGCGACTTGGCGAAGGACAGACTGAAGAAGCTTATGAAGAATCAAAAAAGCTGATGTTCTATGGGCTGATTAGCTCTCTGTTCCTCTCTGCCCTCGTGGCTTTTGGCCGTCTCTTTTATGTGGAAATCTACCAGGTGGAGGAGGAGGTAAAAGTGTTGGCGGCCAAAAGTCTGATTGCCTATGCAGTGATAGCTCCTGTAAAGGTTGAAAATATGATTCTTGGCGGAGGTATTCTGCGAAGCGGCGGAAAAACAAAATATATTATGGCGATAGACCTGGCGGGCACCTGGATTTTCGGCGTTCCTCTAGCGCTTATCAGCGCGTTTGTCCTGCATTTTCCCATCTATTTAGTCTACTTTATTTTGTCTATGGAAGAGTGTGTCCGCCTGGGAATATCCCTTTGGGTATTTCGGAAAAGGGCATGGATGAACCGGCTGATTGGCTGAACAGAATCCGGGGGCGTCTCCCCCGGAGCCTTACTGCTTTTTTGTGGAATTTCCTACAATCAGTTCACCCTGGAACACTTTTCGCTGGTTTTGAGCCTTATTCCGAATCATGTCGAACAGAATTTTAATGGTAGCCAGGGCCATATCTTCCACTGGCTGACGTATTGTGGTAATGGCTGGATTATAGTAATGGGCGATATCTAAGCCGTCAAAACCGGCAATCGAGTAGTCATCCGGCACAGATTTCCCTGCATCAAATACCGCCTTGCAGGCTCCGATAGCCACACTGTCTGATACGGCAAACAAGGCCGTAAGCTCTTGATCCGAGGCCAGTACTTTCTGCATCTGGCGATATCCGTTCCCCATAGTATAACATTCAATATCCTCATCACTATAAAAAATCCATTTAGGATCAGGCGTGATATTGTGATCCAAAAGGGCTTTTTGGTATCCCAGAAGCCTTAGCTTTCCAATGCTTTCATCATCAGGGGTAGCGGCCAGGATGCCGATTTTTTTATGCCCCTGTCTGCAGAGATAGCTGACCATTTTGTAGCTTTCCGCCATATCATCCACAGATATGCTGGAAAACTGATACCCATTCATTTCTTCAGTGGAGGCAATAGTGGACAGAACGAAAGGAATATCCAACTGTTCCAGTTTTTTTTGACTGTTGGAAAAACATCCTCCCAGAAAAATAATTCCTCTGGGCTTTTTTTCCTTTATTACTTCCATAGCCACATCCACTTCATTTTCCCCGCTGTCAACCCGGTGCAAAAGGAAGGAATACCGCCGGTTTTGGATTTCCTCCCCGAAAATTTTTATCATAGCACTGAAAAAGGGATTGTCAATACCTTTTATCAAGACCACAATGGTCCTGGAAACCGCGCGTTTTAAATTTCTGGCACTGTTATTCGGGATATAATTTTGTTCCCGAATAACCTGGAGTACCATATTTTTCGTTTCCTCATTAATATCCGGATGATTATTAATGGCCCTGGAAACGGTGCTGACACCGACACCGCAGATTTTCGCTACGTCTTTAATCGTAATACTGTCCATGAAAAACCCTTCTTTGTTGTTTGGTATAGAGTATAATTTACCCCTTTACTGCCCCGGCTACTACACCCTCGATGATGTATTTTTGACAGAACAGATAGAAAATAATAATGGGAATAATGGCCAGAACCAGCACACCCATCATGGCTCCCATATCAATAGAGCCATATCCTCCCCGCAGATACTGGATGGCAATAGACACGGTCTTAAAGCGTTTCATATCCAGATTCAAGTAGGGCAGCAGATAGTCATTCCATATCCACATGGTCTGGAGAATGGCTACCGTGACACAGGTAGGCTTCATAATGGGAAGAACTACGTCAAAGAATGTGTGGATAGGGGTACAGCCGTCAATCATGGCGGCTTCCTCGATCTCCAGAGGAATGGATTTTACAAAGCCTGTAAACATGAATACGGACAGTCCGGCTCCAAATCCAAGATAAACGATAATAAGTCCCCATGGTGTGTTCAGCTTTAGCATATTTACAATTTTTGACAGAGGAAACATAACCATCTGGAAAGGCACAATCATGGAAAACAGGCACAGGTAGTAGAAAACGCTTGTAAATGTGTTCTTTACCCGGACAATATACCAGGCACACATGGAAGTGCACAGGATAATTACGAAAACAGAGCCGATAGTGATGAACAGGGTCCAGCCAAAGGCTTCGAAGAACCCGGTTTTCTCAATACCGTTGATATAGTTTTCCAGTCCTACAAACATTTTATCTGTGGGAATGGCAAAAGGCCGGCGGCTGATATATGCTTTCTTTTTAAAAGAGTTTAAAACAACCAAGGCAATTGGGCAGAGCCACAGTATGGAGAGCACAGAGAAGAAAATGGACAGAGCCGTATTTTGTGCTGTATTTTTTTTACCCATTACTGTTCAACCTCCTTTCTTCTGGTGAGGACATTTTGAGTCACGGCAATAATACCTACAAGGATGAAAAATACTACGGCTTTAGCTTGGCCGACTCCTTCCCAGCCTGCTCGGCCGTAGAAGGTGGAGAAGATGTTCAGAGCCAGAAGTTCCGACATGTTAGATGGTTCTCCGTTGGTCAGAGCCAGGTTCTGATCAAACAGTTTGAAACTATTGGTCAGGGTTAAAAAGGTACAGATAGTAATAGAAGGCATGACCATAGGCAGAGTCACGTTTTTAAGGATCTGCCAGCTGGTAGCTCCGTCAATCTTAGCTGCTTCTACCAAATCTCCCGGAACATTTTGAATTCCGGCAATGTAGATGATCATCATGTATCCAATCTGCTGCCAGCACATAAGGATAACCAGGCCCCAGAAGCCGTATACGGAAGAGTAGGTCAGGGTCCGTTCTATCTGCAAAAGCACGCCGTTTAAAAGCAGGCTCCACACATAGCCGAGAATAATACCGCCAATCAAATTAGGCATGAAAAATACGGTGCGGAACAGGTTGGTTCCCCGAATCTTTCTGGTGAGAAGAAGAGCAATGGCAAATGCGAAAAAGTTAATGAACACCACAGTGACAATGGTAAACAGGGATGTGTACCACAGTGCGTGGACGAAAGTACCGTCTGTAAGAATTTTAGCGTAATTACTGAAGCCGATAAATGTGGCGTCATTGATGGTGGTAAATTTGCAGAAAGAGAGCCATACGCCTACCAGAAACGGAGCAATGAATCCCATGGTAAATGCCAGAAGGGTGGGCAGGACGAAAATGGGAAAGTACCGTTTGATTGCTTTGTCCATAGAGTTATCTTCCTTTCTAAAGATAATCCGGCAAAATGCGACAATGGCGTGTTTTGCTGGATACTTCGTAATGAAAACGGGGCAGATGTCAGCATCTGCCCCATGAGGTTTTTATTATAAGGAGACGCACCGATTTACATAAAATATATAGGCGTAATGCGTCAGAAGCCAGAATTAGCTTTTAGTTATTTGCTGCCTGATACTCTGTAGCCCAACCGTCTACAAATGCAGTAACTACCGCATCCCAGCTGCCGGTGCCCTGAGCATATTCCAGCATAGCGCTTCCAAGCTGATTCTTCCACTCCTCAGACGGCATAGTGGTGAAGTTCCATGTTACAGAAACAGTGCCTTTCTTTACATATTCATCTGCTGCGGCTACCAGCGGGTTAGCCGGCAGATATTCTTCTGTGAAGGTGGAGAAAGGAGTTACAAAGCCCATCTCCTTAGCAAGGCCGTTCTTTCCGGCATCGCTTTCTACAACCCACTGCAGGAAGTCAAGAGTAGCCTGGATATTGGCCTCAGAAGCCTTGCTGTTTACACACCAGTAGTTTTCAGAACCAGTGCACAGACCCTGGTTAGCTTCGTTGTCAGCTCCGATAAAGATGGGGAGCATGCCAAGATCTTCGTCTGCTACCTCATTGTCTTTGATGTCATTATAAGCCCAGGTTCCGTTCTGATAGAATACAGCTTCTCCCAGAGCAAATTCGGAAGCGGCATCTTCCCCGGTTTTACCGGACAGAAGGGTAGGAGCGCAGGTAGAGTCGGTGATATACAGATCAAAAATCTGCTTAAAGTTGTCTAAGTAAGTTCCTTTTACTGCATCCGTAGAGGTGATGCCGTCTGCCTGATACTCATAATAGAGAGGCAAATTGGCAAGGTGGGTTTTGAACCTCCAGTCAGAAGATGCGTCAAAGCCTGCGGAAGTAAACGCTCCTGCGATTCCCAAGTCATCTTTCTTAGCCTGAATGTCATCGGCAACTGCCTTTAAGGTGGCAAAATCTTTGATATCATCTGCGGAGGAGATTACCGCGCCGTCCATGGCAATATAGTCGTTTAGCAGCTTTTTGTTATAGATCAGACCGTAAGTCTCGATTACGTAAGCAATGCCTTTTACGGAACCGTCGTCGTCGATAAGGGCAAAATCATCGCTGGACAGATCCTTATATACAGCGGTGTCTTTTAAATCATAGCAGTATTCCTTCCAGGAAGCCAGACCTACAGGTCCGTTGACCTGGAACAAGGTGGGAGCTTCTGTCTTAGCCATCTCGGATTTCAAAGTCTGCTCATAGGTACCGGAAGCAGCAGTTACTACAGTTACAGGAACTCCGGTCTCCTTGGTATAAGTATCTGCCAGGGCCACCCACTGGTCTGCCTGCTCCGGTTTAAAGTTCAAATAGTATACTGCACCGTCACCGGAAGCGGCGGGAGCCTCACTGCCTGCCGCAGCAGTAGTGCTGGAATCAGCGTCTGCCGCCGGGGCTGCTGTGGTAGCAGGCTCCGTATTTTCCTGCTCTGATGAGCCGCCGCATCCGGACAGAGTGCCGGCTGCCAGAGCTGCTATCAGCCATAGAGCCATCATTTTCTTTGTTTTTTTCATAAATAATCCTTCCCTTCTTAAAATGATGATTTGCCAAGCTGCCTTAAGCAGAATTCGGTGTCCAAGTGTTTGGAATCGAACCCGGTAACGATATCGGTAACGTTACCAATCTTGTAATGTTAATATAGCACATTGACAGTCCGCGTGCAAGAGAAAAAAAGAACGAAATCATATTTTTGGTAAAAATAACTGATTTTGAGAATTGAATTTGGGCATATGTGCCAAGACTAAAAAGCAATGTACTTTTCAAAACTGTAAAGAACTAATATTCATATGGCAAACCATTTTCTGCTTTTATTTGCTGAAAAATTTTCCGTTGCAAAATAATACTAGCCACCAGGTATGTCCGCCGGACACGGGGCAAGCCGCCGGAGCATAAACTATGAATAAGTTTAGCTTTGAGGTGACTTTCTTTGAAAACTTTTCCCAAACCACTGAGTGCCAGTGAGGAAAGAGATTACCTGGAGCGTTACAAAGAGGGTGACCAGGAGGCAAGGGCTGTGCTGATCGAGAGAAATATGCGCTTGGTAGCCCATGTGATTAAAAAATACCAATGTACAGACTATGACATGGAAGATTTGCTGTCAGTGGGAACTATAGGCCTAATTAAGGCGGTAAATACTTTTAAAATGGATAAAGGTTCCCGATTGGCTACCTATGCGGCAAAATGTGTAGAAAATGAAATTCTGATGCTGTTGCGGGCCAATAAAAAATTTTCCAGGGAAATTTCTATCTATGAGCCCATAGGGGTGGATAAGGATGGGGAGAGTGTCAGCCTGGTAGACGTAATTGAGACAGACAATACGGAGACAATTGATCTTCTGATTCTGAGCCAGGATGTCCGCGCCCTGTACGAGGCCTGCGATACCTGCCTGAAAGACACGGAAAAAACCGTAATACGGCTGCGCTATGGTCTTTACGGCGGAAAAGAGCACACTCAGAGAGAAATTGCCGGGATGCTGGGAATTTCCCGTTCTTATGTAAGCAGGATCGAAAAAAAGGCTCTGGGAAAGCTGCGGGAAGAGTTTGAGCAGAATTAGCCGGATTTGATTCTTTTGAAATAATAAAGGGGGAAGGAGAAAATCCGGCCGAAAAATTTTGAAGGAGTGTTTTATGATTATCAGAAGAGAAGACCCTAAGGACTATGAGGCAGTATATTTAGTGGTGAAGCGTGCATTTGACGGCGCCGGGCATACTGACGGAAATGAGCATAATTTAATAAATGCCCTGAGAAAAGGAAACGCATTTATCCCGGAGCTATCTTTGATTGCGGAAATGGACGGAAAGATCGTAGGGCATATCATGTTTACAAAAGCACTGGTTGAAAATAAGCCGGTTTTGGCTTTGGCGCCGCTGGCCGTTCTGCCGGAATATCAGAGAAAGGGAATAGGAACTGCTTTAATAAAAGAAGGACATAGAATTGCTGAAGAACTAGGTTACGGATATTCTGTTGTTTTAGGAAGTGAGAAATACTATCCGAGGGCAGGATATATTCCGGCGGAAAAATTAGGAATAAAGCCGCCGTTTCCTGTTCCCGGCGAAAATTTTATGGCCTGCAAATTAAAGAAAGAAGAACCTGATGTTCACGGAATTATAAAATATGCAAAAGAGTTTGGAATTGATTAATGCAAGACCGGGATTTACACAGGTATGATGAAATACACAAAAAATCAAAAGAAATTTGTATTGTGCTTTACCGGCAATAAGAGTATAATAAAAAAGAGTCGCATTCCGGGAATCCGCCGGACAGGCGGCTGACTGAAGCCAGGCAGACAGGCTGCAAAAGCCCTTTATCTGCCCGATAAAAAGGAGGATGTTTTATGGCAATTCTAGTAGCTGGCGGAGCCGGATATATCGGGAGCCATACCTGTGTGGAGCTGTTAAATGCAGGATACGAGGTAGTAATAGTGGACAATCTTTATAATTCCTGTGAGGAAGCTTTGAGACGGGTAGAAAAGATTACCGGCAAGAATGTAAAGTTTTACAATGTGGATTTGTTGGACAAGCCTGCATTAGAAGAGGTATTTCAAAAAGAAAAGATTGAGTCTGTTATTCAGTTTGCAGGATATAAGGCAGTAGGCGAGTCTGTAGCTAAGCCGTTAGAATATTACCATAACAACATTACAGGCACATTGATTTTATGTGACGTTATGAGAGAGCATCAGGTGAAAAATATTGTATTTAGCTCTTCCGCAACAGTTTATGGGGATCCGGCTTTTGTGCCCATTACAGAGGAATGCCCCAAAGGTGAGATTACCAATCCCTATGGTCAGACTAAGGGAATGCTAGAGCAGATTCTTACTGATTTAAATGTAGCGGATCCGGAGTGGAACGTGATTCTTCTGCGTTACTTTAACCCGATTGGAGCTCATGAGAGCGGAATCATCGGCGAGGATCCCAAAGGAATCCCGAACAACCTGGTGCCCTATATTGCCCAGGTGGCAATCGGTAAGAGAGAATGTGTCCATGTATTTGGCAACGATTACAATACGCCCGATGGAACCGGTGTCCGTGACTACATCCATGTAGTAGATTTGGCAAAGGGGCATGTATGTGCAATTAAGAAGCTGGATGAAAAAGAGGGTGTTTCCATCTATAATTTGGGAACCGGGCATGGTTACAGTGTATTAGATGTAATTCATGCTTATGAAAAAGCCTGCGGTAAGGAACTTCCCTACGTAATTGACCCCAGACGCGCTGGAGACATTGCCCAGTGTTACTGCGATCCGGGAAAGGCGGCTAGGGAACTGGGCTGGAAAGCGGATCTGGGAATTGAAGAGATGTGCCGCGATTCCTGGAGATGGCAGTCTGCTAATCCCGATGGATATAATCAGCGGTAATAATACATAATGAATAAGGAGCTGCTTAAAATGACAGACAGGATGAAAAATTCCGTCTTCATTTTCAGCGGCTCCTTTTCTGACCAAAAATGGAGGCAAGGCATGGAAGAAAAAACAGAGTTGATAAAAGCCGGGCTGATTTTGGAAGGCGGCGGGATGAGAGGAGTCTATACAGCTGGAGTGCTGGACTTCTTTTTAGACAAAAGATTAGAATTTGAAGAGGTTTACGGGGTGTCTGCAGGGAGTGTTAATGCGTGCAGTTATCTGTCAAAACAAAGAGGAAGAGCCATCTCAGTCAGCATAGACTATTTAAAGGATCCCAGATATTGCGGAATCCGAAGCCTTATTAAAACCGGAGACCTATTTGGCGCAAAAATGTGCTATGATTGGATCCCAAATCAGCTGAATCCCTACGATCATGAGGCGTTTTTGGCTTATCCGGGGCGTTTTTACGCAGTTTTAACTGACTGTGAAACAGGAGAAGCCAGATACCAGCAGATTAAGGATATGAACCGGGATATTTGGGCTATCCGGGCTTCCAGTTCTCTGCCCCTGGTGTCAAGAATCGTTGGAAGCCATGGGCATCTTTACCTGGATGGAGGAATCGCAGATTCCATTCCTGTAGAACATTCTGAAGCAAAAGGAAATTCCAAAAACGTAGTCATATTGACCAGAGATAAATCCTATCGGAAAGGACCCAGCGGTGCAATTAAGCTGCTCCGCCGTTTGTACAAAAAGTATCCCAGGCTGGTATCCCAGATGGAAAGCAGGCATATTCGTTACAACCAGACTCTGGATTATATTTCAAAAGGAGAGAAGGAAGGCCGTATTTTTGTGATCCGCCCTTCCAGGAAAGTAATAGTAGGACGGATTGAAAAAAATAAAGAGAGGTTATTAGCCCTTTATGAACAGGGATATCAGGACGGAGAGGCCTCTTACAAAGATTTAAAAACGTTTCTTGGATTGCTGTAAAACTTAGCTGCCGGGTTTAAAAAGGGCTGCAATAAAAGAAAGCCAATAGAAATACAATGTCGAAAAATAGCAAAAAAATAGCTCTTTCGGGCACTTGAATAATGGATGGAGATATGGTAATATGTCTCCATCCATTAAACTTTCTGGAAACAATTCTATTTTTCTAAAATTATCGGCGTACTGCCAGTGGATTCCAAAGTTTAGGAAAAAGATCTGGAAACAAAATTTCCAAATCTGCTTGTACGACGCAGTAAGTGCGTCAAAAATTATACAAGAGAAAGCGGGGGATGCCTATGCCTGTAAGGCTCTGTTTACAGAGTATCCGGTAACACACCGGTGACGCGTTGTGTCGGATTTTATACCTGAAAACAGAAAAATGTAAACGAAAGTCAGTTAAAAAACAGAAATAGGAGGAATTTGTTTGAAAAAAATCGGATATGCATTCACCCTCAGTTTTTTGGTAATGTTTTTAGCCTTTCAAAGCAGGCTTCTTACCTGGGCCTTGGGAGTACACAAGGACTATTCCGGCTATGCCAGCAGCCCTAATGCGGACTATGAAGAACCTGAACAGCCACAAATTCCGCTTCGAATTCTGAAAAGCAGCCGGGCGTCCAATGTGCTTACTATAACCGGATCGGGAGTCCATGAAAAGATGGGAAGCACACAAGGAAGGCCAGGGGTGTACCTGCTGTTTCAAGGAGCAGAGTACTGCCATGGATTCAATGAGATGGTCTCTGATCACTCAAAAGAAGGCACATCCAGACAGCTGGACGGCATCTGGGAATATTATGAGAGAAATTCCTCAAAATCCGTTACAAAGCTGGAAACAGAGATTTGGGTCGGGAGCGGCAGTTACAGCAATGCGGAAAAAGTAAAGGTAGCAGACGCCATTACCATTCAGAACTCCACTGATACCGGTACGGGAGCCTGGAATACGGTAGTAACGGTTACCAACCCTCATCCAAGGCTTACAGGAGTAATGTTCTATTACTATGCTCCTCATCTCGCCGACTACGGCGGTGTTACAATTTTCCCCTTAGGGGGTCAGCAGGCTGTTACCGGAGCAGCAGCGGCCCACACTCATACGGGCACGGTCAGGACAGAACCTTCCTGTCTTCTGCCGGGAGCCATAACCGGAACATGTGCTATGTGCGGAAATGTAAACGAAACCATTCCGGCATTGGGACATGCAGAACCGCCTGCCTATGACACGGAAACTGTTCCGGGATACAAGATAAAAAACTGTATTAGATGCAGTACCAGGCTGGAGACAGTTGCCAATCAATATCAGGTGGTTTATGACGGAAATGGATCTACCGGAGGAAGAATGGCAGGATCCCTTCAGCAGGTAGGAACTCCCTTCTTTATTGCCGGAAACGATTTTACCCGTCTGGGGTATGGATTCACCTGCTGGAATACCTTGGCTTCCGGAGCCGGAAGCATATTTAGGGAAGGGCAGCCGGTTGAAAACTTAACCATGAAGGATCAGGATATTTTCCGCTTATATGCCCAGTGGGAAGCCAATACCTATGAAGTTTTTTTTAATCCCGATGGGGGTATTTGCGAAGAAGAAAAAAGGGAGATTATTTATAATACTCCCTACGGAGAACTGCCGAAAGCAGTGAAAGTAGATTATTTATTCCAAGGATGGTTCCAGGAAGGAAAAGAAGAGGCTGTGACAGAAGATACTTTGTATCAGATTGCAGAAAATACTTCTCTTAAAGCCATATGGAAGCTGAATTTTGAGGACTTGGGAAACGGAACCAACCGCCGTCCGGGGGAAGACGGGATTATGGGAAACCAGGATGATCACTATTTTTATAATGGTCAGGATGGAAAAGCCGGAACCGGCGATGATCTTCCTTTAAATCCAGGAAATGACGGCATCTATGGAACCAGAGATGATTGGTATCAGACAGAATCCGGACAGCAGATCCACAGAGGGCTGGACGAAATATTTGATACGAAGGATGATTATATTGAGAAGGGGAACGGAACCAATGGACGGGCAGGAGAGGACGGCATATGGGAAACCAAAGACGATGAGCTTTGGTGGAACGGTGTTGACAGCCTGCCGGGAACCGGGGACGATCAGCGGATCTATGCGGGAATAGACGGAGAATACGGAACCGGAGACGACTTTATTGACAATGGAGACGGAACCAACCGGCGCCCGGGACAAGACGGAATTTGGGGAACAGAGGACGATGAAATTTGGGATAACGGTCCGGATCGGCTGCCGGGAACCGAGGATGACGTGAAAAAAGCGGAAGAGAACCCTTTGGTCAAAGAAAACCCTGACAGAAACGATTCAGGAGGAAGCAGCTCCGGCAATTCTGGAAACGGCTCAGAGAATAATGCGGGAAGCGGCACGGGAAAGGGCTCCGGAAGCGGTACAGGAAGCAGTTCCGGAAGCTCGGGAGGAAACTACAGAGGCGGTTCTGGAGGCAGCTCTGGCAGTGTACAGGGAGGTCCGGGGACCAAAGGAGGTTCAGTTACAGATTTGGGAAAAGGAAAAAGCGGTGAGTGGCAGAAACTTCCTGAGGGCTGGATCTTTCAATATACTGGAGGCGGCAGAGCAAAAGATGAGTGGTGCTATCTGTACTACGGAGTTACAGGACGTACTGATTGGTATCGGTTTGGACTGGATGAATATATGAAGATTGGGTGGTATCAGGACAAGGACGGCCGTTGGTATTTTCTTCACACCGTGTCAGACGGAACACTGGGACATATGAAGACAGGCTGGCATTTGGATGGAGATGGAAGCTGGTATTATCTGAATCCGGTAAGCGACGGATATCGGGGGGCAATGGTTACCGGTTGGCATCTCATTGACGGAAAATGGTACTATTTTAATCCGGAGCCCCATGGAAAGCTAGGAGCCATGTATGCTGACGGTATTACGCCTGATGGCTATCTGGTGGGAAAAGACGGGGCCAGAATAGAACTGTAATAAAGGTAAATTTAAACTGTTACGCAGCAACAGAACAAAAGTTCGAAAAACTCTTGTAAGCGGCCTGAAAGTGTGTTATACTAAAAGAACAAATGTTCGACAAGCATCAGGACAAAACAGGAGGAAAGCCATGCTGATTCAACAGGATCTGAGTTTACAAGAAAAGTTACGGATTTTAACGGATGCGGCTAAGTATGATGTAGCATGCACTTCCAGCGGTGTTGCAAGGAAGGGGAAATCCGGCATGGTGGGAAATACGGCGGAATCAGGCATCTGCCACAGCTTTTCGGCAGATGGCCGCTGTATTTCCCTGCTGAAGATTCTTTTTACAAATCAATGTATTTATGACTGTAAATATTGTATTAACCGAAGCTCTAACGACACATTGCGGACAGCGTTTACTCCCGATGAGGTCTGCCGCCTGACCATGGAGTTTTATAGAAGAAATTATATAGAAGGGTTGTTTTTAAGTTCGGGGATTTTATACAGTGCTGACTATACTATGGAACTGATTTATCAAACCGTGTATTCGCTGAGAAATGAGCATCATTTTAACGGGTATATCCATATTAAGGCGATTCCGGGGGCAGAGGAGGAACTGATTGAGCGTATTGGCTTTCTGGCAGACCGGATGAGTGTTAATTTAGAACTTCCAACAGCCCAGGGATTAAAAAACCTTGCCCCGGGAAAAACCAGAGATAAGATTTTAAGACCCATGCGTCAGATCCAGCAGGGGATTTTCAGACAACAGAAACTTTTAGAGGATTCGCCAGGAGAAAAAAAGAAATTGTACAGCAGATCGAGAGCTGGGTTTACCGGCGGAGCGTCTTTATTTCGTCCGGACAAGGTTTCCTCCTCTTTTTTAGAAGGAGGGAGTTCTGACGCACTTTTTTCAAATCAGGGATTTTATGTGCCGGCATCTTCCCGGAGCGAGCAACGGTTTGTACCCGCTGGACAGAGTACGCAGATGATTGTAGGAGCTACTCCGGAAAATGATTATCAGATGATGAAAGTGACAGAGGCATTGTATCAGAGTTATGGATTAAAACGGGTATTTTTTTCCGCTTTTGTCCGGGTAAATGAGGATTCCTCCCTTCCGGCCCTTCCCGGAGGGCCCCCATTACTGCGGGAGCATAGGCTTTATCAGGCAGATTGGCTTTTACGTTTCTATGGATTTCGGGCGGACGAGCTTTTAACAGAAGATAAACCGGATTTTAATGTATTTTTAGATCCGAAATGTGACTGGGCGCTGCGTCACCTCGAACAGTTTCCGGTGGAAGTAAATCGAGCCGAATATCGGACTTTGCTCAGAGTTCCGGGAATAGGGGTAAAGTCCGCCGGAAGAATTCTGGCCGCCAGACGGAATGGGCCGTTGGACTTTGCAACCTTGAAAAAGCTGGGAGTGGTTTTAAAACGAGCCGTTTATTTTATCACCTGCTCCGGCAGAATGGAGCAAGGAACGCGGCTGGATCAGGACTTTATTACATCTTGCCTGATAGGGGACGAGAGAAGAAAAAACTGGGATATTTCCCGTCAGGACTCCTATCGCCAGCTTTCTTTGTTTCAGGATATGCAATTAAAGATGGAGCCTACAGGTGAGGATAAGGTATCTGCTGCGTTTGGAAATATGTAGCCTTTGGAGGGATGAGATGACAGTATATATTTGTGAAGATTCATTGAATGGAATTTTATGCGGGGTATATGATGCTTGGATGAGCCGGAAGGGGCATGCTCAGGTCCGGCTTCAGCTAGATGGATGGTTTGAGCAAGAGCTGTTTACAGAATATTTTACAGTCCCCAGAGATGAGAAAAAGGCAGAAAGGGTTGTAAAATCTATCCGCCAGAAGATTTCGGAGGAAGCTTATGAAAAAGTGTATGTTGCGTCTCTCTCTCAGGATCCGGACAGAGCTGATAAAATTTATCGATTTCTGATATATGGATTTCATTTTGGGGAAAAAGTGGTGGATATGCTGCAAGTCCCTGCGGTTTTCCAGTTGTTTCAAATATGCAGAAATGTATATAACGAAAATCATCTCTTTATCGAATTTGTCCGGTTTTCCCAACTCTCAGACAGGGATCTGCTGTTTAGCCGTATTGCGCCGAAAAACAGGGTGCTTTCTCTTTTGGCGCCTCACTTTTCGGACCGCTTTCCGGGAGAACGGTGGATGATTTATGATGAAAACCGGCAGGAGGCTGTCGTTTACCTTCCTGGAAAAGGGTGGGCCATCCTTCAAGCGGATCCGGCTATGAAAAGGGAGATAGATAATTGGCAGACGGATAGCAGGGAATATGAGGAGTTATGGAAGATTTTCCACAGCACGATTGCGATTAAAGAGCGCTTTAATCCCATATGTCAGAGAACTCATCTTCCATTGCGGTTTCGGGGTTATATGACAGAATTTAAGTAAAAAGAGAATTTAGAAGGGAGATTATGTGTTTAGCAGGGTATACAGCGCGGGAACCAGCGGAATCCAAGGCCGGATCATAACGGTGGAGGTGGATTCCCACGATGGCCTTCCGGGAATGGCTATGGTAGGATATCTGTCCTCAGAGGTAAGAGAGGCACAGGAGCGGGTGCGGACTGCTCTGAGAAATTCAGGATTTTCAATTCCGCCTAAAAAAACAGTCATTAACCTGTCTCCGGCATCTATACGCAAAGCGGGAACCAGTTATGATTTAGCCATTGCCCTTGGAGTTTTAGGAGCATTGGAGAAAGTAAATTTAGAGCCGTATTTAGACAGCTTGTTTATAGGAGAGCTGGGGCTGGATGGAACCATAAAACCAGTGAGAGGAGTACTTCCTATGGTTCTGACGGCTAAGGAGGAGGGATTCGGCCGATGTTTTCTGCCGCCGGGAAATCAGAGAGAAGGGCAGGCGGTCAGACAGATGGAGATTGCAGCGCCAGAGTCTTTAAAACAATGCGTAGAATGGCTGCGCCATCCCGATGCTATAAAAAGGGAAACAAAGATACAAAAAGGATACCTGCCTTGTACAGATTTCTCTGAAGAGGAAAAAGACTTTTCGGAGGTTAACGGGCAGCTGGTGTTAAGGCGGGCATCGGAGATAGCGGCGGCCGGCCAGCATAATCTTTTGATGCTGGGGGAAGCGGGTGCGGGAAAAACTATGGTTGCCCAGAGAATTCCTACTATTATGCCCGCAATGACAGAAACAGAGAGGATTGAGGTGTCAAAAATTTACAGCGTATGCGGGCTGCTGCCTAAAGGGGAAATATTGATGACAAAACGGCCTTTTCGAAATCCCCACCATACTATAAGCCCTCAGGCGTTAGCAGGAGGCGGGATAGTCCCTAATCCCGGAGAACTGTCTTTAGCGTCAGAAGGGATCTTATTTCTGGATGAGCTTCCGGAATTCTCTTCTAAGGCTATTGAAATATTGAGGCAGCCATTGGAAGAGAAAAGAGTAACCATTGCCAGGACTCATGGAACCTATGTATTTCCGGCAAATGTACTTTTAGTGGCAGCAATGAATCCTTGTCCCTGCGGATTTTACCCGGACAGAAACCGATGTCGTTGCAGTTCAAAGCAGATACGCAACTATTTGGGGAAGATTTCCAAACCGATTTTGGAAAGGTTTGACATCAGTGCGGAAGCAGCTCCGATTACTTATCAGGAGCTTCGGTCTAAAACGGGAAACGAAGATTCAGAACAGATACGGCAGCGGGTAGAGTCAGCCAGGGAAATACAAAAATACCGTTTCCGGGATAAACAAATTACCTGTAACAGCCAGATGAGTGAAAAAGATTTAAAGGAATACTGTAAAATCGACAGCAGAGAGGAAAGCTTTTTAGAAACCGTTTACAGAAAAAAACAGTTAAGCGCCAGAGCAATTCACAAAATTTTTAAAGTAGCCCGTACCATAGCAGATTTGGATAATCGGCTTTCTATCAGCCATAACGATCTGTGCGAAGCAGTAGGATACCGGAGTTTAGAAGGAAAGTATTGGGGAAGGGAGGGAGAAATTTGACTGTTCCCCTGACAAAAGAAGAACGCCAATCTTTGTTTTGGCTTACAAGGATAGATGGATTTGGCTCGTTAACGGTAGAAAAAATATGGAATAGCATCTCGGACAAAACCAATATATATAATATAGAAGGAAAAGTATTGAGGGAAAAAGGACTCCTTCAGACTGCCCAAGCAGAAAGCTTCGATGCCTTTCGTAAATATGAAAAAAGGCAGAAAATCTGGGAAGAATATGAGAAACTAAAAGAAAGGAATATTCGGTTTCTCACACCTTTTGATCAGGACTATCCCAAAGGACTGCAGAATATTCCGGCAAAGCCTATGGGACTTTATTGGAAAGGGCGCCTGCCGGACGGGAAGCATCCGGTGGCGGCTATCGTGGGAGCCCGAGAGTGCACCGGCTACGGAAGTCAGGTAGCCAGATTTTTAGGAAAGGAGTTAAGCAGCCAGGGAATACAGATCGTCAGTGGATTGGCCGCAGGAGTGGACGGAGCAGGACACAGAGGAGCTTTGGATGCCGGGAAGCCTACTTACGGAGTGCTGGGATGCGGGATCAATGTCTGTTATCCAAAAGAAAATTATAAATTATATGAGGACATGGAAAAAAACGGGGGAATTGTGTCCGAATACGGCTTAGGAAGCAGGCCGAGGCCCGGAAATTTTCCTATGCGGAATCGAATTATCAGCGGAATGTCAGACCTTGTTATAGTGGTAGAGGCACGAGAGAAAAGCGGCTCTCTCATTACGGCGGAGATAGCTCTGGAACAGGGAAAGGATGTGTTTGCGATTCCGGGGAGGATTACAGATGTCCTAAGCGCCGGATGCAACCGGCTTATCCAGCAAGGAGCATTTCCTTTGTTGAAAACAGACGATATATTGGACTATTTTGGGGTGACCCATGGAAAAATGTTAAGAATTCAGGAAAAAAATCAGAAGGGACTTGCCAAGAAAGAAAAAAAGGTGTATATTTGCTTGGATTTACAACCAAAATTTATCGAAGAGATTGTAAAAGAGAGCGGTTTGCCTGTGCATGAATGTGTGGGGATCCTTCTGGACTTGGAGTTGAAGGGATACATTGAGCAGGAGGCGAATCATTATTACAGAAAAAAACTGTGAATGAGGAGTTGTTATGGCAGCAAAGAATCTGGTAATTGTGGAGTCTCCTGCAAAAGTAAAAACGATTAAGAAATTTTTAGGCTCAACTTATGAGGTAGATGCCTCCAACGGCCACGTAAGGGATCTTCCTAAAAGCCAAATGGGAATTGACACAGAAAATGACTTTGAATTAAAGTATATCACCATACGGGGAAAAGGAGATATTTTATCGAAGCTCCGCAAGGAAGTGAAAAGGGCGGATAAAATTTACCTTGCAACAGACCCGGACCGGGAGGGGGAGGCCATTTCTTGGCATCTTATGAAAGCTTTGAAACTGGATGAGGCAAAGGATAAAAAGATTTACCGTATCAGCTTTAATGAGATTACCAAAAATGCAGTTAAAAATTCTATTAAAAATCCACGGGAAATTGATATGAATTTGGTGGACGCACAACAGGCCCGAAGAGTTTTGGACCGTCTGGTAGGATATAAAATCAGTCCGCTGCTTTGGGAAAAGGTAAAGAGAGGGTTAAGCGCCGGCCGCGTTCAGTCTGTTGCACTCCGAATGATATGTGACAGGGAAGAAGAGATAGATGCGTTTATTCCGGAAGAATATTGGAATCTTGACGCCTCTTTTAAAATACCGGGGAGCAAAAAGACCTTAACGGCAAAGTTTTATGGAGATAAAAGCAGCCGCATTGCCATTGGGAGCAGAGAAGAAACGGAGCGGATCCAGAAAAATCTGGAAGGTCAGATCTATACAGTGGATGAACTGAAAAACGGAGAGAGAATAAAAAAAGCCCCTATTCCTTTTACTACCAGCACTTTACAGCAGGAGGCTTCCAAGGTTTTAAACTTTTCCACCCAGAAAACTATGCGGCTGGCCCAACAGCTCTATGAAGGCGTAGAGGTAAAAGGGCATGGAACTATTGGCCTTATTACTTATTTGCGTACGGATTCTACCCGTGTGGCCGAGGAAGCGGATCTGGCTGCAAGGGAGTTCATTGAAGCACAGTATGGAAGCCAGTATGTGGCAAAAGCTGAACAAGGAACAAAAAAGAACGGAAAGATTATTCAGGATGCCCATGAAGCTATTCGTCCTACGGATATTTCTCTAACTCCGGTAATTATTAAAGATTCTCTGCAAAGAGATTTATTCCGACTGTATCAGTTGATCTGGAAGAGATTTGCTGCCAGCCGCATGGGGCCGGCCCGCTATGAGACCACTGCCGTAAAAATCGGTGCCGGAGCCTATGCGTTTACTGCAACTGCTTCAAAACTGGCTTTTGATGGCTTTATGTCTGTTTATACCCAGGAAGAGGAGAAGGAAGAAGCCAATCTACTGCTTGAACGACTGGAAACGGGAATGAGACTTGAGCTGGAGGAGCTGTTGCCCAGTCAGCATTTTACTCAGCCTCCGTCCCACTATACAGAAGCTTCTTTAGTCAAAGCTTTGGAAGAACAGGGGATCGGGCGTCCAAGTACCTATGCTCCTACCATTACTACTATTTTGGCCCGGCGTTATGTGGCGAAAGAGAATAAAAACCTATATGTAACCGAACTGGGTGAGGTGGTAAATCGTATGATGAAACAATGCTTTCCCAGTATTGTAGACACTGCCTTTACTGCCAATCTGGAATATTTGCTGGACAAAGTAGGAGATGGAACTGTGGAATGGAAGACGGTGGTGCGTAATTTTTATCCGGATTTAGACGAAGCGGTAAAAAATGCACAAATTGAATTAGAGTCCGTAACCATTGCCGACGAGGTGACAGAAGAAATATGTGACCATTGCGGGCGTAACATGGTAATTAAATATGGGCCTCACGGAAAATTTTTGGCCTGTCCAGGATTCCCTGAGTGTAAAAATACCAAACCCTATTTAGAAAAGATAGGAGTGCCTTGTCCAAAGTGCGGCAAAGAAGTAGTGATTAAAAAGACTAAGAAAGGACGCCGCTATTACGGCTGTGAGGCAAATCCGGAATGCGATTTTATGTCCTGGCAGAAGCCTTCCAAAGAAAAATGTCCGGAATGCGGCGGCTATATGGTAGAAAAAGGAAATCAAAGGGTGTGTGCAAGTGAAGCCTGCGGCTATCGTGAGAAAATTAAATAAAAATAGAAGTATTTATTAAAAAATTTAAAAATTTCCAAAAACTCTTGTGAATGTTGAATAAACATGATACAATTTACTTAATAAATAGCTTTTTCGGAAAATCAATTAAACAGAGTAAGGAGGTTTTGGAAAATGAGTGTACAGTTGCTGGATAAAACCAGAAAAATTAATAAGTTATTGCATAACAATAACACCCACAAGTTTGTATTTAATGATATTTGCAAAGTGCTGAGTGAAATTTTGTTATCCAATATTCTGGTAATCAGTAAAAAAGGAAAAGTCCTTGGCGTCAGCATTTGGCCCGGAGTCGATGAAATTGAGGAACTGATTGTGGATCAGGTAGGAAATTACGTCGATAAGCTGCTTAATGAACGGCTTCTCAGCGTACTGTCCACAAAAGAAAATGTAAACTTGGCTACTTTGGGTTTTGCCGAAGAAAATGTCAGAAAATATCAGGCGATTATTTCTCCTATTGATATTGCAGGGGAGCGTCTGGGCACCCTGTTTATGTACAAATCAGATGCCCAGTATGATATTGACGATATTATTGTAAGCGAATACGGAACCACAGTAGTTGGTCTGGAGATGATGCGTTCCGTTAATGAGGAAAACGCAGAAGAGAGCAGAAAAGTTCAAATTGTGAAATCTGCTATCAGCACCCTGTCTTTCTCTGAATTGGAAGCAATCACCCATATTTTTGAAGAATTGGATGGCAATGAAGGCATTTTAGTAGCCAGCAAGATTGCGGACAGGGTAGGAATCACCCGATCTGTTATCGTAAATGCTCTCCGCAAATTTGAGAGCGCCGGAGTTATTGAATCCCGCTCCTCCGGTATGAAAGGAACCTACATTAAAGTTTTAAATGATGTGGTATTTGACGAGCTGAAATCAATTAAAACTGACGGCGGAAAGTAGTGGAAAAGAATTGCCATTGAAGCATTTTTGTATAATAAAACATTAAAAACCGGCAGGCGTTATCATGGAGTTTTCTTATTAGAGACTTTATGATAGGGACTGCTGGTTATGTTTTTTTGCAGGAAGAATTGATAAAAATGAGTTAAAAAGCATAAAAAATACTTGCATGGCGTGGTGACTTATGATATAGTAAAATGGCTTACGAAAAAACACGTCTGCGGATTCTTTGGGAAGGTGCCTAAAAAGGGATTTTAGGTTTCCCTGGAAGTATAAGATGCAGGCGGAAGTTCAAAACCAAATGGAGGTAGAAACATGAGCGTAATTTCTATGAAGCAGTTGCTGGAAGCTGGTGTGCATTTTGGCCATCAGACAAGAAGATGGAACCCTAAGATGGCTCCTTACATTTATACTGAGAGAAACGGTATTTATATTATCGATTTGCAGAAGTCTGTAGGCAAGGTAGATGAAGCTTATAAGGCAGTTGCGGATATTGCGGCAGACGGCGGCACTGTTTTGTTTGTCGGAACCAAGAAGCAGGCTCAGGATGCCATTAAAACTGAGGCTGAAAGATGTAACATGTATTATGTAAATGAGAGATGGCTGGGCGGCATGCTGACCAATTTCAAGACCATTCAGAGCAGAATCGCAAGGTTAAAGCAGATTGAAACCATGGCGGAGGATGGAACTTTTGATGTTCTGCCTAAGAAGGAAGTTATTGAATTAAAGAAGGAATGGGACAAGTTAGAGAAGAATTTAGGCGGTATCAAGGAGATGAAGAGACTTCCGGATGCAATCTTCGTAGTAGATCCCAAGAAAGAGAGAATCTGCGTACAGGAAGCGCATACTCTGGGTATTCCGTTAATCGGCATTGCAGATACTAACTGTGATCCGGAGGAGCTGGATTATGTAATTCCTGGCAACGATGACGCTATCAGGGCTGTTAAGTTAATCGTTTCTAAGATGGCTGACGCAGTGATTGAGGCAAATCAGGGCGAGGCTGTTGCAGATATGGAAGCAGCCGGCGAAATCGAAGCAGACGAGAATGTAGAGGCTTAATTTGAATGACTGATGCTTCGGCCGGTTGGAAGATACAGGTTGAAGCATCTTTTTTTACGAAGTATCCGGTAAGCATTCTGGTAACATGCTTTGCTGGATTGGATTATGATTGTTGCTGTGTGCCGCCGGTACACAGCAACCCTAAATTTGAGCCGTCTATTAAGGCGGCGAATGTTTATAGCAAATAGAGATGGAGGAATTAAAAATGGCAGCAGTTACGGCAGCAATGGTAAAGGAATTAAGAGAGATGACCGGCGCAGGTATGATGGATTGCAAGAAGGCGCTGGCTGCAACCGATGGAGATATGGATAAGGCAGTAGAGTTCTTAAGAGAAAAAGGACTTGCTTCCGCCCAGAAGAAGGCTGGCAGAATCGCTGCAGAAGGGATTGCCTTTACTTTAGTAAGCGAGGACAATAAGAAGGCAGTTGTAGTAGAAGTGAATGCGGAAACCGATTTTGTTGCAAAGAACGAAGTGTTCAGGGGCTATGTGGCAGATGTTGCCGCACAGGCATTAAATAGCTCCGCAGCAGATATGGATGCCTTCTTTGCTGAAAAATGGGCAAAGGATGAAACGCTAACGGTTAAGGAAGCCCTGGCTGCTCAAATTGCAGTGATTGGCGAAAATATGAATATCAGAAGATTTGAGCGCCTGGAGGAGCAGAACGGTTTCGTCGCTTCCTACATTCACGCAGGTGGAAAAATCGGTGTTTTAGTAGATGTTGAGACAGATGTTGTAAATGATGCAATCAAGGAGATGGCTAAGAATGTAGCAATGCAGGCTGCTGCTTTAAAGCCTTTATATACCAGCAGAAATGAAGTGGATTCTGACTATATTGAGAAAGAGAAAGAAATCCTTGCTGCAGCAGCAAGAAATGAGAAGCCGGATGCCAATGATAAGATTATTGACGGCATGGTAATGGGCCGTATCAACAAGGAATTAAAAGAAATCTGCCTGTTAGATCAGGTATATGTAAAAGCCGAGGACGGCAAGCAGACCGTTGCCAAGTATGTTGAGGAAGTTGCAAAGGCAAACGGTGCCAAGATTACAGTTAAGAAATTCGTACGCTTTGAGACCGGCGAAGGTATGGAGAAGAAAGAAGAGAACTTCGCAGAGGAAGTTGCAAAGCAGATGGGAAAATAATCCTGCCATATAAATAAGAAGATTTAAAAGGGGATGCCGCAAGACGATAACAGAAATTGCCTTGTTTCATGTTGCGACACCCCCGCTTTTTAGCAGCAATTTGTGCTTTCTACGAAAACAAATGTCTTTATCGGCCTGACAATCTCTGGAAATGAAGGAGACAAGACGAAAAAACAGGCGGTAGCCAGGCTTAGGCATTTTCATAAGTAAAAATTAAGGTGTGATAAAATGGGCAAATATTTTGCAAAGAGACTTGGAATGGCAGTTGTTACGATTTTTTTAGTAACCTGCATTACATTCTTGCTGATGAATGCAGTTCCGGGAAGTCCCTGGCTCAGTGAGAAAAACCCGTCAGAAGCTACGCTGGCGGCTTTGAACGCGAAGTACGGACTGGACAAGCCGGTTATTGTACAGCTGGGAATTTATTTGAAAAACCTGCTTCACGGCGACTTTGGCGTATCTTTAAAAATGCAGAAAAACCGTGCGGTTATGAATATTATTTTAGAAATGTTCCCTGTTTCGGCTAAGGTAGGCGCTTTGGCCCTTAGCTGGGCTGTTTTGGTAGGGGTTCCGTTAGGCTGCTTGGCAGCATTTAAGAGAGGAAAGCTTACGGACAGTATTCTCCGAGTAGTTTGTACTTTGGGAATTTCCACCCCCAGCTTTGTAGTGGCATCCATCCTGCTGGTAACCCTGGCAGGCGGTATTGCGTCTTTTAAACTCTTTCCTACGATTTTTGATCCGGCAGCAGGATGGCGTTCTTATGTGCTCCCCTGTTTTGCTTTAGGCTTTTATCCCATGTGCTATACGGCGCGTCAGACCCGCTCTGCTATGCTGGACTCCTTGAATCAGGAGTATATTAAGACTGCCCGTGCAAAAGGCCTGAAAAATGGAAAGATTATTTTTAAGCATGCATTAAGAAACGCTTTGATTCCGGTTATCACTTATCTAGGTCCCCAGGTAGCATTTACTCTGTGCGGCGGTTTCGTTGTAGAGAGTGTATTTTCTATTCCCGGATTGGGACGTTATTTTGTTCAGTCTATTCAGAACCGGGACTATCCGGTTATTATGGGTACTACTATTTTTCTGGCTACCTTTATTATTTTGATGAATGCTGTAGTAGATCTGCTATATAAAGTGGCAGATCCCAGAATCAATCTGACGAAAGGGGGAAAATAAGTATGGCAAGAGAGAAGAAAATGAAACGCTGTCCTGTTTCCCTTCAGCCGGATATTGAGTCTATGCTGGATTTAAATAGTTTGACGGCATCAGATTTTGAACCGGCCAGTCAGAGTGAAAAGGAAGACTTTATCCAGGAGCGGGCCAGTGTATCTTACTGGAAGGATGCCTGGAGAAGATTAAAGCAGAATACGGTGGCAATGGTTGCACTGGGTGTGGTAATCTTTTTGTTCCTGTTCGCTTTTGTAGGGCCTTATTTGATGCCTTATGGATATGATGAGTTTAATAAAGGCGCAGAAAATCTGCATCCTTTCCACTATGCCCTTGAAGATCAGAATCGTTTGGACGCAGAGATAGCAGCCAGAACCCAGACAGAGGTTTTGAGTGTAGATGAAATGATTGCCAAGGCGGAGGAAGAAGCTGCCGCCAGAGGAGAAAAGCTGTCCAATGTGGATAAGGCAAAGATCCGGGCTCAGGCCAAGGTATCTACTCAAAGTGCAGGCAGTGCCGAAGAGGTGGATCCGGAAGCCCTTCGCAAAGAGCTTGGGATCAAACGCCGCATTTTTGGGTATTCCAAGGCGGAGCTGGAGAGCAAGGCCGCCGGAGAAAATGTATTTCCTCATGTTTTTGGTACGGATATGTATGGTCGTGATATTTTGGTTCGTGTTATGTATGGAGCCAGGGTTTCCATGTCTGTCGGCATCTGCGCCGCGCTTTTAGTTTTGCTAATCGGGGCGGTATACGGCTCTATTTCCGGATACTGCGGCGGTAAGGTGGATGCGGTGATGCAGCGGATTGTGGAGCTGATTTATTCGGTTCCGGAAATGCTGGTAGTCCTTTTGATTGCCACAGCATTAAAACCGATTTTAACTGAATATGTCAATTCGGGAAGCGGTCCCTTAAAATCCTTTGTGGGAATTTTGGGCCCTAACCTGATTTCTCTTTTTATCGCATTTGGTATGCTTTACTGGGTAACCATGAGCCGGATTATCCGCGGACAGGTGCTTCAGCTAAAAGAGCAGGAGTATGTAACTGCGGCAAGAGCCTTGGGAGCCTCAGGAGGCCGGATTATCCGCAGCCATTTGCTTCCTAACTGTATCGGTCAGATTGTTGTAACTACTTGTTTACAAATTCCGTCTGCAATTTTCCTGGAGTCCTTTTTATCCTACTTGGGAGTAGGTGTGTCCGCTCCCCTTCCCAGTTTGGGCTCTATGGCTACGGATGCTTTGAGCGGTATGTACACTTATACTTACCGTCTGATTATTCCGGCAGCGGTGCTGTCCACGATGATCTTGGCATTTAATCTTTTTGGCGACGGCCTTAGAGATGCTCTGGATCCCAAGCTGAAGAAATAGAAAGGAGGAGACTTGAATGGCTGAATCAAAAGAAAATAAAAAGTTATTGGAAGTAAGAGACCTGCATGTTTCCTTCTTTACTCCGGCAGGAGAGGTTAAAGCTGTAGGAGGAATTTCCTACGATTTGAATTACGGCGAGGTTATGGGAGTAGTAGGCGAGTCCGGTTCCGGAAAGAGTGTGGAGGCATATTCCATCATGGGGCTTTTGCAGTCCCCCGGCAAGGTAATTGGCGGTTCCATTACGTTTGAAGGGCAGGATGTATTAAGCTTTTCCAAGGAGGAGATGACCTCTTTCCGCGGAAATAAAGTGGCGATGATTTTCCAGAATCCTATGACCTGTTTAAATCCTGTCTATACCATTGGAAATCAGCTGGTGGAGGCCCTCAGGGCCCACGATAAATCCATTTCCAAAGAGAATGCAGAGAAGCGGGCAATGGAGATGATGGAACTGGTGGGAATTAATAACGTGGAAAAGCGGATGAAGCAGTATCCCCATGAATTTTCCGGAGGTATGCGTCAGCGGGTTATGATTGCTATGGGGCTGATTTGTCACCCTCAGCTTTTGATTGCCGATGAGCCCACTACAGCCCTTGACGTTACGATTCAAGCTCAGATCCTGGAGCTGATGAAGGCATTGCAGAAAAAGACTAAAATGGGTATTATTTTTATCACCCACAATTTAGGCGTGGTAGCGGATATCTGCGACAAAGTATCGGTTATGTATGCGGGAAAGATGGTAGAGCAAGGGCCGGTGGATGATATTTTTTATAGCCCGGCTCATCCTTATACCAAGGGACTGCTTCGTTCTATGCCCCGTGTAGATGCGGAGAGCTATGAGCGGCTGATTCCCATTGAAGGAACTCCGGTGGATATGCTGAATCCTCCGGAGGGATGTCCTTTTGCCCCCAGGTGTGAGCAGTGCATGAAGATCTGCTTGAAAAAGATGCCCCCCTATGTGGAGGTAGGAGAGAATCATCGCTCTGCCTGCTGGCTGCGGGTGCAGGAACAGTTAAACAAGGAGGAAAAAGTGAATGAATAGTGACGAGAAGATTCTCCTTGAAATCAAGAATTTAAGAAAATATTTTCATATAAAAGGAATTAAAGGGCCTGGAGTCCAGGCGGTACAAGATGTATCTTTCTTTATTAAAAAAGGGGAGACCCTAGGGCTGGTAGGTGAGTCAGGGTGCGGAAAAACCACCTTGGGAAGAACAATTCTTCGGCTTCACGAGCCTACGGGAGGCAGTATTATTTATGACGGGACTCCTATTTATGAGAATCCTCTGGGGGAGGACGGCAAGCCTCTGGGAAAAGCCAAGACAGTGAATATGCTTCCCTACAGACGGAAAATGCAGATTATTTTTCAGGATCCTTCCGCATCATTGGATCCTCGTATGACTGTTGGGGAAATTATAGGCGAGGCTATTGATATTCATAAACTGGCTGCCAGTAAGCAGGACAGAACCGATATGATTAAAGAACTGCTGCGCCGGGTAGGACTCAATACAGAGCATGCCAACCGCTATCCTCATGAATTCTCTGGCGGTCAGCAGCAGCGGGTGGGGATTGCCCGGGCCTTGGCGGTGAAACCGGAGTTTATTGTCTGTGACGAGCCGATTTCCGCTTTGGATGTTTCTATTCAGTCTCAGGTTGTAAATATGTTGGAGGACATGCAGCAGGAGATGGGCCTTACCTACCTGTTTATTGCTCATGACTTGTCAGTTGTGCGCCATATTTCCAGCCGAATCGGCGTTATGTATCTGGGCTCTCTGGTGGAGCTGGGGGAAAGCTATGAGTTAAACCGGAACCCCATCCATCCTTATACCAAGACCCTTTTGTCAGCGGTTCCGGTGCCGGATCCACAGATCAGCCGAAGCCGCAGCCGGATTGTACTGGAAGGGGATATTCCCAGCCCCATTAATCCGCCCAGCGGATGCCGGTTCCATACCAGATGTCCCTATGCCATGGAAAAGTGCAGACAGGAGATGCCTAAGTTTAAAGAGCATGAGCCGGGGCACTGGGCAGCATGTCATCTGTTGGACAAGTAGACGACACAAAAGATCCAGGTACCATCGCTTCTGAAAATCTGACAGACAGAAATTTAAGAAGCGTTGCGATACAAGCTTTCCCTGAAACAGGGAGAAGAAAAAAGGAGGAATAATTATGAGAAAAGCAAAGAAAATCATGTCTCTGGCTCTGGCTTCTGCAATGGCAGTTTCCTTGGCAGCCTGCGGACAGAGCAGTACCCCCCCTGCTACCACTGCGGCTCCTGCAGAGACCACAGCAGCAGCGGCTGCCGAGACCACTGAGGCCCCAAAGGCAGAAGAGACAAATGGAGAGTTTAACTTGGCAGTGTGCCTGGCTTCCGAGCCTCAGGCTATTGACCCGGCATTAAACTCTGCTGTAGACGGCGCAATTATGATCAATCATTTCTTTGAAGGCTTGGTTAAGTGGGAAGACGACGGAAACGGCAAGGCCAAAACCGCTCCTGGTCAGGCTGAGTCCTGGGAAAAAGTTGTAAATGATGACGGCACGGTTACCTATACCTTTACCATGCGTGACGGAATCACATGGTCTGACGGCAAGCCTGTAACCGCAGGAGATTTTGAATATAGCTGGAAGCGCTTGGCCAGCCCGGATACCGCTGCTGACTATTGCTATATGATCGATATGGTAAAGGGTTATGCAGAGGTTGCTGCCGGAACGGCAGATAAGGATACCCTAGCAATCAAGGCGATTGATGATAAGACTCTGGAAATCGTATTATCTTATGACTGCCCCTATTTTGAGGAAATCATGGCATTCCCCGCAACCTTCCCGGTTCGTCAGGATATTGTAGAGGGCAACGAGGAGTGGACCTATGACGTGGCAACTTACATCGGCAACGGCCCCTATAAGATGCAGGAGTGGTCTCACAATGCGTACATCAATGCGGTAAAGAATGAGAATTATTACAATTATGAGATGCTGGGTCCGGACAGCATTAAGTTTACCCTGTTAGACGATGATAACGCTATCTTGGCTGCTTACAACAGCGGCGAGCTGGATTTCATTGAGAACTTCCCGACAGATGAGATCGCAAATTACATTGCTTCCGGCGATATTACCATTGAGGATTACATTGGCTGCTACTATGTATGCTTCAACACAGAGGATGAAGTATTTAAGGATCCGTTAATCCGCAAGGCATTTTCTCTGGCTATTGACAGAAACTATATTGTAGAGAACGTTTCCCAGTCCGGCGAGCTTCCTGCAACCGGCTATGTTCCCGCAGGCGTTAATGATGCCGATCCCGCAGGAGATGACTTCCGTACCGTAGGCGGTGACTACTACAGCGTTGCTCCTGAGGATTATGAGAAGAACTGTGAAGAAGCCCGCGCTCTGTTAGCAGAGGCAGGCTATCAGAATGGCGAAGGCTTCCCCACTGTCGAGTATATGTACAATACCAACGACAAGCACAAAGCAATCGGTGAGGCTTTACAGAGCATGTGGCAGGAAGTATTAGGCGTAAATGTCACCCTGAGCAATCAGGACTGGAACGTATTCTTAGAGAGCCGGAAACAGGGCCAGTACCAGATCGCCCGCAACGGGTGGATCGCTGACTACAACGATCCCTGCTCCTTCATTGATATGTGGTATACCGATGGCGGCAATAACGATGCTCAGTATTCCAATCCGGAATATGATGCATTGCTTGATGCTGCAAAGGCTACCAGCGTACCAGAAGAGCGTATGGAAGCATTCCACAAGGCAGAGGATATTCTAATTGGAGAAGATTCTGTCTTGGCTCCCATCTACTTCTACACCCAGCCCTATATGCTGGCAGATGACATTGAGGGCATGTACTATACTCCTCTTGGATACTTCTTCTTTGGCTACACCAACAAAAAGTAATCAAAGAGCCATTTCAGCCGCCTCTATTTTTGGGGCGGCTGCTTTTTACTTTAGTGCGCCTGGCGGCGCACGTTTCTAACGGGTGCAAGACCCGAATCCGCCCGGTAGCGGGAAGGATATAGTCGAAGGCAAGGGTGTCCATCGTGAGGTGGAATCCGAAGGAAG
>JAETNT010000171.1 GCA_021772025.1 Enterocloster bolteae | reverse complement strand
TATAATAGAAGTATCAAAACAGGGGGGATGCTTTTATGATGACACAGAATGCGGATAAGAAAAGAGAACAACTTCAGATGTTCTGCATGGATGACATGGTCCCTCAGGATCATCTCCTGAGAATGATTGACAAGGCCATTGACTGGAGTTTTATTTATGAATTGGTCGCTGATAAATACAGCCCTGATAATGGACGTCCCAGCACGGACCCCGTTCTACTGA
Source organism: Enterocloster bolteae (assembly GCA_021772025.1). Lineage (GTDB taxonomy): Bacteria > Bacillota > Clostridia > Lachnospirales > Lachnospiraceae > UMGS1370. Next base: position 1,299 of record JAETNT010000171.1, on the reverse strand, counting down.
TAAAAATCCCCTTTATCCAGTATCTATATGGCATCAAAAGCATGCGGCAGACGATAAAGGAAATAGAAGTAAACGTGGCCTACCGCTGGTTCCTTGGGCTAGAGATGATGGACAAGGTTCCCCATTTCTCCACATTCGGCAAGAACTATACCCGAAGATTCAAGGACACCGACCTTTTTGAACAGATATTTTCCCGAATTCTGCAGGAATGCTATAAATTCAAGCTGGTAGATCCCAGTGAGGTTTTTGTGGATGCGACCCATGTAAAAGCACGGGCAAACAATAAAAAGGTGCAGAAACGCATCGCTCATGAAGAAGCATTGTTTTTTGAGGAACTCTTGAAAAAGGAAATCAATGAGGACCGTGAGGCACATGGAAAGAAGCCGTTAAAAGAAAAAGAAGAGGACCATAATGAGCCGCCAGCCCCCGGCACGGGAGGGAAAGAAGAAAAAATGGTTAAGGCGAGCACTTCCGATCCGGAAAGCGGATGGTTTCGCAAGGGCGAACATAAAAATGTATTTGCCTATGGCATACAGACCGCCTGTGATAAGAACGGCTGGATACTGGGCTACAGCGTACATCCGGGAAACCTCCATGACAGCAGGACGTTTAAGGCTTTGTATGACAAGCTAAAGGGTCTGTGCATTAAAAGGCTGACGGCAGATGCGGCATACAAAACACCGGCCATAGCCAAGCTGCTTATTGACGAGGGAATCACTCCTGTTTTTCCTTATAAACGGCCAATGACGAAAGAAGGGTTTTACCGGAAATATGAGTACGTGTATGATGAGTATTATGACTGCTACATCTGTCCGAATAACGAACTGCTGTCATACAGCACAACGAACCGTGCCGGATATAGAGAATATAAAAGCTGCGGAGCTGTTTGCGAGGGATGCCCAAATCTTTTACAGTGTACGGAAAGCAAAGAGCATGTGAAAGTAGTTAGCCGTCATATATGGGAGTCATACATGGAGCTTTGCGAAGATATCCGTCATACAGTAGGAATGAAAGAATTATACGATTTACGAAAAGAAACGATAGAGAGGATCTTCGGAACAGCAAAAGAGAACCATGGATTCCGGTATACGCAAATGATAGGGAAAGCCCGAATGGAAATGAAAGTGGGGCTGACATTTGCCTGCATGAATTTAAAGAAACTGGCAAAGGTGAAAGCCAAGAAAGGGCTAATAGGGGCAACCTATATTTTGGACAAATTTATATATACAGTTTTTGTACCTAAAACAAGGAAAGCACTTCTGGCTTAAGGAATGCAAGAAGTGCTTTGTCTACAGTCTG
>JAETNT010000170.1 GCA_021772025.1 Enterocloster bolteae | reverse complement strand
AAAAGCAGATTTACAGGAGGAATACAATATGGCAATCAGAGACAGACCGTAGAGGTCTTTTTTTAATACTTAAATTTGCGCCGGCGCAATGCCCGCCGGGAAAGGGAAAAATATGAAAGTGATTGATACTTATAATGCTTTGGTAGGATCCGTAGTGGCGGTACTTACATATATTTTTGGAGAGCACTGGCTTCTCTTTGCGCTGTTTTTAGGATTTAATGTGGCGGACTGGCTCACCGGCTGGATGAAAAGCCGCATGATGCACAAAGAAAACTCTATGGCCGGATGGAAAGGCGTCCTGAAAAAACTGGGATACTGGCTTATGATCGCGGTGGCCTTCGGGGCGAGTGCAGTATTTATCGAGATCGGAACGGTGCTGCATATTGATTTACAGATTACAACGTTATTGGGATGGTTTGTATTGGCATCCCTTTTGGTAAATGAGATCCGGTCTATCTGCGAGAATTTTGTCGAGGCTGGATTTAATGTACCAAACATCCTGATAAAAGGTTTGGAAGTGGCAGATAAAAAGATTAATAATTCAGAGGGCGAGTGATCGCCCTCTTTTTAATAGGAGGCAGAATCAATGGAAATTAAAGGAATTGATATATCGGCGTGGAATGGAAACATTGACTGGCAGACAGTAGCGGATTATGGAATGGGATTTGTAATCCTGCGGATCACGGAAAAGGGAAATAAAACAGACAGCACCTTTGAGCAGAACTACAAAGGCTGTACGCAGCATGGGATCCCGGTTGGGGTGTACAAATACAGCTATGCCAAAAGTACAGCACAGGCGGAGCAGGAAGCGGAGAGCGTACTGAAAGTCCTGAACAAGCGCCGACTTAATTTCCCGGTATTTTATGATCTGGAATGGTCTGAACAAAGGAAGCTTGGAAGTGCAGCAGTGGAAAAGATCGCCCTGGCATTCCTGAAGAAAATTCAGGCAGCGGGATATCAGGGCGGGATCTACTGCAACCTGGACTGGTATCAGAATGTATTGACAAAAGCTTTGAAAAAATATGACTGCTGGATTGCCAGATATCCTGACAATGACAATGGAACGCTGCAGGAACGTCTCCGGCCTGATTTTGGTATAGGCTGGCAGTATTCCAGCAAGGCAACGATTCCGGGAATTGGAACAAAGGTTGATCGGAATGTATTTTATAAAGATTATAAAACAGAGGAGGAAACCGGTATGACAGCAGCAGAAGCAATTAACGCAGTAATCGGAATTGCAGAAGAAGAGATCGGATATCTGGAAAAGAGATCCAACAGTCAGTTGGACAGCAAGACGGCCAACGCAGGCAGCGGTAATTATACAAAGTATTGGAGAGACATTGCTCCGTCTTATCAGGCACAGCCATGGTGCGCAGGATTTGTGTCCTGGTGTTTTGAAAAAGCTTTTGGTCTGGCAGCAGCCAGGAAGCTTCTGAAGCACTGGCCTTATGTATACTGCCCGGATCTGGGAAACAAGTTTACCAAGCATGCAAACCCGAAAAAAGGCGATATCGTCATTTTTTACCGCAAC
>JAETNT010000078.1 GCA_021772025.1 Enterocloster bolteae | reverse complement strand
TGAGGGAAGAATACGGATGATTCCATCATGGGAATTTTACGATTTGGAAGGTAATGATGAGGCTGCTAGGCGTAAATTATCTGAAATAAAGAACGGCTTTTGAATAAGTCAAGACCAAATTGAATGGTAGTGAAAAATTCGTAACAGTTCAGCCTTGCATCTTCTTGCTCGCAGTACGCGGACAAGAAGCGTGAGACGTCCGCCTTATGAAGATTCAAAGTAAAAAATTCTTATGAAAACAAGCTTTCAACACATTTTTTACTTTGAATCTTCGCAAGGCTGAACTGTTACAAAAATTCTTTAGAAAAAATTGATTGTCCCTATTGACAATACGCTGATGAGGCCCATCGCACACAGTATAAAGACCTGGCGGAAAATATGCGTGTAGGTTTGCCCAATGCTCAATTCCTCGCTTTTACAGGAACACCGCTGCTGGGTTCTAAGCGATTGACCAATGCATGGTTTGGCGACTATGTCAGCGAATATAATTTTGCTGAATCAATTAAGGATAACGCTACCGTTCCGCTTTACTATGTCAAACGTGTACCGGAAGTAGAATTGCAGAATGATTTTCTCGATTCTGACTTTGCAGAAATTCTGGAAGGAGAAAACTTGACTGATGCCGAGCAACAGCGTTTGGAAAACCACTATGCAAGAGAACTGGAGGTGATTAAACGTGATGATCGTCCGGACGCCATTGCACAGCACATTGTTTATCACTTCCCGCGCCGTGGATTCCGTGGCAAAGGCATGGTCATTTCTGTAGATAAATTTACTGCTGTTAAAATGTACGACAAAGTAAATTATTATTGGAGAGAGGAGATAAAAAAGCTTAACGCACAAATCAGCAAGACAGAGGATACAGAAGAAAAGCTGCGTCTGAAAGATATTGTTGACTATATGCGAAAGGTTGAGATGGCAGTTGTCATTAGTAAGGAAGAGGATGAAGAAACCAAATTTGCAGCAGAGGGATTATCCATAAAGTCACATCGTGACCGTATGAATAAGGTGGACGAGAATGGTTTTGATATTGAGGATAATTTTAAGGATCCTGATAATCCCTTGCAGTTGGTTTTTGTATGCGCTATGTGGCTTACTGGATTTGATGCACCGTCAGTTTCTACGTTGTACTTAGATAAGCCCATGAAAGGCCATACATTGATGCAGACAATTGCTCGCGCTAACCGTGTGTATAACGGCAAAGAGAGTGGTTTAATTATCGACTATTTGGATGTGTTCAAATATCTGAAACGTGCATTGGCAGATTATGCATCCAATGATGGAGACTTAATGCCTGTTAAAAACATTGATAAACTGTTAGGGCAGTTAAAGGAAACAATAAACCTTATAAATACATTTTGTCTGAGCCATGATGTGGATCTCAATAAGGTTGTTGAGAATGGAGATACGTTTAAAAATCTATCTCTATTTCAAGATTACGCAAATATTATTGTTGGCAACGATGATATCAAAAGTAAGATTCGTACCGAAAAAATCGGCACAGGCTAAAATCAATGAACTGCTTGATCAAAGCGTTATTACGGCTGCTGACGCAAAGAAATATACCATCACTGAGACCGGCAAAGAACTAGAACTCTCAAAACTCGATATGGATGAGTTAAGAGCAAATTTTAAGAAGATTAAAAACAAAAATCTTGAAATCGCCAACCTTCGAAGGCATATTGAAGAGAAACTTCAAAAAATGCTCAGACGAAACACAACACGCGCAAAATTTGCTGAGCGTTTCAGAAATATTATCGATGAATACAATGCTGGTGGTTCTCAGAACGATGATTTTTACGAAAAACTTCTGAAATTGATGGAAGAACTTCGTGATGAAGAAGAGCGTCATATCAAGGAAGAACTGTCAGAAGCCGAGCTGGAATTGGTTGCATGATCTGGAGGGGCTCTGCATTCGCTGGGAACATCACCCCGGGATTCTTCATACCAGCTTTTGAGGAGGTTATGAAATAATCTGTATAATCTGTTCCTAAGTAGCCAGCATAAAAATAGGGGCTGTCCTGAAACGTAATTCAGCGATAGCCCCATATTTTTTAGAGACACAAACTATTTTACACTATCGGTTAAAATTTTTTTCTATGTTGTGATTAAATCTCAAATCCAAAATACCGGATTACATTATTGTAAGAGATTCCCTTAATAATTTCTTCTAAAGCCTTCATGTCAGCGGGATACTCTCCGTTGTCAACCCAGCCGCCGATTAACTGGCAGGCGATTCTTCGGAAATACTCATGTCTGGTGTAAGACAAAAAGCTTCTGGAGTCGGTGAGCATTCCGATAAAGTTGCCAAGGCAGCCTAAGTTTGCCAGACTGGTCATCTGATCCAGCATGCCGGTCTTGTGATCATTGAACCACCATGCAGAGCCCTGTTGGATACGGCCAGCGGGAGCGCTCTGGAAGCAGCCTAAGATGGTGCCGATAGCCGCATTGTCATTGGGATTTAAGGAGTAGATAATGGTCTTGGGCACTTCATTCGTTGCGCTTAAAGCGTTTAAGAAGTCTGCCATCTGTGCGCTGGGGGCATAATTGTTGATACAGTCAAAGCCGGTATCCGGGCCAAGCTTTTCAAACATCATGGCATTGTTGTCACGTTTGCAGCCATAGTGGAGCTGCATAATCCAGCCCATCCGATTGTATTCCCTGGCAACGAACAGCATAAATGCAGTTTTGTATTTTAATTCTTCTTCTCTGGTAACGGCCTGTCCGCTTAAGCTTTTTGCCATAACTGCATCGATCTCAGCGTCATTAGCGGGAACATACATCACATACTCTAAAGCATGGTCAGACACATTGCAGCCCTTTTGGGCAAAGTAAGACATGCGGACTTTCAGCGCTTCCTTTAAAGAAGCAAAGTCCTTGATCTCCACCCCGCTTACCTCAGATAATTGATCAATATACTGGCCGTAGGTGGGCTTTTCTACGTTCATCGCTTTGTCGGGACGCCATGCGGGAAGCACCTTAATATCCCTGCAGGTCGGGTCAGCGGCGATTTTCTCATGCCACTCTAAAGAATCAACCGGGTCATCGGTGGTGCAGATCAGCTTTACATTGTAGCGGCGGATCAGGCCCCGGACGGTCATGGACGGATCATTTTGCAGTTTGTCGTTGCACAGGTTCCAGACTTCCTCAGCAGTATCGCCGTTTAAATAGCCTTCATAACCGAAATACCGGCGAAGCTCTAAATGGCTCCAGTGATATAAGGGGTTGCCGATAAGCTTGGGCATGGTTTCCGCCCACTTCTGGAACTTTTCTCTGTCAGAAGCATCTCCGGTGATGAATTTCTCATCTACGCCGTTGGAACGCATCTGGCGCCATTTGTAATGGTCGCCCCCTAACCAGACCTGGGTAATGGTATCGAACTTGCGATCTTCGCAGATCTCCTGGGGATTGATATGGCAGTGATAGTCCACAATAGGCATTCCCTCTGCAAAGTCATGGTACAGGGTTTTAGCCATGTCGGTGTTCAGTAAAAAGTCTTTGTCCATAAATGGTTTCATGTGGTGCTCCTCCTTAAAATGAAAATGTTAAAAATTTGTAGTTTCCCGTATAATCAGGTCAGCGGAGATGGTGGTTCTGGTGGGAACATTGGCGCCGTTAAATATGCCCATCAGGGTATTGACGGTGGTGATACACAGAGCTTCCACCTTGCTGTCTATGGAAGTAAGTTCCGGGTAAGAGGATTGGGCAAGGATGGAATTGTTGTAGCCGATGACAGAAAGCTGCTCCGGAACGGCGATGCCTGCCCGGTGGGCAAACTTTACCGCTCCCACGGCCAGAGAGTCATCGGAAGTCAAACATCCGTCAAATACCAGCCCGCCCTCAAAAAGCCTGGAACAAAGTTCCCGGGCCGCGGTAATATTTTTAGGACACTGGTGGATGTATTCCTCCCGTACCAAAATACCGGCGGCATTTAACGCATCTTTATAGCCCTGCAGCTTATTTAATCCGCTGTAGGAATGGCTGGTGTAGAGATAGAGAATGTTCCTTTTGCCGGATTCAATAAGTTTGGAAGCCGCCTCAAAAACAGCCGCCCGGTCATCACAGAGAGTGGAGTAAATGCCCGGCCCTTCTAAATAGCCGTTGACCAGCATCAAGGGAAATTCCTTCCCGGCATCAATGAGATAGGCATTGTCCTTGGGTCTCATCTCCACGAACTTAGAACCGGCCAAGATAATGGCATCCACCCGTTTGGAACGCAGCAGGTCAAAATACTTTTGCTTGGTCTCCAGATCCGTACCGGTACAGCACAAAATGGAGTCATAGCCGCCTCTTCGGAGCTCCCGCTCCAAAAAGTAGATAGCATTGGCCAGATACAGGTCTGAAGAATCGGAGCACATAATGCCGATGGTTTTCATGGTATTGAGTCCCAGGCCTCTGGCAAAGATATTGGGGGTATAGCCCAGTTCATCCATAACCGACAGCACTTTGGCTCGGGTTTTTTCGCTGACATTGGGGTTTCCGTTTAAAACCCGGGAGACTGTGGCAATGGAAACGCCGGCCCGGTTGGAAACATCGTAAATATTCATGCAAGTACCTCCCAAAGGCAAATGGCTGTAAGTACTTACAACCTATTGATATTATACCCATATTCAATAAATAATGCAAGAGCTTTTGTTACGAAGTGACCGAAAAAGGAATTGGCGACACGTTTTTCCGGATTTTTTTATTGACTTTTTCATGGGGATTCAGTAAAATGATTGTAAGTGCTTACAATTTAATGCCAAAAGCCAAATTGGAAAAGGATAGGAGAAAAGGGATATGCAGGATTTTGTCAAAATTAATGAAAAGGACAACGTTGCGGTTGCGCTGCGCCCCATTGCACAGGGTGAAACGCTGCAGGTAGGCGCTGTCCAGGTGACCACATTGGAAGAAATTCCCCAGGGACACAAATTTGCTTTAAAGGCCATTGGGGAAGGGGAGGATGTGGTAAAGTACGGATTTCGTATTGGCCATGCCAAAGAGGCCATTAGCCAGGGCCAGTGGGTTCATGTCCATAACATTAAGACTGCTTTGGGAGATCTGCTTTCTTATACTTACGAACCAGTGGATTCTGCTTTTAAGGAGACGGAACACGCATATTTTGACGGATACCGGCGGGCGGATGGCAAGGTAGGCGTCCGCAACGAGATTTGGATTATCCCTACAGTTGGCTGCGTAAATTCCATCGCAAAAGCCCTGGAGAAACAGGCCCAAAAGTTTGTAGGCGGCAATATTGAGGAAGTAATTGCCTTCCCTCACCCTTACGGCTGCTCCCAGATGGGAGATGATCAGGAAAATACCAGAAAGGCCCTGGCCGACATGATTCGGCATCCCAATGCAGGCGGCGTACTGGTGCTGGGATTGGGCTGCGAAAACAGCAATATTCCGGTGCTGATGGAGTACATCGGGGAATACGATCCTCAGAGAGTAAAGTTTTTACAGTGCCAGGATGTAGAGGATGAGCAGGAAGCCGCTATGGAACTGCTGGAGGAACTGGCCGCCTATGCAGGAGCTTTTTCCAGAGAGAAGATAGATGCCAGTGAGCTGATTATCGGCATGAAGTGCGGCGGTTCCGACGGGCTTTCCGGCATTACGGCCAACCCGGTGGTAGGGGCTTTTTCGGATATCCTGGTATCTAAAGGAGGAACTACTATCCTGACCGAGGTGCCGGAGATGTTTGGCGCGGAAACCATTTTAATGAACCGGTGTGAGACCCCGGAGCTGTTTGATAAGACGGTAAACTTAATCAATGATTTTAAGAATTACTTTACCAGACATGATCAGACCATTTATGAGAACCCGTCGCCGGGAAATAAGAAGGGAGGCATTTCCACTCTGGAAGACAAGTCTTTAGGCTGTACCCAGAAGTCGGGAAGCGCTCCGGTTAAGGGGGTTCTGGCCTATACCGAGCCGGTAAAAAATAAAGGATTAAACCTGCTTTCCGCACCGGGAAATGATCTGGTAGCTTCTACCGCACTGGCTCTGTCCGGCGCGCATATTGTACTGTTTACCACAGGGCGGGGGACGCCTTTTGCCTCTCCGGTGCCCACGGTAAAGATTTCCAGCAATTCTAAGCTGGCCGGACATAAGGATAACTGGATCGATTTTAATGCAGGCCGCATGGTGGAGGATATGACGAAGGAGGAATTGGCGCAGAAGATGTTTGAGTATGTACTTGAAGTGGCTTCCGGTAAGAAGGTGAAGGCCGAGGAAGCCGGATTCCACGATATGGCCATCTTTAAGCAGGGGGTTACGCTATAATAGAAAAGAAGATGTAAAATGCATTAAAATCGGGGCAGCTATCCTTGAATGATAGCTGCCCCTGTTTTTGTCCTTGGTATCATCACAATATATGATGATCCTTTAAGACTTTTTCTACAACAGTTCCCTGTATGGTTTTCAGCAGGGGCTTTTTCAGTGCATTTAGGGGACCGGGAAGCTGAATATCCAGAGGAGATTTTCCGTCCATCAACTTTACGGAGCTGTCTAAAAGGGCACGAATATCATAAACGCTGCCCCAGACCTCCGGCACGCCTCTGTCTACGCCCAGAAGCCCGTAAACGGCTTCCATTGCAGTCCGTACAGAATATTCCGTGGTAAAGACCGTATCTCTGGGAGTATCGGCAAATTGTCCTAAAAAGGCAAAGTTTACACAGCCGTCAGGGATGACATCCGGGCGGTCACCCTTGGTCCTGGGCATAAAGAATGCGGTGATATAGGGCATCATGGTGGGAACGCAGACAGCGCTGTTTTCTGCCAGATCCGGAATCTGTTCTGTAGGAACGCCCATATGGTACAGCCATTCCTCTGTGATCTCTTTGCCCGTACATTCTTTCATAGGCTTTTTGATGAAATTGCCGGGAACATCTGTAAACAGCCCGTATACCCAAACGCAGACTTTTTCCGGATCCTGTTCTTTAAACTGTCCCTGACGGTTAATGGTCCAGCTTAACAGCCAGTTAGAATCCTTACAGCTGACAATACCGCCGGTGACTACATTGCCGCTTCTGGGATCTCTCTGGCAGATATTGGTAATATAGGGAAGGATCTTGCCGTCAAGGGTGGTGATGGTAGCGGATTCCCAGTTAGTCTTGGATATATCCGAACAGAACTTTTCCGGCCGGCCAAAAGACGGATCCTGTTTAGCAATATTTTTCCAAAGGCTCCAGCAGCCGCTGGTACGGATCTCGGCGTCTCCGTTGGGGGCATGGTTCTGATCGCCGTAGATAGTTCCTTCCGTACAGCTTCCGTTTGTGACGAATACCAGATCGTTTTCGGTCAGGAGAATACCGCTTTCTTTGCCGTTTACTTTACACTCAATGGCAGTGGCGATTTTCTTCCCGTTCTTGAAATCAAATACCACATTGGTCACTTCTGTACCGAACTGGAAGTCAACGCCTGCCTCTTCCAGGTACTTCTGCATAGGAAGAATCAGAGATTCATACTGATTATACCGGGTGAACTTTAAGGCGCTGAAATCCGGCAGGCCTGCAATATGGTGGATGAATCTCTGGAAGTAGAGCTTCATTTCCAGGGCGCTGTGCCAGTTTTCAAAAGCGAACATGGTTCTCCAATACAGCCAGAAGGTGGAATGAAATACCTCATCGTCAAAAACATCTTCGATGGTTTTATCGTACAGGTCTTCGTCAGGAGTCATGAAAAGCTTGACGATCTCCATGCAGCCCTTCTGACTGAGATTAAACTTGCCGTCGGTATGTGCGTCTTTACCCCGGTTGACAGTAGCCCGGCAGAGGGAGAAGTTGGGATCGTGTTTATTAAGCCAGTAGAATTCGTCCAGAACGGAAGCCCCCGGCTTTTCCAGAGACGGAATGCTCCGAAACAGATCCCACAGACATTCAAAATGGTCCTCCATCTCTCTGCCGCCCCGCATAATATAGCCCCGGCTGGAGTCGAAAATGCCATCGCAGGCTCCGCCGGCGATATCCATTGCTTCCAGGATGTGGATATGGGATCCGGGCATCTGACCGTCCCGTACCAGGAAGCAGGCTGCCGCCAGAGAGGCCAGGCCGCTGCCGACGATATAGGCATTTTTTTCATCTACGCCTTCCGGTTTCTCCGGTCTTGCAAAGGCCTCATAGTTTCCGTTGGTGTAGTAGATTCCCTTGCTGTTTTTTTCATGGGCGCCCAATTCTGTATTCCGGTAGGAGCTGCGGGCTTTTTCCTTTTTTTCCGCCTCTTTTTTCTTTTCACCAGCCTGCTTCGCCAGCAGAGCCGCCGCCCCTGCTCCTGCAAGTACTGTAGATGCAACTGTAAACGCCGTTGTTTTCTTTTTCATATGGTTAACCGCCTTTCTAAAAAATATCTCTTGTTTATTGTTAGTTATATCCTAGCGGTCTTTTTCCATTCCTGCAATTTACAAAACCGGGCGAATGATTAAGATTTTATCATTTGTCCGGTTTTGTAAATCACAGAAAAGCAGCCTTACAAGCAAGTTTGATGTGCAAAACTTATGTTATATTCCGCACCGCCTGAAGGGTTATAAAGTTATGAATAGAATTTGCAATATTTCCGTGAAGAGTCAGAGCGGTTTTTTCCACGATTTCCTGATAATCTTCTTTCATCCCATTCCGGATCCAGTCCAGCATGATTCCTACAAAGCTGTATTTATAGAAGTCAGCAATAAAGGTCTTATCCTCCTCGCTGATGGGAAGCCCGGCGGCTTTTTCTTCCACGACACCGTGAATCAGGCCGTATGTAAGACGGAATAGGTAGTTTTCAATCTGATCCCGGCTGATACACCGGTATGCGTTGAGAATGAAAGGCTTGTTTTCCAAAACCGCTTCAAAGAGCTGTTCCAGGCCTTCCTGCCAGGTATCATAGGTCTTTTTCCCTTGAAGTGCCTTTGCAGCATCTTCATAGCACGCCCATTCCACCAGATCGTAGATGTCTTTAAAATGGTAATAAAAGGCCATGCGGCTGATTCCGCAGTCCGAGGTAAGATCCTGGATTGTGATCTTATCCAGAGGTTTTTTTAAAAGCAATTTTTTTAAAGAAGCTTCCAGAGCCTGTTTGGTAGTGTTTTGCATGAATAACGATTCCTCTCTATATATTGATTTTAAGTTTACCATAAATGCAGCTGAAAGCTCAACTTCCTGGTTGATATTTTTTCTTAATTTGGGTATAATATTGGATATACGAATACTAATCGCAAAAGCGGTATCACACGGAGGACAATTTGATGAAGCTCAACCGTACAACTTTGCGTACGATACAGATTTTAAAGCTGGTGTCCAGAAGGCCGGATGGAATTACTTTAGATGAAATTTGCCAGGAGCTGGATCTGCCTAAGACCAGCGCTTATGACATTGTGGTTACCCTGGTGGAAACCGGAATGATCCTTATTTCCAGAGGGCAGAAGCAGAGATACAGCATTGGACTGACGGCTTACCGGATCGGTGTCAGCTATACCAATAATCTGGACTATATCCGTACCATAGAACCGGTATTGAAAGACTTTTCCAGAGAGGTGGGGAAGACGGTATTTTTCGGAGTCCGTTCCGATGACGAAATTGTGTATTTGTGCAAGTTTGAACCGGAAAACCCGATTATTACTACGGCTACAGTGGGCACCAGAAACCCCATTTACTGTACCTCCTTGGGGAAGGCTATCCTGGCTTTTACAGAGGAAGGAGAGCAGGAAAAGGTTCTGGACAAAATCGTTTTTTCTAAAAAAACGGAACAGACCATTACCACCCGGGCCGCTTTAAAAAAGGAATTGGAGCAGATTCAGAAAAAGGGATATGCTTTGGATGCCCGGGAGGTGGAGGAGCATATGGAATGTGTGGGAGCGCCTGTTTTTAACCGGGATGGAGAGGTTTTGGGAGCTATCAGTGTATCCAGCCTTTATAAGCCTACGGAAGATTATGAGACCTTGGGACGGACTGTCCGGGAAAAGGCCAGGGAAGTGTCAAAATTAATGGGATTTTTAGGGAAAATATAAGGTTTTCTTGTTGACAAATCCAGAGAAATTGATTAGAATAACAGTAAGTAATTGCAAATACGAAAAGAATTCGTATTTGCGAATAAATATAAGCGGGACACACACCCCAAAGGAGAGAAGGAGATCATCATGAAAAAAGAGCAGGTTTTAGCAAGAATGAAGGAAGATTGCCTGGTAGCCGTTGTTCGCGCAAAGAACTTAGAGCAGGGCGAGAAGGTGGTTGACGCCATTATCGCAGGCGGTATCAATTTCATTGAGATTACCATGACGATGGATGAGGGCAACCCGGTAGAATTCATTAAGCTCATGGCAGACAAGTACAGAGATAACGACAAGGTTGTTATTGGCGCCGGTACTGTTCTGGATCCGGAGACTGCAAGACAGGTTATTCTGGCAGGTGCCAACTATGTAGTAAGCCCCAGCTTAAATGTAGAGACCATTAAGCTGTGCAACCGCTACAGAGTTCCCATGCTTCCCGGCGTTATGACCCCGACAGAAGCGGTTACCGCCTTAGAGGCAGGATGTGACATCATTAAGATCTTCCCCGGCAATATTGTAGGACCTGCAGCCATCAGTTCCTTCAAGGGCCCCCTGCCCCAAGGTGAATTTATGCCATCCGGCGGTGTTGATGTGGACAACGTTGACAAATGGATTAAGGCAGGCGCATATGCAGTGGGTACCGGCAGCAGCTTAACCAAGGGCGCCAAGACCGGTGATTTTGACGCAGTAACCAAGAAGGCTCAGGAGTTTGTGGCAGCTGTGGCAGCAGCGCGCAAGTAAACAAAGGAAAAGGAAATAAACGTTTATTAAGGAGAATACAAAAATGGCAAAGATTGTAACCATGGGCGAGATCATGTTAAGATTATCCACCCCCAACAACGAGAAGTTTATCCAGGCAGATGAGTTTGATATCAACTACGGCGGCGGCGAAGCCAACGTAGCAGTTTCTTTAGCCAACTACGGCCACGAGACTGAATTTGTTACCGCGGTGCCGGCTAATCCTATTGGTGAGTGCGCTGTAGCGGCATTAAGAAAGTACAATGTAGGCACCAAGCACATTGCCAGAAGCGGTGAGAGACTGGGCATCTATTATTTAGAGACCGGATCGGCTATGAGAGCTTCTAATGTTGTTTACGACAGAGCCCATTCCTCCATTGCAACCGCAACTGCAGATGAGTTTGATTTCGATGAGATTTTCAAAGATGCGGACTGGTTCCATTTTACCGGTATTACTCCCGCTGTCAGCGATGCAGCGGCAGAACTTACCGAGAAGGCTCTCCAGGCAGCCAAGAGGCACGGCGTTACCGTATCCGTTGACTTAAACTTCCGTAAGAAATTATGGTCCTCTGAGAAGGCACAGAAGGTTATGACTAACTTAATGCAGTACGTAGATGTCTGCATTGGCAATGAAGAGGATGCGGAGAAGGTTTTGGGCTTTAAGCCGGGCAATACCGATGTTACTTCCGGTGAGTTGGAGTTAGCCGGTTACGTAGATATTTTCAATCAAATGGCTGATAAGTTTGGCTTCAAATATATTATCAGCTCCCTGCGTGAGAGCTATTCCGCATCCAACAATGGCTGGTCTGCATGTATTATGGACGGAAAGACCCGTGAGTTCTACCATTCCAGAAAATACTCTATCACCCCTATTGTTGACCGTGTGGGCGGCGGCGATTCTTTTGCAGCAGGCTTAGTCTGCGGCTTAGTAGACGGCAAGGATATGAAGGCGGCTCTGGAGTTTGCAGTGGCAGCTTCCGCATTAAAGCACACAATTCCTGGCGACTTTAACCTGGTAACCCGTGCAGATGTTGATAACCTGGCAGGCGGTGACGGTTCCGGACGTGTACAGAGATAACAAAACGATAAGATACTTCGTCTCAACTGCCACATAGAACGTGACCTTAAAGCGGTCGATTCCCCTTAGGAGTTGGCCGCTTTTTCCATGGAGGGTAAGGATATGAATGAAAATAAAGGAAGAACCTTTGATTTAGTTACCTTGGGACAGCTTCTTTTGCGCCTGTCTCCGCCAAACAATGAGCGCCTTATGCGATGCGATGTATTTGAAAAGCAGGTAGGAGGCGCCGAACTGAATGTAGCGGTAGGCGTTTCCCTGTTAGGCCTTCACACCGGCATTATTTCTAAGATTCCTTCTCACGATATCGGAAGCTTTATGAAGGGAAAGATCCGATCTTACGGCGTCAGCGATGACTTTTTTATCTATGATAAGTCTCCATCTGCCAGAGTAGGGATTTACTACTATGAAAACGGCGCTTACCCCAGAAAGCCTAAGGTGATTTATGACCGTTCCAACAGCTCTTTTTATTCCTTAAGTATTGACGAAATCCCGCAAGGGGTGTATTCTGCTACCAGGTGTTTCCATACCAGCGGTATTACCTTGGCACTAAGTCCTGAAATTCGGGCGACTGCCATTGAGATGATTAAACGGTTTAAGGCGGCCGGAACGCTGGTTTCCTTTGACGTAAATTTTAGAGGCAACTTATGGAGCGGCCAGGAAGCGAAAGACTGTATTGAACAGATTCTTCCTTATGTAGATATTTTCTTCTGCTCCGAGGATACAGCCCGCCTTACATTTTTAAAGACCGGCACTGTCAGAGAGATGATGAAGAGCTTTACAGAGGAATATCCTATCTCTGTGGTAGCTGCTACCCAAAGAACGGTTCACAGTCCAAAACGCCACAGTTTCGGGTCTGTTGCCTATGACGCAGCTAAGAACGAATTCTATGAGGAAGAACCTTATCGGGATATTGAGGTAGTAGATCGGATTGGAAGTGGAGATGCTTATATTTCCGGCGCTCTTTACGGATTACTGTCCAGCGGCGGCGATTGTGCGAAAGCGGTACGTTACGGCAATGCTACCAGCGCAGTGAAAAACACGATTCCCGGCGATTTGCCTTCATCAAATTTAGACGAGATTGAGACGATTATTAAGACCCACTATTCTACAGGGCCACAGCTTGAGATGGCCAGATAAACAGAAAATGATACGGACAAAAGAATTAAAAGAAGGAATACGGGATGGAATCCCTATCTGTTTGGGATATTTTTCCGTATCCATGGCCTATGGTATGACGGCGGTCCTTTCAGGGCTGCCGCTGTCTGCGGCAGTAATAATTTCCCTTACAAACTTAACCAGTGCAGGCCAGTTTGCAGGAACCAACTTGATTTTGGCAGGAGGGACTTACCTGGAAATGGCTATGACTATGTTGATTATTAATATTCGATATTTCCTTATGTCTCTGTCTATGTCCCAGAAGGTAGAAGACAAAATGACAGGAGGGCAGCGCCTGGCGGTATCTTTTGGTATTACGGACGAGATTTTTGCAGTGGCTATGCAGCATCCCCAAGAGCTGTCTGCCGCTTACATGGCCGGACTGATTATAGGTCCGGTTTTAGGTTGGAGCGGAGGCACTCTTTTTGGAGGCGCTGTCACAAAGCTTCTTCCCCGCAGCATTTCCAATGCCTTAGGAATTGCCCTGTACGGCATGTTTATCGCAGTGGTAATCCCGGCGGCTAAAAAGAATAAGGCAGTGCTCTTTACTGCCGTTTTAGCAGCTGTTCTCAGTACGGCCTGTTATTATACCCCGGCCTTGTCCTTTTTGTCTGGGGGATGGAGTATCATTTTGGTTACCGTCTTAGCCTGTACGGCAGCCGCTATTTTATTTCCTGTCAGGGAAGACGGGGAGGAAGGAGAGTCATGAGCGGGAACTCAGACAACGTGTATTTAGTCGCCAGCATTGCCATTATGGCCGGAATGACCTACTTGATTCGGGTTATTCCTATGGCAGTGTTTCAAAAAAAAATTTCCAACCGGTTTATAAAATCTTTTTTAAATTACGTGCCTTATGGGGTTCTTTCAGCAATGACTTTTCCGGCAATCCTTTATTCTACTGGTTCTGCAGTCAGTGGGGCGGCCGGATGTATCGCAGCGGTAGCTCTGGCATATTGCGGTAGAAGCCTGCTTATCGTAGCGGTGGGTGCGGCTCTGACAGTTTTTTTGGCGCAGCTTGGCGGTTTTTGATGCGATATCATATATTGAAGTGTTTATCTGTAAATCTACAAATAAGTTAGTCAAAACTAATTGACAAAATTCCTTGTAAGTGGTAAACTCGTTTATGAAGTTAATTATAACTAACCAATGGAAAGCACGGACAATATGGATTCCAGAGGGAGGAGTGCAGGTGAACAGGATGAATTTATTAAACGCAAATGCAGGAGAGGAATATATTGTAAAGGAAATCGTAACAGATGATGAAGATTTAAATGTATTTTTGTTTTCTTTGGGCTGCTATAGCGGCGAACCGATTACGGTAATTTCCCATTTGAAAGGAGGGTGCGTAGTATCTATTAAAGACGCCAGATATATTTGAGTTTCCCCATTTTTAAAGCCCTCATATCCCACAATCGGCTATTTTAAAGTATTCAAACAGGGTTATCTGTTGTGATCGGACTTTGGGCAGCAGGAAACCGCCGATACCAG
>JAETNT010000169.1 GCA_021772025.1 Enterocloster bolteae | reverse complement strand
CTACCTCTACAACCTTGGGCACAGAAAAATTGCCTTTGTCGGCTGTAAAACACCCATGGATTCTGTTATTTCCAGACAGAATGGCTACATAGAAACAATGACAGGAAAGGGACTCCCCATTATCCAGGAATATATTTACGACAAAAATCCCCAGCTGACTCTTCAGGCCGGAAGCCAGGCTCTTAATTACTTCCTCTCCCTTCCAGCTGCCCCTACGGCAATCATCTGCTGCAACGACATCATTGCCTTAGGAGCTTTGAACGCCGCATATTCCCTGGGATTAAAGATTCCCGCAGACATGTCCATTGTGGGATTTGATAATGTGATCAGCAATCTCCATCAGCCCCAGATAACCACTGTCCAGCAGAATCTGCGTGAAATATCCCTTGAGTTGTTTGAGCTGGTGGTCAACCCGCCGGAAAATCCTGTATCCAAAATCATTGAAGCCTCCTTCATAGAAGGAGCCACCTGCAGCAGGATCGAAACAGCCCAGAAATAAAAACTTATGCCGGGAAACCATCCGAAAAAGCAAAGGCTGTACAATGTGCTTTTCCGGATGGTTTGGGGAAATATCTCAAAAATATTTCAGAAACATTTTAAACCAACAAATTTAATCCAACAGATAAAAAACCTCTTGATTTATCAGAGAAAATATGATAGACTATACCACGTCAAAGTAATAACATATTTTCATGCGCGAGTGGCTCAGGGGTGGAGCACCACCTTGCCAAGGTGGGGGCCGCGGGTTCGAATCCCGTCTCGCGCTTTTTTTATTTCCAGCCGGAGGACTGCTCTGCCAGTTCTCCGGCCTTTTGTTTTCTTCACATTTAAAGCCTAAATACAACAATGGGAAGGCGCCCTCACGCGGGTCAGCCTTCCCATTTTCATATCTTATTTCTAATTGCCGGGCCAGCCCCCGGCTTCTACCTCTTCTGTTTGACCGTATTAAGGTATTCCATGATTCCCATGTGTATGGTCCAGGCCATTCTGTCCTGATATTCCTCATCTTCCAGGCGTTTGGCTTCCTTTCCATTACTCAGGAATCCGCATTCCACTATGACAATAGGCTCCTTCACATGAAGCAGGAGATAATAGTTGTCATTGGCCTTGGCCATCCTCTTGTTGGCCTCGCCCAGCACATAATCAAAGCGCTTCTGCAAAATTTCCGCCAGATACTTTCCCTTCTCTGATGTCTTATAATAAAAAACCTGGCCTCCGGATACATACTCCTCATGGTAACTGTTCTGGTGGATGCTGACCACCAAATCCGGCACTGCCTCATTTATGATTTCGCACCGTTTTCTCATATCTGCCATCTTTTTATGACTGTCTCCGGAGCTGTAAAGCCCCTGGTCCGAATCCCTGGTAAGGATCACCTCTACATCGGAGGCCTCAAGATATGCTTTCAGCTGCTCTGTTATCTTCAGATTAATATCCTTTTCCAGCTGACCATTTATCCCTACCTTACCCGGATCGCTGCCTCCGTGTCCGGCGTCTATGACCACCACCGGCCTTGCCTTGTCTGCCTCCGCTGCCTGATTATG
>JAETNT010000168.1 GCA_021772025.1 Enterocloster bolteae | reverse complement strand
TTGATGCCCGAACGCTGCGGAATCTGGTCAATCTGGTGGCCAACAAAGAAGCGCTGCTGTATAAAAGCCTTCAGGTGGATGGAAAGCGGGAACAGAGCTTTTGCAAAAGAATGAATCGAGAATTTTTGCAGGCGGTGAATAGACAAAAACCTGACAGCTTAGAATCCTTCCGGGACATTTGGTATAACACATTGAAGGGCGCGTCGGAACGCCCAGAACAAACCAGATATTACGGTTTAAATCTGCACAGCTTTTTTGTAAATGGCAGTATGGAATACCGGATGTTTAACGGTACCTGTGAACCGGAACGGATTGGTGCAGCGGTGAGGCTGTCACTGGCTATGACAGCGCAGGCATTAAACAGAGAAGAAATTAGGTATCGAAGAACAAAACCGGCACAAGAAAAAGCAGCCTTTGGCGCATGGTTATCTCAGATGGGGCTAAGTGGAAAAGAATTTCAGAAAACACGCAGATTGCTGTTAGAAAATTTTGAGGTGAAACCAGATGCATTGGAGTTGGATTTGAAAAAAGATTTAGCCAAAGAAGGTGGATTAAAGCAAATGATGTGATTCACATAGGGGGCGGACAAACGAGCATGGAAGAAAGAAAAATAAATTCTGTAAAGTTTGGCGTGTGCTTTATTTTGGGAGTTTTATGCGTGCTGTTATTGACATTGGGGATTGTATTGGGAGAAGCAGCGGCGGCACACAACAATGCTTTGGCAGAATTGGTTTTTTCCGATATGGAGTTGCCCGATTCGGCTCCAGAATCGGTAAAGGAGGACATCTTGTGGATGAGAGAAAAGCTGAAAGCGTTAGAGATGCTCTCGGAAGAAAAAAGAGAAGCGGATGCAGAGATGCCAACAAAGCCTGATTTATTACGTATGCAGGCTTATTTTTATGTTCTGTTTTTCGGCGATGGATCGGATCGTGTTTCCTTAGAAGCCTTTTATGCCTGCTTTATCGCAGAAGATGTGTCAGAAATGGAGGAGAATCTTGCAGGTTTGTTAGGGCGGCCTATACTTGATGAGGAGACTGCCAATGCAGGAGAACTTTACTATCGGCTGCAGTATGGATTTTCGCTGTCCGGTTTCGAAGGGGCGTTTGAGGATTGGCTTAGTCGGCTGCCGGAAAGTTCTTCAGGCGGAGCTTTACTGGGAAAGGACGGGAGTGTTTCCCCAATCGGCACCGATTGGAGAAAGGTTGTGTCCTCTGAATTTGGAATGCGCAGAGATCCTTTAACCGGAGAGAGAAAGGGGCATGGAGGAATTGACTTGGCAGTGCCTACTGGAACGAAGGTATATTGTGCCTGGGATGGACATGTACAGGCTGTGCGTTATAGTAAGAGCGGCTATGGATACCATGTGATGATAGATCATGGAAATGGTCTGATTACAATCTATGCACATTGTTCAAAACTAGTGGTAAGGGAAGGGCAGAAGGTAAAGGCTGGTGACGTGCTTGCGCTATCGGGCAATACCGGAAAAAGTACCGGACCTCATCTGCATTTTGAGGTTCGGTTAAATGGAGAAGCACAGAATCCGAGAAATTA
>JAETNT010000077.1 GCA_021772025.1 Enterocloster bolteae | reverse complement strand
AGTGCAGCACCAAGGCTGGCCTTGGCATCCCATAAGCCCCCAGTTGTTCACGTCCCGTGAATATTTTGTATAGTTATTGCTGCCTCTGTTGGCAGTTTTAGAATCCAAATTGGCGTTTGAAGCTTTTTCAATATATCCCTCTTCTGCCATGCCCCTATCTATCAATCCTTTTAATGTTCCCATATCTTCCTCCAATTAAAAAGGCCCAGCTTTCGCCAGGCCTTATGCATTACTTGTGCGACGTCGCGCGGGGTCAGTCATCTTCCGGAATGTCTACCGCAATTTCGATTTTCTTCTTAATGAATCGTAGTACGGGGCTGAGAATAGGAATCACAACTCCGGTATCCTCACAATTCTCCGTAATGCTGATAAGCTCATTAATTACCAGCCATGAGGCCACCATGGCCGCAAACAGCAGCGGGAATTTCATCTCAATGTGCAGGGTAGCTGTCACATAAGAAATCATACAGTCAATCCCGAATCCTACGAAAATCAGAATATACATCATTACCTTTTTTACAATTCCGGCAAAGGATTTCTGGCTGATGATTTTCTCTCCCCTCATCTTTGATGCCGCCAGGCCGGTAAAGTAATCGATAATATTACACGGAATTAAAAGCGCCAAAGGAACCGCAAGAATCCCGAAGAAACTAAAAAAAGCACCGGCTGCGGCGCTGATAGCATACTCTATTGATTTTGTTTTCATTTTCATGTACCTCGCTTTTCTCTTTTATTCTGCCTTTTTCCACTGGTTTTCTGTTCCAATCTCTCCCGGCTCCCATACGTTTCCGTCTATCAGGCTTTCCCATATCTCCCCCTTGTGCTGCACCTTGTCCCCGGCAGCATAACCGTTTGTGCTCTCTGGCTGCTCCCAATTAGGGATATTGTCTTCATCCGGAATTAAAACTTTAGCAAACAAAGACGGGCTGGAGTCAGGCGTCCATGCTTCCTGGCTGGTGTGGGACTGTAATACTTTGTACAAGACGTCCTGATATCGGGTTCTTTCTCCTGCTTTATATGTAATGCCTTCCCCGGACCATTGGGGGTACAGTGCCGGAACCTGCAGGGCCTGCCTATCGGTAAAGCCTTCCGCCGCAAAGCTGGCCGCCAGGGCATGGACGGCATTTTCTTTCTGGATCTGTTTCATCTGCTCTTGCAGAGTCCCAATATCGGTTTCCGGTAAGCAGGAAAACACTGGCTCTGGCCGGGCCGGATCGGATAAATCAATCCGTTCCAAAACACCTCCTTCCGGAATGTCTACCCACATACAGCTTAAGCCTTGCGGTACCTTATCCTGGTTATAAAGAATACTCCAGATCTTGCCTGTTAAATCGTAAATTACTAATGCTTTCATGTTTACCTCCTCCTTTAAGGTGCTGTTATTAATAAGGTTGCATAATCGACATAAAACGGAGTTCCAAACGCAATGTATCTGTAATTACCGCCATATTCAAGCTGAAAGACCTTAAACCCCATATACCACCATCCTGTATAAGAAGAGACATCAAATCTTACAACCCCATAGTATTCCGAACCAGAAGATCTACCTACATTTACATAATGGTTCCAATCTTTCAGTACATACCCATTGGGAACTTTTGAATCATTTGAGCACTTTACTGGTTGGATGCGCGTTGTGTGCTGGGGATCTGCTGTCGGAGGGGTTTGCACCAAGTAAATAACCGGGCTTACCCTCAAGTATTCCTGGTTTCCTATGGACATTTTTATCTCAAGGGTTCGGTAATTGGTCAGATTGATTTTCTTCTTAAACCAGACGGTTTCAAAAAAATAATCATCTCCACTACCTCCAACGATTACTTTCCCCGGGTTATATCCAACCTGTACACATTCAAAATTCCATCTCATTTTTCCTTCTGCAACGCCGGCAAACCTTGCCAGAGTACTCGAGTTTCCTCTTCCTACATTATACAATTTAGCGGCTCCTACCGCCATAGGGCCATAGGAGCCGTTTCTAAAAAGGTCCTGATTTACATTGATATCTACAAAATTGCTCGGTATTGGATTGATGGTAATATTGCCAATCATAAACTGCCCATTGCAGTATGCATACTGGTAATAGGGCTGCGGGGTATAGGTGCCTCCATATCCAAGAGGCATTGCGCCGGCAACCTGCACACCATTCACCCACGCTGTTTTTCCGGGATAGATATCACCGGCTGCCGCCGTTCCCGCCGTCTGTCCCGCCAAACTATTAGCCGTTACTTTTCCTCCCCCATTGTGATATCCTGCCGGAATGGTGTAGCTTTGTCCGGCATTTAATATTTGATTTGCTGCGCCTCTGTTAGGCATAGCGCCCGTCCGGCGCGTTTTAGCATCTTTATTATAATACGTTTTCCCTTCCAGCACATGAGAGTCCGCTGCATCTCCTGTCAGCTCCAGAGTGCCTTCTATCGCTTCATCATTACTGTCTGAGGTTACCGCAGTAACGCCTTTCAGCACATCTCCTCGGGTCGCGGTAAGCTCATCGGAGGCTGTTCCTCCTCCGCCTCCTGCATTGGTATACACTGCCATTTCTTATCACTCCTATCACTCGTTCAGATTCAATACCCTAATTTCTTCAATTTCTATATCAGCGGGCGCTTTTGCTGCAACTAATATCAGTTTTCCCTGTTCTGTTTTTACACGGATGTTGGCCTTTTGGGCTGCCGGAATGGAATCGAATGTATAGCCGATATATACGGTACTTCCCTTCCTTATGGATTCATGTTCAATCGTATAGGTTAATCCATTCCATTCTCCTGCCAGAATCATCCGGCTTGGCAGAAGGATCCCCAGCGCCCGCTCCGCCTTCTGTTTATTATAAATAGTATTATTAAACACCTGTTCCACTACCAGCCCCATAGCATCCCCATCAGCGTCTGTCTCCCTATCCCACCTGGGTACATCTGCAGTAAATACAGGAGGAGATTTAATCTCGCAATTTTTCATCTTTTAGCTTCCCTCCTTCTAAAAAATTTCATCCATCTCAAAGCTTAAAGGAATATCTTCATCCTTGCCTTTTCTTCTGAAAGTCCGGTAAGCTATCAGATCCCCTTCTGCGTCATACAATCCCATTTCCGAAATCTCTTTTCCCGTCAATTCCCCTTTATCCAGATAACCGGTGTACCGGCAAGTAGTTTCTTCTGGATAATCTTCTGGATAAGCATGGCCTGTAATTTCCTTTTTCAACAGCTCATTATAGAGAGCTATTTCCGTGCCGAAAGTTGCTTTCGGTGTTCCGTTTTCTAAAACTCCGCCATCTCCCCAGGCAATATGGGTAATAGGCGGCAGAGAAATATCTCCTGCATGTGCTTTGCACAATTTCTTTCTTCCTACTACAGTAATAACCCCTTTGGAAGCAGCCATAATCTTCCATCCTTTCTTTAAATAATCTCCCGGCCGCCGTTTAACTTCCGGCCGCCGTTTAATTTCCATGTTCCGTCTAGCTTATTTTCCGTGGTGACAATAAGATCCCCTATCTGTACTTTTTCTGCCGCCTCTGTTCTTACACCGCATCTAACCGGGTACAAGTCAATAATTTTATTGCTGTTATACCCAGTCAGCTTCTTGCTGGCATCCAGCTTCCATGTATTATCCAGCTTTAAAGCCTCTAAATTCCACCTGGGCCAAAATTCTATCCGAGATTTTATCTCGTTTGTATATCGGATAGATACAGCAAACTGAATGATAATGCGAAAAATCAAAGCATCCAGCCATGATCTTACATTTTTCAAGGCATTTATCTGTCCAGCAACCCGGGTACCCTCACCCAGCTTTATTTCCTGGCTTTCCTCTATTGTGACAACAGCCCGGAAGTAGTACGGCTCAGCTCCATATTCGTACCACTCCTCTATCTCTCCAGCTGAATATACAGTAGCAAGATATTCTCTCAGAACCGACTTAGTACCTCCATGCATATACCATTCCAGGGTTTGTTTTATCAGCCCTTCCCGGATTCTCCGCTCTGCTTGCGGATCGTAATATCTGGTTCTCAATTCCAGCGCCAGAGAATCTAAAATCTCATCCGGCAAGCTGGACAAATCTGCATATACCATAAGCTTATCCGCATACTCAAGCAGCTTTTTCATAGCAATTTGTACAGCGTATCCCATAGCCTGGGTTTTGGGACTTTGAAGAGCTTCCGGAAGCAGATCATAAGGATTGGAATTATATAACCCTTGCATCTTTCAGCCCTCCATATTCCAATTTTACGGACTTTGCAACCGATATGCTGGCTGTATGGATTTCCTCAAACTCCGGCTTTTTTATAATGGCATAGCAGGCTCCGGCGTCAATCAGCATATACATCAATTGGGACGGATTCACATCCCGACCAATTACAGCCCCCTGCCATTCCTGAAATTCCTGACATGCTAACTCTACCCGCTTTTTAATGTTGCTCTCATTATTTCGATTAGAATCAGATATATAATATACCACCTCGATTTCATACTCATTTTCTTCCGGGGCCTTTACCCTTACCAGATCCGTCAATGGCTTCCGATTATCCTCGTCTAAATATTTCTGCAGCCCTTTTAACTGGCCTTCATCCGGTATCTGTCCATGGTGATAGATGATATAAATATCCACTTCTCCTGGGTTTTCAGAGACAATATAGCAATCCTCAATGGCCTGACTGTAGGTCTGTATCCAGAATCTATACGCATCCTCAGGGCCTGCCGTGGAGTATCCGGAAGGAGCCAGGTATACTCTGGAGGCCAGTTCATCATCACTCTCCTGATCCGCGCCTCCGGATGTATCTGACACATTGCTCACAGATTGAATATAATTAATGGGATCCACAAGTGTGGTTATTGTCCCGGCCGTATAGCCGTTTCCTGCTTCTCCCAAGGTCAGGCATACTGCAGGAAGCTCTATCTCGTTTCCACCTGGATCAATGGTTCCGGATTCCTCAGTGGCAAAAAAGAGTTCATTTACTTTTGCCCGAATTCCAATGGGGATTGTAACTCCATAGTCCTGTTGTTTGGAAAGGGTAAATTTCAGAATAGTCTTGGCTGCTTTTGCCGGGTTTCTTTTCACTTTTTTCATTGCCGCCAGATTATCCAAAAAGCTTCCAGTGCTGTACTTTAGCAAATTACACTTTCCGGCCCGATCCAGATACTGGAATCCCTGATAGATCATTACCGCACAGCTGTAGAGCTGCAGCCGTTCCGGCGCCGCCGCAGGAAGCGCGGACTCTTCTCCCGTTAATTCCCGGTACTTTTCCTCATAATTTCGGATAATCTCTCCCAGAAAATCATGAAATGAAAGACTGTCAATAAAACTTACTTCCGGATATTTCTCTAATTCTCCACGCATCCTATCAAACCTTCTTTCCAAAAATAATATGGGGTATCATAATGCCGGTTTCTGAGTATGAAAACGTAACCTCCAAAATCTCCGCCCTGGGTTCGTATTTTGCAACCTTATCCTCCAGTTCAACAATAAACAGCGCTTCTGCCGTTTCCGGCAATTGATCCAGACACTCCCATGAAATTCCCAATTCTCGATCAGCTGGCTGGGTACCGGCCCGAATGTTTAGCAGCGTTCTCAAACAACGCATGATATCCTCGGCTTCTGAACAATCAGAAACCCATTTCATAGAATAGTTAACCATACGATTCTCCTAATAATATTCCTGAAGTGTCAAATTCGCCGTTGCTTTTAAAAGCTCTCCCCCAGAAAGGATGGTATTTCTTGCCTCGGAGCTTTTTGTAATGACCCATCTGTTTTTTCCAATTTTCCGACGGCCAATTACCAAAAATTCTGCCTGCCCGCTTTCAACCAACCCTTCTATCATCTCCAACAGTTTTGCAGGCCTGATTCCTAAAGCAGCGTCCAGAATTACCTCCATTGTAATTGTCTGCAAATTAGGGCCCTGGAAATATGGAAGCGGCTTCTCCCCCATACGCTCCATAGCCCCCCAGCTCCCGGTTACTTCCCGTTTCATATTACGAAACGTCAACATCTGGTTATCGCTTACCCGGAATATTAATGATGTTCCAAATGCTCCTATCTTCATTAATGCAGTGCCTCCAACGCACGAATCCTCTGTTCCATCCCTATCACCTGGGATAGTGTTATACTGCCTGCCGCTCCTGAAAAAAGGATTTCAGGGGCTTCTATCACAAGTGTATTTTCTTTCTTTTCCATCACCATGTTTTCAGAAATGCGTTTATACCACTCCCGGCTTTCTGGCCTGTTCTCGTCATTCCAATATTTTCCCATGATTACCCCAGAGCTTATGTCATTGCTTAAATGGAGCACCAAAACCATATCATTCACTTTTGGAATATAATATTCCCCGCCAAAAGCAAGAAACGGAAAATCTTCCGTCACCATTTTATCCCTGTCCTGATATGTTATTTTAGCGCTTCCGTCTTCCGCATTTATGCTGGAAATAAAGCCGATTCGAATAATGTCCTCCATTTTCATCACTCCTTAGGAACCGTAAGCTGAGTACCGGGAAAAATCCAGTATCCGCTGGAGGAACTGCTCTTCCCTCGTTTCTTTGCCGCCTGTTCAATTACTTCCCGGTTTGCATCATAGTTATTTTCTGCGGCCCTCCATCCGGTAATCTGCATAGAATAATCTTTCCGGCTAATCTGGTGGACTACTTTTCCCACCTGATACCGCCCATCCAGATTTCCAAACCCTTCTATCTTGATGATGTCTGAAGCGTGAATATCCATTCTGGGATGAATGGTAAAAGAGACTGTGGTTTCCTTCCGGTTGGCGTTTCTCAGGGCATTTAATGCAATCCTCTCCGCATCTGCAGGACTGTCCGCTTTTTCAGTGGTGTTATATAACCGTCCTTCTTTCCCCACCATAATTTCCACCACTTCTTTAGACTTGGGGTTTGTATAGCTGACCTTAGCTCCTGTATAGGTCCCTAACATAGTGCTTTTGTAAGTCCATTTCCGGACTTCTTCCTTTTTGATTGTGATTTTGGCATCTGCCGCCTCATATTTGGCGTATTCAAAGAGCACGATCTTACCTGAATACAGTTTTAGTGCAAATCCATATTTTTCCGCAGTCTGTTTTAAAAATTCTGCATCTGTCTGCTGGCTCTGCTCTGTTTTTAAAATGGGGATATCACTCCCATCAAACAAAAGCTCCAAGCCGTATTTCCCCGCTACCTCAGCGCCTATCTGAGACAGTGTAACTTCCTTCCACGTTTTAGAGCGCTTAGTTTCCTTAAAATCCAGGTTCAGGGGAGCGGATATGCCATTCATGGTAATGGTATCAGGAGGGCCGGAGAAACTATAATCATCTACCATAAATTCCCCACAAGATACCATTGCAGCGCTCCCTGGAGATTCCCAGTCATATAACCCAATACTCGGACTTAGCCTGTCTTCTTTTTTGGGAACCCAATCCGACACCCATTTCCCATCCCTGTCCATAAGCGTTATTGAGATCGTATCCGATTCATCAATAGCATCCGTATAATTAGCTGAACTCAAATATGGGGTAATCTCCCTGGTTGCATTTACCCCGTTGTAAACAAGTTCAAGGACATATTTTCTTGGTTCCATGTTCTATCGCCTCCATATAGGAAGATTTTCCTGCCTGTCCGGAGGTTTATCCGGAATTAAAACCTCTATCCCAGCAGGAAATACAAGATAGTCTAATAAAGGAAAATTCTTCTGCATCAAAATATCCAGGTATTTTTCGTTTCCATAGACCTTCTTTGCAATCATATCCCAGGTATCCCCCTGAATTGTGATATAAGACTTCATAAGCTGCTTCTGGCCCTTTCATAAGAATATCGTTCCATCCACTCTGTAAATTGTTCATAAGATGCCTGGACAGCCCCCTCCACCTCCTGTCTGTCAGCGCTTCCGTAAACATTTATAACAGGAGAATATACAGGAGCAATCGGCTGGGCTCCAGCTTTCCCTTCCGCCGAACCGGCATTTCCCTGAGTCAATGCCTCATATGTGGTGCTGTAATTATTCTGCTCATAGGCGCCTAACAGGCGTCCTGTCTCTTCCCACAAAGATAAGGACCTCTCTGAGCGATTAATGGGAATTGCCATTTCCGGCCCATCTTCCGCAAAATAAGAAAGAGTTGGATCCCGGATTAAACCGCCTTCCGCATAGTGAGCCGGAGTTCCGCCGGAAAATTTTTGTTTTACTTTGGATGCAAGTTCGGATCCTCCGTTTAAGATAATCTCTCCCACACCCATATTAAAATTAATCTTTCCCGAAATCGTAATCTGGTCAAATCTATTCTGAAGGGTCTCCTCCGCCCTGTCTCCCAAGCGGTTGGAGGCTTCTACAAGGGCTGATGAATTTGCATCAATAGCAGCCGCCACTTCTTCCGGAATTGCATAACCATTCTCCCTTGCCTGGTTTAATGCTTCCTGAAACTCAGGATTATCCGCCGCAGACAATGCCATCAGCTGCCAGATTGCATCCTGATTTCCTGCAATAGCTCCAATCAAAGAGGCATCTGCCAATCCGTCAGCCACCTCCTGGGGGATTTCTTTTCCCGCCTCCAGATACTCCTGGGCCGCGGCCTGAAGCTTTCCATAGTCTACTTCCATCCCGTCCCACAACTGGGCTATCGCATCCCTGGTAGCCTGATCCATCTGGTCGATTCCCATATCCTTTAAAATCAGGTTAGGATCCCATGCAAGAATCCCGTTTCCTTCAGCCATCATGGTGTCAATTGCTTTTTGTAAGGCGGTATCTGTCCCGGCATCAATTCCCGGAAGAAACAATTGAAACATTTCATCATATTGGCGGTTTATCGTATCAGAAGACCACTGCAGCCCTTTTGCCCGATTCATCATCTGCTGGGTCTGGTACTGCTGCATAATCTCAGCCTGTTCCTTATCATACTCTTCTTTACTTATTTTTCCTTCAGAATATCTAAGTTCCGAAGCTGCAAGGACATAATCTGTCGCCTGTCCCAATTCCGCTTCCTGGGCCGCCAGCTCTTCCTTTACCTGAGCCTGAGTATTCTTAAATGTCTCTGCATCAAGGTCTCCTCCGGATGCCCCTTCCCCTAAACGCTTTAATTTGGCGTCAAACTCGGCCTGGGCAACCTTCTGGGTAATTTCAGACATTTTCCTTTGAATTTCTTGAATCGTTTCCGCTTCGTCAATATCAATCACACCATCTTCCAAAGCGGCGCTGTAAACATCCCCCAGTTCCTTTCCCAACTCGGACAGATCTGCATTTAGCTCTTCATAAACCTCGTTAAATCCGATTATCAGGCTGTTTCCTACCTGACTTTCCCCAAACAAAGCCTGAACGCTGATAGTAGCGGTATACTGAGCCTGCTCCACAATATCAATCGATCCTCTGACCATGGAGTCTATCGCATCCGCATACTCCTGTTGATCCCCTTCACTAAGTTCAAACCCCATGCCGATTTTCCAGTTTAAACGATCCAGGTTTTTGTCAGCTTCAAAAAAATCTTCTGACAACTCTTTAATCTTCCCCAGTTCTTCAATCGCCTGGGAAGCTTTTTCCATGTTTTTATTGGCAACTATGGCCTTGGCTGTTTCATCCAGTTCTTCCATAGATAAAGAAATCTTGCCAAAATGTCTTGCCAGATTTGCCCCGGCTGCATCCCGATTTGCTTTTTTGATAGCAGTGCTGATGCCGACAATTCCCCCGACTGCCACACCGGCTGCCGCCACCGGCCAGGCTCCTATCATCCCGGCCAGGCTTCCTACTGTCCGGATTAAAGACGTTGCCCCTTCTGCCGCTTTAAATGTCAAAAGGGCTGAACCAATTCCGCTAATGGATCCAGCCAGGATATCCGGGTGTTGCCAAAACCAGTTTCCAACGGCAATAAGGGGCTCTAAGGCTGACTTCACAAATTCTCCAATTTCTTTTCCGACTCTTCGAATTGTCGGCATCTTCTCAGTTAAATTTCCAAGGAAATCCGATTCTGTAAAATCATTTAGAAGCTGGGAAGCCCCCTGGACCCCTTCCCGCAAGATACCGTTAAAGGTCTGATAGATTCCAATACCGGCTCCTTCGGCAGCGCTTTGCAGGAGGGTAAAATCTCCGGCCAGGTTATCAATCCGGGTTTCCGCCATCCTCTCGGCGGCTCCTGCGGAATTCTCTATGGATTCTGTCAGCTTTTCAAAATCTTCAGGGGCCGCATTGGCAATGGCCAAGAGGCCGGACATTGCCTCCTGTCCGGCTAAAGATGCCGCTACGCTGGCCTGCTCTGCTGTAGACAAACCGGCAAATCCGCTTCTGATGTCCACCATGATTTCTCTGAAGGACTTCATATTTTCGTCAGAGTCCGTTATCGATAATCCCAGCTTTTCCATTGCTCCCTGTACCTCGCTGGTAGGTTTGGTGAGCCGGGACATAATGGATCTTAAAGCCGTTCCGGATTGACTTCCCTTGATTCCCGCGTTTGCCATCAGTCCAATGGCTACAGCAGTATCCTGGATACTGAATTTTAAAGCTCCGGCAACGGGAGCCACATATTTAAAAGTCTCCCCCATCATTCCCACGTTGGTATTGGAATTGCTGGAAGCCTGGGCCAGCACATCAGAAAACACTGCCGCATCTTCTGCCGTCAGCCCAAAGGCAGTCAGGGCATCTGTTACAATATCCGACACTGCCCCCAGATCTTCTCCGCTGGCGGCTGCCAGAGAAAGGATAGCCGGAAGGCCGGCCGTCATCTGATCCGCCTTCCATCCGGCCATAGCCATATATTCCAGCCCTTTTCCGGCTTCAGCGGCGGAAAACTGGGTGGTGCGCCCCATTTCCTGGGCAACTTCATCCAATTTCCGCATTTCCCCGGCAGTGGCATTGGATATGGACTGAACTACTGACATCTGTTTTTCATATCCCATCCCCACCGCTGTGGAGGCAGACAGAATGGCTGTTCCACCCAAAGCCGCCGCCTTGGAGGCCTGGGCAACCATGGCAAACGTCTTATCAGAAAAGCTTCCAAGCTGTTCAATTCCGCCTACCATACTCCCCTGGCGTTTTTGCTGATAGTAAAGTCCTTGTAATTCCCTCTTTGCCTTTCCAATTGTCCCTTCAAAGGAATTATCCAACTTCCCTGAAATGACGATTTGTGTCTCATATGCGCCTTTTTTTGCCACGCCTTAATGCCTCCTGCCTTGCCTTATTTTCCTCGCTTATGGTTTCTGCAATCTCCGCGATCTCCTGCCACAGCCTGGTTAATTTCAGGGAATAAAAATAAGGAAGACCTGTATGACTGTACTTTGCAGCACAGATACAATTCTTCCTTATCTGCTTTATATCACGAAGACCATTTATTCGGACAGATAGAAAAAACGGTAAATTCTCATCCGAACCCGCACGGAATCCCGGATTCCCAATTTCCCGATTGCCTCCACAGGCAGTCTTCCTGCCTCTGCGGCAACAATTTTTGCAAACTGCATAGGCATATCTGCATAGACGCTCTCTGTGCCGCCCATGGCGGTATAAGCATCAAGCATATTGCACAGCTTGTCAAAATTCATCTCCCGCAGGCTTCTAAGGTCAAGCTCTGCAATGGCGCTTCCCTCAAACTCAATAGGGGATTCCAGTTTATATAAGAGATAATCTTCTTTCTCTTTCGGCTTAACTACTTTCTTGTTTTCCATAAATTTTGCTCCTCCTTCACATTAGCACATGTCCCGCACTTCTTTTAAGATATCTTTTCCATTTAACGTGTAAATGCTGTTCATTTTGTCAATTTCCAGAGCCACCACATCATCCAGCACAACCTTGTAACGGGTTAAATTCATCTTAATGCTGGCATCCATCTTCCCGCCCGCTTTCATGGTACCGGGGTTAATCTCGCTTACGGTTCCTCCCATAGTAATGGCAACCGAAGTATATACAATCTTCTGGGTTGCAGGATCGATTCCC
Source organism: Enterocloster bolteae (assembly GCA_021772025.1). Classification (GTDB taxonomy): domain Bacteria; phylum Bacillota; class Clostridia; order Lachnospirales; family Lachnospiraceae; genus UMGS1370. The sequence continues at coordinate 3,014 of JAETNT010000077.1, read as the reverse complement.
TGAAGAGCCCCACGAATAGTCAAGAGTTCTCCTCCTGTAGGATCCGCCATAGAGAAGATATCCCGGTTTACCGTAAGGAAATTAATCTGCACCTCCATATTGTCTGTGAGTCCGACTACCGGAACATCCAGGTTTCCTCCCGTTCCGGCCCCTTCCTGGCTGTCAACCAGGTATGTAATCGTAGGAAGTGTTACTTCCCCGCTGAGTCCGATTAATTTATTTCCTCCCCGGTACACGTTATACCGGTTCACTACCTGCGGCACTTTTATCATGCTTCCACCTCCCCTACAATGGCTTTTCTGAGAGTCTCCATGTCAAATTCTTCCGTAGCGGCAATGTACTCCATAGGAGTAAAAGGCGCTACTAAAATCCGGACTTTCACATGGCCATCTAATAGATCTTCATCTAAATTATCTTCTTTTATATACTCCATTTTTATCCCGGCGCATCTGCCCTGGCTTACCATACTGTTTCCCCATGTATTGAACCGGTTTACCATATCGTCAATGTTGAGCCGGTTCATTCCCTGATCCAGCATACTGCTAAATTCGATCATGAAATAGTTGGCAACAAAAGAGAACATTCTTCTGCATCCGATCCATCTATCCTTGGGGTCTTGAATCTTCGGATAGCATCCGGTATTGTTTCCGAAGCTCTTCCAGCCGCTGTCATTTAATGCAGTAACCACACCGTCCCCATTTACATAAGCAGCCTGGGTCTGGTCGAGAATTACTTCTGTACCATCTTCTAATACAGCCCCATCCGCCTGCAGCTCTTTGTTGGAGGGGTAAAGATATGGGACATCTCCATTGGTTGCCGTATAATAACTGGCCATGGCCCCATATACCGCCGAAAAAGCAATGTTTTTCCCATTCACTAGCAGCTCCGGCCATACTGCGATAGTGTGGGGATCGGTCAGCCCTGCTTTCTCTTTTTCAATTCCACACTCTGTATACCGTTTTGCTTTGCTGGTATCCAGATCAATCACACACTCGCAGCGCAGGCCGCCGTTTTCGTCTCTGCATTTTTCCTGAAGCGCTGCAGCCACGTTGGGATTTTTGCTCCAGGAAGGCGCAAGAATCAGGCCGGGTGGGCAATGAAACAGGGTATATATTTTACGGACTAATTCAATCCCCGTATCCTTTCCTGTTTCAATATCCCTATAGCCAATTATATCTTCCTCTGTAACCAGCTCAGGCGCCAGGCAGCTGCATGTTATTGCCACGCTTTTTAAATCATAGCCCTTTCCTGTGCTTAAAAAAGTAATCTGTACCCTTCCTTCTTCATCAAAGGTTGCAATGTAATCCTCATCCGGCTTTAATTCCGGTATTTCTCCTGGGCTCCCTATCTGCGCGGAACCAACGGCTGCCTTTCCTACTATGTTGGCTGTCCCGTCATTTAGTCTAATGCTGCCCGGCAGAATTCCAATTTCCTCCAGCTTTACAGTATGGTTGAATACCGGGTAAGTTTTTTCCTCCACTTCCTTAATGTGTTTCTTCGGATCCAGTACATTGATAAAGATTATGGGATAAACCCGAAATTGTTTAAAGGAAGCGTACATGCTCTGGCACAGCGTATACGACTGCCAGTTTTCCGAATACCCCAGAGCTTTAACTGCCTCTTCATAACTGCCAGCCATAACCGGGCGGTTTACCACCGCTTCCGGATTCTGGGCTAAGTTAATTGGAGCTGTCCCAACTACAACCTGAACACCATATTTGGTAGCCAGTGGACGCTGATAGGATGTGCTTTTTTCTTCTACCGCAATCCTGTGATTATACATGATCCCCCACCTCCTGCTTCTTTTCTTCTGCACGCTTATACAAAGCATTCAGTTCGCTTCCTTCTCTCTTTAATGCTTTTCTGCTTTCCGCCAGATTCTCTACGGGGACAAGCAAGCCTTCTAAAAAAGGAATTTCTTTTATCAATGCTTCCAATTTTGGCGGAAACTGCCCCTTAAACACAGTTCCTTTCTGGACAATTCCATAATAAGACGGCCCCAGGTACACCCGGGCCGTCTCCTCCCTCTTATTCTCCTGCAAGGTTTTCTCCTCCTCCTTCTGTCACGGTAATATCATGGGAAACCCCATCCGTATCAGTCCAAGTACCACCAGTCACTTTTCCTTCTGCTGATACAGTAAGGGCAACTGATTGAATTCCTATGCCATCAGCGCCAGATTCTCCTGGAATCCCCTGTTCCCCCTGAGGGCCTTGCTCTCCCTGGGGCCCCTGCTCTCCTCGAATCCCCTGCTCTCCCTGAGGACCGGCAGGGCCCTCCTGCTGATTGGCAAGCCCTTCTTCTATATGGTTCATCCTGTCCGCCGTAATAATGTCTCCTGTTTTCCAGTTCTGTTTTGTGTACATGTTTTTTCCTCTCTTTCCTTAAAGTTCTGGTTTTACATCTGGAAGATTCCACTGCATCTCAATACCTGTAAAAAACTGTGGCCAGCTGCTTGCTTCCGGATATGCTACCTTCATTTTCCTCTCACAATAGTAATAATCATGGAGCACCGGATTACTCCGGAAACGGTTCACCAGCCGCTCCACTGCAACCGTTACATTTTTCCAGCCTGTCATTTCCATGTTTTCATCTCTGGCAGCAAGAAGAATCCATACTTTGGCTGCAGCGCTTTCCTCTTCATATTCAATTTCATCAATCTGAACCAAAAAATATGGAAATACTGCCAGCTCCCGATCCGGTTCTTCCCTTTCTGGATCCCATCCTACAGAGACCGGATGAAATGGCAGCTCATAAGGATATCCTTTGATTGACGTCTGCTTTCCCCGGTAATCAACAAAAGAAACATCTTTTAAGATTATTTCGATCTCTGCTACCAGGCTGGTTATAAAGTCGTTGATTGTCATTGCATAATCCTTTCTGCCAAATGAAAGATACGCCTTCTCAGACCATCCTCTTTATCCTCTTTCATATCACGAAAAACCATTTCCGCAAGCTTTGCTTGCCCTGGGCCATGAAATGCTTTAATTGGATAGCGTTCTTTCCCTTTTCTTTG
>JAETNT010000076.1 GCA_021772025.1 Enterocloster bolteae | reverse complement strand
GCCCAGGGCCTCGATCTCCTTATCCTTAAAATATTCAATGAGCTTAGGTATGGTCTCCTCCGGTGTTGTGGTGGGTATGGATACCTGCTCCAATATGGTACCGTCTTCCTTTCCTACGGCGCACACCATCTTAGTGCCGCCTGCTTCCAATGCTCCAATTAACATATATGCTCCCCTTTCTGAAACAATTAGTATGATACTTTTTTAGCTATGTTTTAGTTGAATTATACAATCTTTTTCTTATCTTGGCTAGGTCTAAATTCCATCGCACCTTTACTTCTCACGTTTAAACCCATAAAAAAACTGCACTATTTATACGTGTCTGAGAGATATGGACGATTGGTAACTCTTTGTCCACATTCCCTCTTATCCGCAAAACCGTGCAGCATAAAACAATAATATCAGCTAAATTCACCTATAAAACCAGACAGAAGCTTTTTCCATAACTAGTAAGCTCTCCGGTACACATCTTCCACCTGTTCCTTTGTAGGTTTAAAGGGATTATCATCCATGCACGAATCTTCCATGGCTGTCTCTGCCAGTTCATCAAAAATCTCAGGATTTACTTCCATATCTCTCAGTCTTTGGGGCAGGCCCAGCAACGCGGAAAATTCTCTCAGATATGCCGCGGATGCCGTGGAAGCTTGAAAACCAGTCATGGAATCCGCCCCCGGCAAAGCAAGAGCTGCCGCTATCTTTTTAAATTCCCGGGAGGTAATTTTGTCTGTACCGTTAAATTCCATGCCATAAGGCAGTAATATGGCATTGCAAAGTCCATGCGGAAGCCCAAACCGGCCACCCAGTGCATGGGCCATAGCATGAATGATACCCAGCCCTGCATTGGAAAATGCCATTCCGGCGCTGTATTGTGCATAGGCCATCATCTCTCTTGCCTTTACATCACCTCCATTTGAAACGGCAGCTGGAAGATATTCTTTTATAGTCTTTATAGCCCACAATGCATCTTTATCTGTATAAGGTGTTGCCCGTTTTGCTACTACAGCTTCCACTGCATGGGTCATTGCATCCATTCCAGTGGATGCGGTAAGACCTTTGGGCATTGTCATCATAAAATCAGCATCATCCACAGCTATAGTTACCATACAGTTTGTATCTACCATACACATTTTGGAATGAGTATCAGAATCCGTGACAATATAAAAGGATGTTACCTCAGATCCCGTACCTGCCGTTGTATTAACAGCTACAATAGGGATTCCTGGCTTTCTGGACTTGCCAACCCCCTCATAGTCCTTAACTTGACCGCCGTTTGCAAGTACAATACTGACAGCTTTAGCGGTATCAATGGCAGAACCGCCTCCCACAGCCACCAGTACATCTATCTCCAAAGCAACAGCGGCTTTCAGACACTCTTCCACAACCTCTATGGTGGGGTTAGGCTGCACCAGATAATACACAGCATATTCCAGACCTGCCATTAAAAGGCAGGACCCTACGCGGTCCGCCGCCCCGCTTTTATACAAAAAGGAATCCGTGACAATAAGCCCTCGCGTGAGTCCTCTCTTTTTTAGTTCTTCTGGAAGCAGCGCGATAGAACCTTTCCCAAATAAGCTGGTCGTCACTGCATGTATCTTTTCCATATCCATGCCCTCTTTCATTAAAGTCTGTGCAGTAATCCAAAAGTAAGTCCTCTGAATCCCTACAGTTCTGCCTGGGGCGGCGAATCCACTATACCAACCACAAATGCATCCACGGGTGCTGAACGGTCCAGTGCGTACTGCGTGGTATTGTCCGTTGTCACCAAAACCAATTCACCGATTCCTGCCCCAATGGTATCCGCCGCGACAATGATATTCCTCTTTTCTCCATAAAATGGTTCTACAAGGAGGAGCTTAAAACCAACCAGGCTGCTGCATTTTCTTGTTGAGACCACATTGCCTTTGATTGTACCTAATATCATTCAAACATTTCCTTTCTGACAGGCAGCCATTGCCCCTGCTTTAACTGAAATGCATTAGCATCGTCTGTATCAATATGAAAATCCAAACGGCTATCAGCGCCAACCCGAATCACTACATGGCTTAAAATGCCTCCCTTGGGACCCGGGACCCTGACATTCACCCGGTCCCGGTCCGACACGCCAAACCATGCTGCATCTGCCTGGGTCATATGGATATGTCTATCCGCCACCATAACACCCTCTGTAAGAGCTACTTCCCCGCAGGGTCCCTTTAATCTGATTCCAGGCGTATTGTCTATCTCTCCCGACGTCCTTACAACAGGTTCAATTCCCAGAAATCTGCAATCACCGGCAGACATCTCCACCTGACTTTTACCTCTCTCAGGTCCCAGTATTCTTACTTTCTCGTAGCTGCCCTTCGGCCCCTGGACAGCTACTTGTTCCAAACATGCAAACTGACCAGCCTGACTCAAATACTTCATGGGTGTAAGAGTATATCCCTGACCAAACAGTTGAGCTACATGTTCCCTGGAGAGGTGGACATGTCTGGCTGAAATTCCAACTGGGACCAGATACGGATCCCTGTTCAGACGTTCCCACTGTTCATAAACCAATGATGATATGGCCTGAATCATCATTTCCCTGTTTTCATCGTCCCTTCTCTCCATATATCACTCCTGCTGTTACCGAATGAAGGGAAGTACAGCGCCTACCGATGTATGTGGACGTGGAATCACATGAACAGCTACCAGCTCGCCTATCCTGCTGGCCGCATCCTGCCCCGCTTCCACAGCTGCTTTCACCGCTCCAACATCACCTTGGACCATAACCGTCACCAGACCCGAACCTATCTTCTCTGTTCCGACCAATTCCACATCGGCTGCCTTTAACATTGCATCAGCAGCCTCAATGGATGCCGTCAGTCCCCTGGTCTCAATCATCCCCAATGCCAGCATTCCTTTCTTTAAAACCATACCTGTTTCTGCCATAATTAATTTACCTCCTCGATCATATTTAAAAGTTTCATTATCTCCGGATGCGGGGCATTGATAACTGCAGCCACTTTTATGGCGTCCGCCCCCACTATCTCCGCTGCTTGGACAGCCGCCTCCATGGCTGCCTCTACAGCCGAGGTCCCGCCTGCCAGGACTGCATGGCATAGTTTTCCTCCCAATTTTCTGTGGAAACTGACTATATCTACCTCTGCCGCCTTCAATGCCTGGTCAACGACAACTACCGTATTGGAATAATAGCTGATTTCTAAAACCCCTATGGCATTACCTATCTTTCCCATGGCGTCCTATCCTCTATATGATATATGTCTTATTTCAAGCGCGGCAATATTCTGGTAATATCCTGATGTGGTCTGGGAATCACATGTACTGCAACCAGCTCACCAATTCTGGAAGCAGCTTCCTGTCCCGCCTCCGTAGCAGCCTTCACGGCTCCAACCTCACCGGTAACCATCACGGTTACCAGACCGGAGCCTATTTTCTCCGTCCCCAAAAGTTCCACATCTGCCGCTTTGAGCATTGCGTCCGCAGCCTCAATGGATGCCGTTAATCCCCTTGTTTCAATAAGACCTATTGATGTAGATGCCATCTTTCTTACCTCCTGATATGCTTTTTGTTATGCTTTCATTTAAATGGTACTTTTGTTATAACTGACAATGAATTGGTCCCGTCATAAGGCCCTTCAATGATTTCTGCAAGAACATCCCCAGGCTTATTAAACATGAGAGCGGCGTCCCTTGCCGCTGCACAGGCAATCTTTACATCGTCCACGCTTCCCTCAAATTTAACCTGGACCGTCAGGGGAATGAATGCAGAGCCATCCTTGGAGTTAATTGTGTCAATACCCATAATCCTTATGTCGGCCGCCTTGCAGGCCTGATCCATAGCATACAACACAGCTCCGTAACCAGCGCACTCCAGAAAACCCAATGCCATATCTTCACCTCTTTCTTTTTTCGGTCAGAACGGCACATGGGACTTATACGATTCTTAAACCACCCTCTGCAAGCATACACCTGCGTCTGCGGGTGAAGCTTCTGGCGCATGTAAGTCCTTCTCCGGTAGGTCCCGCGATGGTCATTGTGGTATGTCCCTCACCACCGATTCCTACTCCCTTTAACGTAGCACCATTTTTTGTATAAATTGTAGTCTCTATCTCCTTACCAAACAGTGTCATATGCTCCACATTTTTTGAAAATATAGATGCGGTGTGACGGTTTCCTGCCTCAGCATCCACTGCCCATTCCACACATTTCTCAAATGTTTCGCAGCGCACGATCGGTAATACCGGCATTAATTGTTCTACTTTGACAAAAGGATGGCTCCTGTCCGTCACACAAATAAGAAGCCGCGGATTCTTATGTTCTTGTATGCCGATTGCCTCTAAAAACGTACCGGCATCCTTTCCCACCCATTTTTTGTTTACTTCATAATTTCCAGCTTTATTCACCATAGCCAGCTTTGTAATCTTAGTCAGTTGTGACTCGTCCAGCAGATAAGCCCCCTCTCCGACCAGCCTGTCCACCAGTTCGTCAGCTACGTTGTCCATCACAAAAACTTCCTTTTCAGCCAGGCAGAGAAGGTTATTGTCAAAGGATGCCCCTCTGTACAACTCCCTGGCCGCCAGGCTTAAATCTGCCGTATCATCCACCACTACTGGCGGATTTCCTGCCCCCGCACCAATGGTCTTTTTTCCGGAACAAAGCAGAGCATGTACCATCCCCATCCCTCCGGTTCCCGCCATCAAGCGGATATGCGGACTTGAAGTTAATTTGTGAACAGCCTCCATATCAGGTTCTCTCTGCATGGTAATCAAGTTTTTGGGGCCGCCATTTTCCACAATCGTGCGGTGAAGCATTTGCAGACAATAGGCGCTGCACCTCTTCGCCCCCGGATGGACATTGAACACTACGGCATTACCTCCGGCTATCATACTAATAGTGTTATTAATCATAGTCTCTGTGGGATTCGTGGAAGGAGTGATGGCGCCAATCACGCCAAAGGGAGCTTGTTCCTCTATCATCAATCCCTCATCGCCTGAAACAGCATCTGTCACCAGGCATTCCACCCCCGGAGTCTTATCAATAACAGCCATATGTTTTATAATCTTATCCTCATACCGCCCCATTCCTGTTTCCTCATGGACCATCCTCGCCAAAGATTCGGCATGAGCACGGGATGCCGCCCGAATAGCCTCAATGATTCTTTTTCTGTCTTCCAGTTTATATCTATGTATCCATTCCTTCTGTGCTGTTCTAGCCGCTTCAATGGCATCCTCAACCTGTTCAAAAATCCCATCCTGCCCATTGCTGCACGTCCTGTCATTTATATGTAATGCACCTGCCTGAAAATCCTTCTGTGCCAATCCGGATAACACGCTCCGCACAATGGCTTCTATCTCTTTTTCACTTATTTCCATGATAGTATCCCCCTAATGATTCTGCTTCAATTGCTCCAAAACCCGCCTCACTACCTCCCCAATAATTTCTTCTTTTGATTTGTCTGGTGCAGACGGCCTCTCCCCTGTTCCCTGCTGAACGTCCCCTGGTCTAATAAGCCTTGTTACTCCCTTTAGGTTAAGTGACTCAGACAGCTCATCGGAGCTTCTTCTCTGCCCCTGTACATCGGCCTCATTAACGCCGGCGCAGGTAGGGATACCTCCCGTGGTGATGCCCAGTTTCCTTCTGATTTCAAGCAGCCGCTCTACCTGGCTGGAGGAAAGCGTATTCTGACGCTCAATTATATAACCCGTATACATCAGGATCGTAGCGTAATACTCAACCGATTCTAATCTGTAAAATGCCTGATACACATCTTTTCCCCATGTCAAAGCACCATGATTAGCCAGAAGCACGCCATTATGGGTATTCACAAAGGGAGCAATAGAATCCGGTACTTCCTCTGTACCTGGCGTCGCATAACGCGCCACAGGTATGGTACCTAATCCCATAACAGCTTCCGTCAGCACTGCTTTATCCAAGGGGATTCCTGCAATAGCAAAACTGGTAGCCACAGGCGGGTGAGCATGTGTCACTGCCTGCACATCCGGATTCTCTCTATAAACTCTTAAGTGCATCTTTACCTCTGATGAGGGCTTATATCTCCCCATCAAGATATTTCCATTCAAATCCATCTTTACCATCATATCCTGGGTCATGAAACCTTTTGAGACACCAGTCGGCGTGGTCCATATGGTATTTGTTCCTACCTTGCAGCTGATATTCCCATCATTCGAGGCCACAAAGCCTTTGTCATACATGCGCTTTCCTATATCCAAAATAGCTTTTTTGGCCTCAAAATCTGTCATGTACCTCACACCTTGAATTATCATCATATTCTCCTCTAACATCCAAAGGCGGTAACTCGCCCTGTTATGGTGTTTTTACTCTTATATAGTCCGGCCGTCTTTATGCAGTTTTCAATTGCGGTTTTGAGGAAATCACGGGAATCGTGACAGATATAGAACTGAATCATAGATAGAAAAGTTCCCGAATTAGAATCATGTATTTTCAAATAAAGTATCCTGCTCTTGGATTTTAAGAAACGAAAGGGAACCATTGTGACAGAGGCTCCCCTTTGCAACCTGTAGCGTGTTCGGACAAACGTGGGGTTCCAAATTAGCGCTAGTTCAAAACCTTGACACCATTCGTTTCATAAAATTCTCTGTAAGATGCAGGGATTCCTTTATCCGATATAATCACATCAGAAAAAGTCAAAGAACCCAGGCTGAGAAATGTGGTACGGTTAAATTTAGAAGAATCCAATACAATGATTAGCTGGTCAGCAATTGCCTTTATGGTCTGGTATACAATTAACTCTGTGGAGTAATTCACTGTGTATCCAACAGACAAGTCCGCTCCTCCAACCCCCATAAATGCCTTAGATATATACACTTTATCCAGATTACGCATGAACATCTCACCTGCTACATACAGATGGCTATGTACCAGATTCCCGCCGGTGACAATGACATTAGCCTGTTTATTCTTAGCCAGTGCCTGGGCTGCCAAAAGATTATTCGTCAATACATTGACCTCCTCCAGCTTGGCCAATTCTCTGGCAATATAGTAACAGGTGGTTCCTTGTCCTATGAACACCCAACCGCTGTCCGTAACCAGTGAAGCCGCAATCTTACCAATTTCTTCCTTCCTCCGGTCATATTCAATATGCATCCCCAGTGAATCCTCACGTATTGGTTCTGCATCACTGATTTCACCTGTAGGAAGAGCGGCTCCGTGTATCCTTCGGATACACTGTCGGTCCTCTAAAAGAGACAGGTCCTTTCTGATTGTAACTTCCGATACATGGAACATATCGCTTAAATCATTGACCTCTATACGGCCTGATTCTTCAACTACTTTTTTAATCTCTGCAAGTCGTTCTGTTCTATTCATATGATATTCACTGACTCTTTTCTTACTTTCTGATGAAACATACATTTGATTATATCATACTATGATTTTAACCTCAACAAAAAAGCATTAATTCCCCCTCACTCTATCGCCATATCATGCTATGTATTCTCATGCCCATATTTAAACAGAAACCTCTCCCGCTCCGATTGGACAAATCTGGATGGTATCTCCTTTATTGGCCGGTTAATAATATCCAGATAAATGGCACACGCTTTTTCCATAACATCTACTGTCAGGGCAGCTTCTGAGAGATTCCTTCCGCAAGCTACGGGTCCATGATTGCGCAGTATGAGGCCATTCTTATCTCCAATCACCTCGGCTGCCCCTCTTCCCAGGCTCTGATGCTGCTCTGCCGGAATATATTGCCTGGATAAAGGGATTTTGCCGCCGAACAATTGTGACATTTCCTCCACCATACAGGGTACCGACGAGATTGGTAATGCTGATACAGCCATGGCTTTCTGTGTATGGGCATGTATGACTGCTTTTATATCGTCCCTCACCAGATAAATCTGACGGTGGACTTCTTTTTCGGATGTAGGGGTACGGTTACCTTCCACTTTATTGCCTTCCAGATCAATAACAACAAAATCTTCCAGCTCCATGCTTCCATACTCAACCTTACTGGGAGTTAGCACAATATGATTACCTATCCGTACACTTACATTTCCCCAGGTTCCCAGAAAATACCCCTTCCCGACCATTCGTCTGCAAACATCTAAAATTTCCTGTCTGGCTTCTTCATACAACATATGATTACTCCTTCAAGATAGTTGCCCTCGTCTTCCAGGTCTTTTGAATCGAGGTGTATAATTCTTTGTATAGTTCATAGAATTTCATATACTTTTTATGATGTTCCATATTTGGTTCATAAACCATCTTCGTCTTCACAATTTTTGACACTGCTTCCTGGTAACTGCCATATATACCTTGAACTACCATATTGTTAATGGCAACGCCTCTTGCCCCCAGCTCGTCACCCTTCACGGTCACAATACGGCTTCCCAGAGCATCGGCAAACATCTGACACCAGGTATTACTGCCGGATCCGCCTCCGCAAACTGTTATTTGTTCTGGTGTAAGAGGCATATGTTCATAACAGTCCAGCATGGCAAAGGCCACACCCTCATAGGTGGCTCTCACAATGTCCGCCAGGCTTGTTTTCACACTGAGTCCAGTATAACTGGCCCTTGCTCTGGAATCTGTAAAAGGCGCCCTCTCTCCTCCTGCAAGAAGATAAGGGTGATACATCACGCCGTGAGCGCCAATAGGAACATCCTTAATCATCTCTTCCATATAATCGTAAACATTCTTCCCCAATCCCTCTGCATCTTCTTTTATCTGGCTGCCAATCGTCTGCAGCATCCATTCCAGGTTAGGAGTACCAGCTAAAGAGGCCATGAGCCTGAGCCATCTGCCTTCCATCACATGCGACACGGTCATACCTGATTTTATTGCATCCTGCAATGGTTTATCAATCACCATCTCATGAAGGGCAGCAGTACCTATTATGGAACAACAGTGGGCATTATCAATTACACCGCTGCCCAGAGCACAGGCGCCCACATCCATGGGGCCTGATGTTACTAAAACTTTATCTGTAAGTCCTATTTTCTCAGACAATTGCGGCAAAATGAAATATGCGTTCTCTTTTGCAGTCTTTACGGGAGGATATTTCTCACGGTATGCTTTTAACCCACATACATCAAATGCCTCCTCCAGATAATCCCGTTTATTCTGATCAAGGAAAATAAGCGACTGGTCTGTGGCATCTGTTGTAACCTCTCCCGTGAATTTGTAGAACAGATAGTCCTTCAAATGAAGCAGCCATCTGCTTTTTTCGAGAGACTCTTTCTCATACTTCTCCATCCAGCGCACAATGCCATTCTGGTTTCCTGTAAATATCCATGTACCCGTCAGTTCAAATAAGCGCTCGCATGTTCCGTCCTCCACCCACTGGTCTACAAACTCTGCTGCCCTTCCATCGCAAAAACAGCACCCTCTGCGCACCGGCTTCATATCTTCATCCACCATCCACAGTCCATCCCCCTGAGCTGTGATACCGATTCCTATGATAGCATTACGGTCTACCTGAGCAGCTACACTCTCTACACATATCTGTGCCTTTTCCCAGATTTCCTCCATGTCTTCTTCGTACTGATTTTCCTGTGGAAAGTATCCTTTCAGCCCAATACCCTTTTTTGCTATCTCGTTCCCCTGTTCATCAAACAGCACCGCTTTAATTCCGGTAGTACCCGAATCTATACCGATAATATACCTTTCCATTTGAATACCTCTCTTCTAAAACATCCCTTTAATGTATCCCAGCGATTCCTTAATCAGATCGTCCAAATACTTATCATCGGCATCAGCCGGAAGCATATTCCTCCATACATTTCCGCCTTCCAGCGCAACCGATCCCCCTGTCCGCACCAGTGGCTCAAAAGAAATACATCTGTCATACCCAATTTCCTTCAACGCATCTACTACCTGCTGCCACGGAAGGAAACCAGGTCTCGGAGGTCTCCTGTTATTGGAACCCATATGATAATGGCCCAGTCTGCTGCCTGCCGTCCGAATAGCTTCCGCCAAATCATCCTCTTCAATCATCCCATGGAATATATCCAGAAGAATATTAATATTAGGATGATTCACCATATCAGCCAGCTTTCTTGCTTCAGCTGCTGTGTTAAGCATATAGTTCTCAAAACGGTTTACTACTTCCATGTTCCAGCTCACATCATAATCAGCCGCACATTTTCCAATCTCCTTAAGAGATTTCGCAGACTGTTCAAAACTTTTCTCTTTGTCGATTGGGCGGTCAAACTTACACCAAGCTCCATAGTTGATACCAGAGAAATTATGGCTTCCCAAACGGGCGATTGCTTCAATCAGGCGTTTTGACTTCTCAACTGCTGCCCTTCTTCCTGTTTCGTCAGCCTGAGATAGGTCTTCCTCCTTACCAAATCCGCCAGAAACATAAATTTCCACATCATTCGCCCTGGATGCCGCCAAAATTTCATTTACTTCCTGCTGCTCCATTGTGAGAGTTCTTCCCCAAAAAATTTCCAAGGCATCAAAGCCACAGGCCCTGGCACGTTCAATCATTTTAGGGTAATCATTCCCCTCCCAATCCTTACTCCAATAACAATAACATATTCCAAATTTCATATTATTTCCTCCTCAATTTTGAACATTAATAGTAGCATTTATACATTACTGTTGTTTCTTCTTCGGATTGCATCAATCGCTACTGCAATCAGTACCACCACACCAGTGACAATCTGATCCCAGTAGGAGGAAATTCCTAAAAGACTGATACTGAAGGATATTACACTCATGAGCAAACCGCCCACTATAGTCCCTCCGATACCTCCGCTTCCTCCATTCATAGATGTGCCGCCTAACACGCCTGCTGTAATGGAAGGCATGGCCCAGTTTTCTCCTATATTTACCTGTGAAGAACCCAAACGCAGCACCATTAGTATCCCCGCCAAAGCTGATATGAATCCAGTCAAGGCATATACTGCCATCTTTGTCTTGTTAATCTGTATTCCAACAATTTTTGCCGCATGTTCATTACCGCCCACCGCATATATATGGCGGCCAAAAGAAGTATATCTCAGCATATAAATCAGTATCACTGCCAGTACCACCATAATAATGGCCGGGTATGGAATAATGCCAAACAGCGTTCCTTGGCCTATAATGGTCACTGATTCCGGAATCCCGGTAAGGGGTATTCCTTTTGTAGCGACATAAATAATCCCCTTATACAATGCACTGGTCGCCAACGTGACAATAAACGGAGTCAGGTTCAGGCTGCAGATGAAGATACCGTTAATTGCCCCTAAAGCAACTCCAGCCATAAGCGCTATGGCAATGGACAAAAAAGGATTTACTCCCCCCACTGTAGTTAACATTGCAAAAATCATACTGCAGAGTCCTGCCACACTGGCAACCGACAGGTCAATTCCTCCAAGAAGAAGAACTAGGGTTTGTGCAAAACCTATGATTATGGTAAAGGAAGCAGAACGCGAAAACGTAGACAAATTATATGCTGTATAAAAATGTCCTGTAAGCAGCTGCACAATTACGGTCATTAATATAGTAACAATCAGCACTGCCCCAGCAGTGGATTTTACCATGCCTAAAATTTTTTCTTTCATATGTATCAAACCTACCCCTCTATATGTTAGTGTAATGCCACCTTTAAAATGTCTTCCCGCTCCATATCCTCATTTGGCACAACAAATCCCTTCACCTTACCACCGTTCATGATCATAATGCGGTCAGCCAGTGTCAAGAGCTCTTCAATCTCAGACGAAATAACAATCACAGTAATTCCACTGTCCGCCATGTCCCGGATTAATTTATAGATTTCACCTTTTGCCCGAACATCAATCCCCCTAGTGGGTTCATCCAATATAAAGAGCTTAACCTGTTTTTCCATCCATCTTCCCAATATTACCTTCTGCTGATTGCCACCACTCAAATTTTTAATCTGAGTGAGACAATCCGGTGTTTTAATTCGGAGCGCCTGTATATGATGATTGGCGGCTTCCCTGGCCTGGCTAAAATTTATTCTCCCCATACGTGTTACCTTATGGTAGTTAGGCATCATTATATTTTCATAAATAGAAAGAATAGGAAACATTCCTTGTTTTCTTCGTTCCTCCGGAACCAGACCGATTCCATAACTTATGGCTTCATTTGGTGAAGTAATTTCCACCTCTTTGCCCTCCAGATACACTTTTCCCTTATCTTTTTTTGTAAGACCGTATAAGCAGGAAAACAGTTCTGTCCGTCCCGCTCCCACCAGGCCCGCCACACCGAAGATTTCCCCTTTCTTCACTTCAAAATCCACGTTCTGAAACTCTTTGCCTCTGCAAAGCCCCATAACCTTCAAGAACACCTGGTCAGGAACCGGGCGGACGATATGCTGGCTTTTTTCAACCTTCTGATTCGCCATATAATAAATCATATCGTCTATAGACAAATCTGACGTATTACTTATTTTTATCAGCTTTCCGTCTCTCATAATTGTAACCCTGTCTGCAATTTCAAGAACCTCATCCAGATGATGCGTAATCATGATGATGGCCTTTCCCTCATTCTTAAGTTTCCTGATATTTTTAAACAGGTGTTCTGTCTCATTTAACGTCAAGGATGCTGTCGGTTCATCCAGGATGATGATGTTTGAACCAAAGACCAGGGTTCTGGCTATAGATACAAGCTGTTGGTATGCAGCGCTTACTTCTGATATTTTCTTGCCCGGATCTATGTCCACTTCCAGTTTGTCAAGCATTTCCTTTGCCTTCGACCTCATGTGGTCCCAATCTATCCTATTCCCTTTTTTTGATGAAGGCCCAGGAAAATATTTTCAGCAATTGATAAATCGCTTACCAGATTAAGCTCCTGCGGCACCATACCTATACCTTTCTGCAGCGCTTCATAGGGCGACCGGTTTGTGATTGTCTGTCCCCTCAAAACCATCTCTCCAGAGTCCGGCTGAAGCATTCCCATCAGAACATTCATCAGCGTACTTTTGCCAGCTCCATTTTCCCCAATCAGAGCCATTACCTCGCCCTGTTCCAATGTGAAATCCACATGGTCCAAGGCAAGGGTTCCAGGGAACTGCTTTACAATCTGTTTCATCTCCAAAAGATATTCTGCCATGAAATTCCTCCTGTTTTTTGAAATTCCCTACCATATGGCAGGGAATTCTTTACGGCATTTATATCGTTTTCATCAACCCCAAATATTGAATCAGTCTATGACGCAGGATACAGCATATCCAGCATCCTCTGTGCATCCTCCTGATATATAATGGACGTGGTTTCTTCCGTCTGCTCTGGATATGTATCTGCTCCCGGCTCTAAACCGTCAGCAATCATGATTGCTACCTGGATAGTATCAAATCCCATCTTAAAACAGTCCTGAACACCCAAAGCCTGTATCACACCATCTCTTAAATATTCAAGAGCCCGCTTGTCATGATCCATACCCACTAATACAATCTGTCCTGCCTTTCCTGCATCCACAACAGCCTGTGCTGCTCCTATGGGATTACCCATGTTATTACAGAAAATTCCTTTTAAGTCCGGATATTTCTGAAGAAATCCCTCTGTAAATGTGAGCGCATTTTCGACTGAATCATTGTCATTTTGTATTTCAACTACTTCAATCTCCGGATATTTTTCCATTACATCCTTGAAGCCTTTGATACGGTCCTCATGGCACGGTGCTCCGATGGTTCCGGCCAGAGCAGCTACCTGTCCCTTGTAATCAATCTTTTCTGCCAGAATCTCTGCCAAATCAGCGCCATCCTGGTAGTTATGAGTGTTTCCTACATATGCGATACGTTTACATCCATCTTCTTTCGTTGCATCCGAACTGGAGAAAGTCATAACCTTTACCCCCTGGTCAATCAGATTATTGATGGTTGGCGTTACAATCTTAATATCATTCACATCCACGCCAATTACATCAAATCCTCTTCCTGCCGCTTCTTCCAGACGGTTGACCTGGTCAATGGCATCCGGTGTAACAGGAGCCGTATACTCATAATTAATGGTAATTCCCCGGTCAGCATACTGCTTCTGAGCTTCCTCCAAACCTAATCCAACTGCATCCCACCATGCATGTACCAGTTTGTAAGTCAGATAAAAGTTATACTCCTTCTTTTTAGGCTCGTAATCTCCCAGAGTTAAATCTGAACTTACCACTTCCTCCGTTTTAACCTCTGTTTCTTTTGACTCAGGAGCTTTCGTACTTTCTTCCTTCATCTCCGTTGCCGCCACAGTGGTCGTTTCGGTTGCCGCTGCCGTAGTGTCCGCAGGCTTTTCACTCCCAGAGCATCCTGCCAGAGAGCTCATCGCCATTGCCGCCGCCAATACAACTGCTATCGTTCTTTTCTTCATGTTTCCCCTCCTGGAATATGTTATTTTATTTTTTGACTGCTGCCGTTACAGTCAAGAAAGCTTGTTTTGTTTATCTTTTATTTTATGTTTTAATTATATTTCGTTACTT
Source organism: Enterocloster bolteae (assembly GCA_021772025.1). GTDB lineage: Bacteria > Bacillota > Clostridia > Lachnospirales > Lachnospiraceae > UMGS1370. The sequence goes on along the minus strand of JAETNT010000076.1, from coordinate 532 downwards.
ACGAATTGTCAATAGTATATTTCATTTAATATTTCGTTTAATGTTTCGTTTTTAAAATATTACTGTACCATTATACAAACCGTAAAATTTATCTTTCGTTTTTTGAATATGAAGCCATCTATCCCGCATGCAAGACCTTACAACCAAATTCTATCAGTAATACAAGGACATTATACTGTATTAATGTTACGAACATATTTTAATCAACAACATACCAAAAGGTAATCACGATACTTATGAATAATATATTTTTCTTAGATAGATAAGTGAAATAATAATGGGAGTTTAAATTTTTTCAAAACTGGTGAATGTACCGTATGATTAAGGAAATAGAAAGAACATTATCAGACAACAAAAAAAGGTTCTATACTGAATGTTGGGGTGTGCTGAAAAGCACACTTCCAACATTCTTTTCATTGTAATAAAATACATCTATAAGAAGCCTCCTAAACGCATTATCCCGACCAAAGTTTAATGTTACGGAGGTGACCCCTTATAGATGTACCCTAATTATACCAAGGCTTTCCTTAAC
>JAETNT010000167.1 GCA_021772025.1 Enterocloster bolteae | reverse complement strand
GCTCTACAGCGAATATCTGGGTGAACCCAATGGACATTTGTCCCATCATCTGCTGCATACCCACTATGTGAAGCGGGGAAAATATAACCAGCTGGTTTAGCGGATGAATGGCCGGAGGGAAGGATTGGACTTTGAGGTTGGAGTTTAAGTAAGGAGCAGCCTGCGGCCGGGAAACCATGTGATTCATTTCCCGGCCGCTGCTGTTTGGAAATGAAGTTTTTTGCGGCTGGGGGTATGGATGAGTTTCTACTTTGAGCTTGCAAAAGGCACCCCCACATGCTATATTAAAAAAACCAGACACGGGGCGCGAACGCATATAAGGGACCGCCGCCATAATTGTATAAGAATAAAAATCTAAGTTCTGATAACAGAATTCTGTAAAAATCAAATTACGTAGTATCCATGTAAAAATCTGCCCGCTATACCGGGTGTAAAATCCAACGAATCAAGTAAAATAAGTAACTATAAATTGTATGATATCAGGCAGGGCGTCCTTGTCTGGCAGGGTGACATTAAGTATAATGGAGGCAGGTTCCTGTATGGTTTGCCGGAACAGGAGGCTGTATGGGTGGATCATGAATACATCTGGAATTTGAGAGTGACAGCATAACGGAACGTGATTTGCGGCGTTTTCGTGAGTACGAGGCATATATAGGTATGATTTACAATGTGCCGGTTGCAACATTAGCACTGTGTACATCAAATGTAAAGGTGCTGAAGTGGGAACTGTTGAACGGAAACAGCATATACCGCATTGAGCCCATACGTCTGAAGGACGGGAATGCAGATAAAGTATTCCAAAAATCAGAGCGAAAAATCAGAAAGAAAAAACGGCTGAAACGCTGCGATGTATTTTCGCTTCTTTTGACGCCTTTGATGTCAGGCACTATGGAAATCAGCGAACGCATCTGCTGCGGCATGGATATACTGGAGAGTCCGGGATTGGATATGAAGGAAGAGGACGTCAAGAGAATGCAGTCCGTGCTGTACGCATTGGCAGTTAAATTTTTGGATCGGAACCAGCTAATGGATGTAAAGGAGAAGATAGGAATGACAATACTGGGACAGATGCTTTTTGAGGATGGAGAGAAAAAAGGAATGGAGCGGGGCGAGGAACAAGGAATACAGAGACAAGATGTTTAAAAGCCTGGGAGTCTGATGGGCTGCAGGCAGGGGACATCGGATGGGATATTTAGTGGAGGCGTTTGAAGCAGGAAGTGTTCTGACATATGACGGGATGCACTATGCATCAGAGTGCAGTGCAAAACAGAGCGCAGAGTAAAACGGAGTGCAGAGTAAAACAGAGTGCAGAGTAAAACAGAGTGCAGAGTAAAACAGAGCGCAGAACAAAACAGCGGACCCGGGACATAATCCCGGAGTCCGCTGTTCGCATATATAGGACTCATAAAAACTGATAGAAATTAATTATGCTCAAAATGCGTCCCATTTTTCAGCACATCGATCTGTTCCTTTCTGAATTGCTCGGCCAGCTGCAGGGAGTTGATGATTTTATTGTACTGTTCATTGCAGCGGTCGGCGGCCATGCGCAGGGACAGCAGCATTTTCCGGCAGGAGCTTTGGGCGGGGGA
>JAETNT010000075.1 GCA_021772025.1 Enterocloster bolteae | reverse complement strand
TTACATCCCTCTCCATAGTGGTTCAAGCAATCATTTCCATCAATTCCGATAGAATTTTGTTTCTGCTTTCCCATATGCATGAAATTATTGACCTGTTTCGCAATCATCTATCTAATAAAAATAATAGATTGACAGAGCCTGTGTCCCTACTTATAATTATAGCAAGCAGCGGATACAAATCAAGTACTATCTTATTTAATAGGTACTATCTTAGAGGAAAGCAAAATGATAAAAAAATATATAGAAAGAGCCAACTTTGAAGATACTGGATTCAGCTATACCTTATCACTTATATCAGGCAAACACAAAATGGTTATTCTTTACTGCCTGATGGAGTTTGAAACAGTTCGGTTTAACGAATTAAAAAGATACTTAAAAAATATATCTGACAAAACCCTCAGCAACAATCTGAAAGAGTTGGAAGCTGACCATTTGATCATAAGAAAGGAGTACCCTCAAATCCCTCCAAGAGTAGAATATAGTCTAAGTGATAGAGGGAAATCTTTGATGGAAGTGTTAGATCTGTTATGTATCTGGGGTGAAAAAAATCGTAAAGCATAACCGTATTTAATACTGTTAGGTAATTACAAATTTCGATTAAATTTGTTCCTGAAATGTAGACGTCCGGGGTTATAATAAAAGGGTTTTTGTATAAAAGGCAGAGGAGCATGAACTTCCGGGTATATACTGGATAACAAATCGAGACTTCCGCAAGGGGTCTCGATTTCTTTATAATAACATTATGCATACAGGGTTTGCGATGTGCTTCCTGTGGCAAAGTCAGCAAAAACCGTTTCTGCATAGGCGATAGGAAATGCATATGAGATGGGGAAAAGCGTATAAACGGAGGACAGTGATGGAATACAGAACATTGGGAAAAGATTTGACGGTATCTGCAGTAGGGCTTGGCTGTATGGGGATGAGCCATGCCTACGGGGAACCGGCAGACAAAAAGGAAATGAAGGAGCTGCTGGCGGAGGCCGTGGATATGGGATACACATTTTTTGATACGGCCGAAGTCTATGGTACGCCGGAAAATCCCCATCACAACGAAGAGCTGGTAGGGGAGGCGCTTAAGCCTTATCGTGACAAAGTAGTGATTGCCACCAAATTCGGCATCTATTTTGACATGCAGAGCAGACAGGTGAACAAACCCCTGCTGCCCGACTCCAGGCCTAAGGTGATCCGTGCCTCAGCGGAGAATTCTCTAAAACGCATGGGGACAGACCATATTGACCTGTACTATCAGCATCGTACCTGATCCGTCCGTGCCGATTGAAGAGGTGGCCGGGGTCATGCAGGAGCTGATACAGGAGGGAAAGATTACCCACTGGGGGCTTTCCGAGGCCGACGAAGGGACCATACGGCGTGCTCATGCAGTCTGTCCGGTAACGGCGGTCCAGAACCGTTATTCTATGATGGCACGCTGGCATGAGACGCTCTTTCCCGTGCTGGAGGAGATGCATATCGGTTATGTGGCATTTTCGCCTTTGGCAAACGGATTCCTGTCTGCAAGATACGGGAAAGACTCCAGGTTCGATTCAAATACGGATTATCGGAGCGTGATGCCGCAGTTTACTCCGGAGGCAGTAGAGCAGAATCAAAAGCTCCTGGAGCTGATCAGCATGGTCGCGGAGGGAAAACATGCCACACCCGGTCAGATCGCTCTTGCATGGATGCTTGGCAAAAGAACGTATCTGGTCCCCATTCCCGGAACCAGAAAGCCGGACCGCCTGAAAGAAAATGCAGGGGCGGCGGATATCAGGCTGGCAGCAAAAGAGATTGAAATATTGGATAAGCAGCTTGATGCAATGGAAATGTCGGAGGTATTTGGCGGCACGAAATGTAAGTGCCGTTGATGGAGAGAGTAAGAAGGAGGAAGTGTGCTCGGCGCGTATGCTTCTTTTGCGGTACTGGATCCCGAACTGACGGCTTCCGTTCCCGCCAGACAGGTGATATCCGGCGCTTTCGACACGCTGAGCCACGCCATGGAGACCTATCTTGGCGATTCCGACCAAGACAATGTTTCCGATGATCTGGCGTTGGCAGTCATGCACAATACTGTGGTGAATATGCGCCGTCTGCTGAAGGATGCGGAGGAGAAGTTCCAGCGGTTTGCGAAAGAGGTATTCGGTAAGGACACGGCAGAGGAGGGGATACAGGCGCTCAGCGATTTTATACAGGAATGTGGCCTGCCTGTGAAGATGGGAGACCTGAAATCAAAGGTGGAGATCACGCCGGAAGTGCTGTACAAAGTGGCCGATACCTGTAACATCATTAAATGCAATCCCCGTGAGCTTAGCAGGGATGAGGTCTATGAGATTCTGTTGGAGTGTATGTAAAAAGGAGCGCGGGGATACCGGGTAATGCAGAAAGCCGATAATCGATTTAGCATTAACTTTTTGGTATATACTGAAACACCAATCGGAACTTCCATAAATGCTGCAAATTGTCTACAATGAACAATAAGAACAGCAAAATCAGAAAGGAATTTAGCAGTTCGGAGGTAACTTTCACCAAATAGGCAGACAGCCTGGAAATTTAAGGAAGATTGGGGTATGGATTATTCCATGACAGCAAAGCAGCTCCTGGGTAAATTGGGCGGCGAAAAAAACATTATCAGCGTAACGCATTGCATGACACGGCTCCGCTTTGTCCTGAAGGATGAGACGGGGATTCAGGATGAACAGGTTAAGGCGATTTCCGGTGTGGTCGGGGTCATGCGGAAGGGAGGCCAGTATCAGGTCATCATCGGCAACGAGGTGTCCAAATGCTACAGCGAAATCCTGAAATTTGGGAATTTCGGCGATCAGGGCGGGAAAACTGTGCCTGCCGGCCGCGGCGGGAATCCGGTTACAGTTATATTGGATGCCATTTCAGGGAGTATGTCCCCTGTGATTCCGGCAATCATCGGTGCCGGTATGGTGCAGGTATTGAACATTATCCTCGGATGGTTCCTGCCTGCCGAGAGTGCAACCATGCAGCTTATGAGCGTGATTGGAAATACTGCGTTCTATTTCCTGCCTGTCCTTGTGGCTTTTTCTGCAGGGCGAAAATTCGGCGGCAATCCGTTTCTTGTCACTGCTGTTGTGGCGATACTGATTCATCCGAATTTTATTGCTTTGACGGGTGCTGAGGGCGGCATCAATTTCCTTGGAATCCCGGTGACAAGTTTTGACTATTCCTCCAGCATCATCCCCGCCATTCTGACGGCATGGGTCATGAGCTACATAGAGAGAGCGGTAGAGAAAATCACATCGGCTTTTACGAAGAATTTCCTGAAACCCATGCTGATTATTCTGGTGTCCACACCGATTGCATTCTTGTTGCTTGGCCCTCTGGGTTCTTTCATTGGAGGCGGACTGGCTGCGGCATTGGTATTTGTCCAGTCGCACGCAAGCATTGCCGCATACATTATCATGGCTGCCGCCATGCCGTTTATTGTAATGACCGGTATGCACTGGGCTTTTATCCCGGTGGTGTTCGGCGCTCTGGAAACGCCTGCCGGCGAGTCTTTGATGCTTCCGGCTATGCTGATCAGCAACCTGGCACAGGGTTCCGCCTGTCTGGCTGTGGCTGTGAAATCCAAAAACAGCGGCCTGAAGCAGATGGCCGGCTCTTCCGGCGTCTCCGCCCTGTTTGCAGGCGTCACGGAACCTGGCCTTTACGGTGTGACCATGCCTCTGAAGCGTCCTTTGGCGGCTGTATGCATTTCCAGCGGCATCACAGGCCTGATTGCCGGCCTGATGAGTGTGTCTGCAAGCTCGTTTGCCTCACCGTCCCTGTTTGCATTGCCTATCTTCGTCCACGCTGAAAAGTCGAATAACTTTGCGATGGCATGTGTCTGCTCTGCAATTGCGATTATTCTCACCTTTGTGGTGACGTGGGTCATGGGATTTGAAGATCCTGTAGACAAGGCAGAAGGATCTGATACGGTGACCCGATCATTGTGACGAATTCGGATGATTATGCAGAGATCCTTCCTGCAGAGGGAAAGAACGTAAAAGTACAGGATACAGTCATCCGAACCACCTGACAGTATAGATTTGCAGTATAGAATTCTTTTATATCCGGATTGACAGTACGAATTTGCGCCTGCGGCCAAAATCCGCAATATTTTATACTGACATAATACGCTTTTGACTGATTCTTGAACATCTGAAATTTCTTTGCGGGCATTGACCATTTAGATGAGATATTCCTTGAAAAACTGCTCCAGTTTATCAAAGGGGATTGCATTTTTTCCGCCGCCGTCATATAGATCGGTGTGGACGGCATCAGGAATAATCAGCAATTCTTTGTTATCTGCATAAGGGTTGCCTTTTACCATAGCAGCGTATGCATCACGACTGAAATAGCAGGAGTGGGCCTTTTCGCCATGAATAATTAGAACGGCATTACGAATTTCGCCTGCGTACTGGAGGATGGGCATATTTATAAAAGACTGGCAGCCGATTACATTCCATCCTCCATTGGAATTGAGAGAACGAGGATGGTATCCGCGTTCTGTTTTGTAATAGTTATGGTAATCCTTTACAAAGAATGGGGCATCTTCCGGAAGCGGATCGGCTACACCTCCGCCGAGTGTGTAAGAGCCGTTTTTATAATCCGTGATTCTTTGGGCATTCAGAGTCTTGCGCTTCTCATAACGGGATTCCTCGCTGTCTTCCGCATCGAAATAGCCCTTTGCATTTACTCTTGCCATATCATACATGGTAGATGCAACTGCTGCTTTAATACGGGTGTCAAGTGCTGCCGCATTGATTGCCATACCGCCCCAGCCACAGATACCGATGATACCGATTTTTTCTGGATCCACATTGTCCTGCAAAGAAAGAAAATCCACAGCGGCCATAAAGTCTTCTGTGTTAATATCAGGGGATGCCATATAACGGGGCTGTCCGCCGCTTTCTCCTGTAAAAGACGGATCAAAGGCTATGGTAAGAAATCCTCTCTCCGCCATTGTTTGTGCATACAGTCCGGCAGCCTGCTCCTTCACGGCGCCAAAAGGGCCGCATACTGCTATAGCGGAGAGCTTTCCATCCGCATTTTTTGGAATATACATGTCAGCAGCCAAAGTGATTCCATATTTATTATGAAAGATTATCTTGCTATGATTTACTTTGCTGCTTCTGGGAAAAGTCTTATCCCATTCTTCTGTCAAAACTAACTTTTCTTCCACAAATTTGTCCTCCTGAATGAATATTAATACCAGTCATGCTTTTCATCGCGGTTCATGCTTTTGATCCGCTCCATCTCGTCTTCTGTCAGTTCAAACCCGAAAATGTCTAAATTTTCCGCAATATGTTCAGGATTAGATGCCCCTGGAATGACTACAATACCTCTTTGCAGATTCCAGCGCAGGATTACTTGTGCACTGGTCATGCCATGTGCACCAGCAATTGCGGATATCGTTTTATTTTCGAGAATTTCTTTTGTGTATCCGCGTCCGCCAAAGGGATACCAGCCTTCCATGACAATTCCCAATTCCTGAATATAGGGAACGACATCAATCTCCTGGTAATAAGGATGGATTTCATTCTGTACCACAGCAGGCATAATAGTTACTTGTGGCAGAAATGCTTCCAGTTCTTCGATATACCAGTTGGATAGTCCGATAGAATGGATCTTGCCATCTCTAACAGCTTGCGGCATCTCATATTCGCTGTTCAACGGTTGCCCATTTTTGAAAAACTGCCATCCTCAGTCCAGCAAGACGTGAGTGAAAATAGTATGACCGCAACAAAAAGTCCGTATAATAACCGTTTCATAGCTTTACCCTTTCTTGTGAATTGAAGCTAAAGAAATTTTCAGCTGGTAGTTTAAGAAATCCTGGCATTATTATATTCATGTTGTATTGATATGTCCAATACTTATAATAAATATCCAGATATTCTTGACGAGAATATCTTTTGGCTTCTATAATAGCATTAGCTTTTAAAGAGGAGGATTGCTTGTGGAAATACGGGTTTTACGATATTTTTTAGAAATAGCGCGGGAGGGCAATATGACAAGGGCTGCAGAGCGGCTTCACGTTACACAGCCCACCCTTTCTAAGCAAATGAAAGAGCTGGAACGGGAGCTGGGGAAAAAACTGTTCCGGCGCGGCAGCACAAGCGTAAGTCTGACAGAGGAAGGAATGTTACTCAGAAAGAGGGCCGAAGATCTGCTCGCTATGGCCGATAAAATTGAAAATGAGTTCAGGTCTCTGGATGAGATTGCAGGAGGAGACATTTATATTGGATGTGCTGAATCCTATCTGATTAAATATCTTGCCTTTGCAGTCCGCCGGTTAAATGAAAAGTATGCCAATATCCATTATCATATTACCAGCGGTGATACAGATCAGGTTACAGGGAAGCTTGACCGCGGGCTTTTAGATTTTGCCTTCATTGTGGAACCGCCTGACCTGTCAAAATACAATTATCTTGAAGTTCCTGAACAGGATATATGGGGAGTCCTTATGCGAAAGGATTGCCCTTTGGCTGAAAAAGCTTTTATTGAGATTGATGATATTTTGCCGTATCCTGTCTTTTGCTCAGAACAGTCAGCGAAAGTTGATCTCCCCAGGTGGTGCGGGGAACAGGTTGATCAGCTTAATATTATGGCTACGTTTAATCTCTCCGGCAATGCCGCCGTATTTGCAAGAGAGGGGTTGGGTATTGTGCTTACTTTTGATAAGCTGATTGAATTATCGGAAGACGGCGGCTTGTGTTTTCGGCAGCTCATTCCTGCTCTGCATACAAAAATGTATGTGATCTGGAAAAAATATCAGGTTTTTACTCCGGCTGCGGAACTCCTGCTTTCAGAACTTAAAAGAGAGCTGATGTAAAAATCTTGCAATCCGCTGGACAATACCAGCTAGAATATTGACATACTTCTGAAAAAGATGCTAATATTTGAGATAGTTTGTTCCCAAGCGCTGGATGGGACAGCCGGCGCTTGCGGTTCTTGCTTGGTTCAGAGAAAGGAATTTAAAAAAATTATGAACACCGGAAAAAGTAAACAGGGGTTGCTGAAGCAGTTTTTTCACTTCACAATCCCGTCTATCCTCTCCATGTTGGCGTTTTCGCTTTATACAATGGTAGACGGCATGTTTGTGGCGAAAGGAGTTGGAGAAAAAGCTCTGGCGGCTGTGAACCTGTCGTCTCCTTATAATGCGGCCATGTTTGCCTGCGGCCTTCTGATTGCCGTTGGAATGGCTACAATTATTGCAATCCGTCTGGGAAAAGGAGAAGAAGATACGGCGGGACAGCTTTTTACCCAAAATTTGTTAGTCTCATCAATAGCTGCTTTGGTGATAAGCATTTTGACTCTTCTTAACTTGGAATCCGTGGTCGTGTTTCTGGGAGCCACGCCGGATACCTTTTTTTATGTGAAGGAATATGTGGGGATAATCGCGCCTTTTGCTATATTTTTTATCTGTGCCTATAACATGGAAGTATTGGTAAAAACAGACGGAACGCCTCAGCTTGCGGCTATAGGGGTAACTGCAGCCGGAATAAGTAATGTGGCTCTGGACTGGCTGTTTGTTATAAAGCTGGGCTGGGGGGTGAAAGGAGCCGCGTTTGCGACAGGCTTATCTCAGGCCGTGTCTACCTGCATGTATCTCGTATATTTCTTTCGATATTCCAAATGCTTGCACTTCCGAAAATTCAAGTGGAATTTTCGGATTTACCGATACAGCCTGCCATTGGGACTGGCGGATGGCATAACGGAGTTTTCCAATGGAATTGTCCTGTTTCTATTTAATCAGACCATTTTGCGGCTTTTAGGAGAGGACGGGGTTGTCAGCTACACAGTAGTAGGATATGTCAATACGTTTGTCCTTATGATGATGTCCGGGACTGCCCAGGGAATACAGCCGGTCTGCAGTTTCTATTATGGGAAAAATGAGCGCGGCAGCTATGAATTTTTGCTAAAAATGGGATTAGGTATGGCGCTGATATTCGGACTTGGCGGCTGGCTTGCCGGTACGCTGACAGGGGAACTGATAGTCAGTCTGTTTATTCATCCGGAAAGCAGTCTTTTTGAACCCAGCATAAAGGCACTTGGAAAATATTCCTGGGGCTTTTTATTTATGGGCTTTAATGTAGTTTCCGCCGCCTTTTTTACTTCTATAGCAAAAGCGTCCTGGGCTTTCCCAGTTTCTCTTGGCAGAGGGCTTATATTTCCGGCGCTGTCGGTAGTGCTTCTGCCGATCTGGTTTGGAGCTGATAAAATTTGGTATGCCGGTCCGGCTGCAGAAGGGCTGTGCTTTATTCTGGCGGGGATTTTTATGGCGGTCTATATCCGGAGCGGCAGGGTGCCAAAGGCTCGAGAGTGAAAAGTATTTGCCAATCTCCGATTCCAATGGTATATTATGATGCAGGGGTCAAAAGGGATTTTGGCCCTGATATCATATTATTTGGAAGGAGGATGTTTTAAACGATGCTTTCTCAACGGGTAACCGAGATTTTGATTGATTCCTTCTGGAAAATCCTGGTGCCGGGTTTTACGATGACCATTCCGCTGACGGTTATTTCTTTTAGCCTGGCGTTAGTTATTGCAGTAGCTGCAGCACTGGTACAGTTTGGAAATGTAAAGATATTAAAGCATATAGCCAGATTTTATGTTTGGGTAATTCGAGGAACTCCTGTTCTGGTACAGTTATATATTATATTCTTTGGCCTGCCGGGATTGGGGATTGTACTGGACCCTTTCCCTTCCGCGGTGATTGTATTTTCCATCAACGAGGGCGCTTATGCGGCCGAGACCATCCGGGCGGCTTTGGAGGCGGTTCCGTCCGGTCAGATAGAAGCCGGATATTGCGTAGGGATGAATTACCTGCAGATTATAAGAAGAATTGTCCTGCCTCAGGCTATGAGGACTGCCTTTCCGCCTTTGTCCAACTCCCTTATCGGACTGGTAAAGGAAACATCCCTGGCTGCCAACATTACGGTTACAGAAATGTTCATGGCAACTCAGCGAATTGTGGCCCGAACCTATGAACCTCTGGCTCTGTACTGCGAGGTAGGCTTAATTTACCTGTTTTTCTGTACGGTGCTGACCAAGCTGCAGAATATAGGAGAGAAAAAGCTTAACTCGTATGACTTTTAGGTGAGGGAATGACTATGCTGGAAATAAAGAATATAAAAAAGAGATTTGGCTCCCAGGAGGTTTTAAAAGGAGTGGATTTGACGGTAAATAAAGGGGATGTAGTAGCAATTTTAGGTCCCAGCGGTTCGGGGAAAACCACTTTGCTTCGGTGTATGAATTTCCTGGAGTCTGCTGACAGCGGAACCATGACCTTTGACAGGGAGAGCTATGATCTTAGCCGGATTTCTAAAAAGGATATAGGGAAGATCCGCAGAAAAACTGCTTTCGTATTTCAGAGCTATAATCTGTTCCGCAACAAAACAGCTCTGCAGAATGTAACGGAAGGGCTGATTGTAGCAAGGAAAATACCCAAAAACCAAGCGGAAGAGATTGGCGGGAGGGCTCTAGACAAGGTAGGAATGTCAGACCGGTATGATTATTATCCCAGTCAGCTTTCCGGCGGACAGCAGCAGCGGGTGGCCATTGCCAGGGCGTTGGCGGCAGATCCGGAGATTATTTACTTTGATGAGCCGACCTCGGCTTTGGATCCGGAGCTTACGGGAGAGGTTCTGGCAGTTATGCGCCAACTTGCAAGAGAAGGAATGACCATGCTGGTAGTAACCCATGAGATGAATTTTGCAGAAAATGTGTCCTCAAAAGTAATGTTTATGGAGGACGGAATTGTGGTGGAAGAGGCGGAATCCCGGGAGTTTTTTAGTCATCCAAAGGAGGAACGCACAAAAGCCTTCCTTAAGACCATCAGGGGAGAGGACTGGAGCCGATGATGAAAAAAGACGGAAAAAAAGCACTGCTTTCCACGATGCTGACGCTGGCTGTTCCTACTATTATTGAGGAAATTCTGGCAACCTTGCTTCAGTATGTGGATACTGCTATGGTGGGGCAGCTGGGAGAGCAGGCTACGGCGTCGGTAAGCATTACCACTACGATTACCTGGCTGGTAAACAGTATTGTGGGTGCAGTAGGAATTGCCGCTCTGGCTCTGATTTCCAAAGCAGTAGGAGGGGGAGAAAAGGAGAAAATTCAGGACTATTCCAGGCAGGTTATCTGGCTGGCAGCAGCCTGCGGCTTGATGACCGGAGGAATCTCTATTCTGTTGAGCCCTTATATCCCTGTATGGATGGGGGCGGAGGAAGCTATTTGGGATCAGGCCTCCCTTTACTTTACTATTGTCAGCCTGCCTATGGTATTTCGGGCTTTTACCAGTATCCTGGGAGCATCAATTCGGGCTACTCAGGATACCCGGACGCCTATGCTGATTAACATGACGGCTAACTGTATAAATGGAGTGTTAAATTATGTGCTCATTTATGCTCTGGAGCTGGGGGTTACAGGAGCAGCTATGGCTTCGGCATTGGCCTATACTTTTTCCGGTTTGATGATGCTTTGGGCTTATCGCAGAAACCGGACTCTTTACTGGCCGTGGTCCAGTTTTCAGATAAAGCTGCCTCTGATAAAGGATTTTGCAAAAATCGGCATACCAGTTTTGGGAACCAGCCTTACCTCCTGTCTGGGTTATGTGGTGTTTGCCGGACTGGTTTCCGATATGGGAACCACTGTTTTTGCCGCCCATTCTATTGCGGTGACGGCAGAGACTATCTTTTATATTCCAGGATACGGCCTTCGGACGGCTATCTCAGCTATGGTGGGAGCGGCTCTGGGAGAGAAAAATCAGAAGAAAATAGAAGAGGTGGGAACCTTAAGTGTGGCCCTGACTATGGGGATGATGTGTGTCAGCGGGGGAGTTTTGTACCTGATTTCCTATCCCCTTATGTGCCTGTTTACCAGCAGCGGCCAGGTGGCGGGGCTGGGAGCGGAAATGCTAAAGCTAGTGGCATTTTCGGAGCCGTTTTTTGGCCTGATGATCGTAATGGAGGGGATTTTTTACGGATTAGGGCGGACCCGGTATGCTTTTGCGGTGGAGGCCTGCAGTATGTGGGGGATTCGGATTTTATTTACTTTTTTGTGCGTTAAGATCTGGGAGTTGGATTTGCGGGCCGTATGGTACTGTATGATTGGAGACAATGTGTGCAAGGCGGTTTTTTTAGCCTTGCCGGCAATGAATCCGAAGGGGCGAAAACGGATGCTTTCATAGGGAAACCGGGCCGGAGAAAATCACTCCAGGCCCAATTCCTTTTTAAGCAGGGCAAAACGGGCCGCTTCATGGGAAGCAGGCTCTTCCAGGGGACTGTACAGGCAGTGATGGAGCACATCGGCATCCTTTAAGATTTCATCTAAAGGGGCGTGAATTCTGCCTTTATCGCTGTGGTGGGCGATAGCCGAAGCGATTTCCTCTATTTCACCCTCCGTAAAAACAGTAAGAGTTTTTAAAATGCCCTTTGCCATAAGGGCGCCTTTTTCCGCATGTTTTTTGGCGTCTCCCGTAGTACAGGTGGAGATATCATGAAGGAGTCCGGCAATGGCAGAAAGTTCCGGGTCTTCTCCGCGCTTTAAGGCAAGAAGAGCACAGTTTTGGGAGACCGCATACAGATGGCAATATCCATGCTGCCTGAGCATAGGATGGGGCGCCTGCTCCAGGGCGGCATCCACATATTCTTGTACCAATTCGATTCGATCCATAAAGCTCCTCCGATTTTTTGCTTTTATCTTACTATAAAAATATTTGTTGGTCAATTCCTCCTCGGTTTTATATTTTTCGTTAAGATTTAGGAGAAAATTGCAAGGGAACCTTCAGATTTTTTTAATATATAAAACGGAAAAGTATGTTACACTGTGTATGTAAACAAAAACAAGTCCGATAGATTAGAGGTGAAAGCATATGATGAATCAGATTAAGAAAGGATGTTGCAAATTTTTGTATACCATAGGCGGCTATCGTTTGACAGAATGGAATCTGGAGCGGCAGCTGAGGCGGGAGGTTCAGCGTATGCTTCAGGAACCTGCGGAACTGCTTAATCAATAAATATACAAACAGGCGCTGTCCACGGAGAGTATGAGAAAGGGGACAGCGCCTGTTTTGTGCAGCAAATCCGCTTGCCGGAAGCCGGGGAATAGACTATAATACCCTCAGCAGACAGAATGGAGGAGCTATTTTATGAACATTGGAATTGTAGGAAACGGCATGATCATCGAAAATGCAGGGGCGGCTATTATAAACCAGCCGGATTTTACCTGCGCCGCTATTGTGTGCCGCCCGGGCAGCCGGGATAAGGCTGCCGCATATGCCGAAAAATTTTGCATTCCCCGCATATATACAGATTACCAGGAGTTTTTGCAGGATGACACAATAGAAGCGGTTTATATCGGAATTATTAACAGTGAACATTATCCCTATGCCAAGCAGGCACTGCTGGCGGGGAAGAATGTGATTTTGGAAAAGCCCTTTACCCTTACCTTTCAACAGGCAGAGGAGCTGGCGCAGATTTCCCGGCATACCGGGAAATACTTGCTGGAGGCGATTCACTTGCGCTATCATCCATGGATGGAAGCAGTAAGGTGCAGCTTGAGGAAGATCGGAAGGATTAAGCTGGTTCAGGCGGGCTATTCTAAGGTTTCAGGCCGGTATGATCAATATCTTAAGGGCAATGTACTGCCGGCTTTTGCGCCGGATCTCGGGGGAGGCGCTCTTATGGATTTGGGAGTATACTGTATCCACTTTGTGAATGAGGTAATGGAAAAACAGGAGCCGGAGGAGATTTCCTATATGGCGAATCAAGGGTTTAACGGGGTAGATACATCCGGAATCTTGACCGTCCGCTACCCCAAGTCCATTGCCGTCTGTACCTGCGGAAAGGACTCAGACGGAATGAGAGAAGCTGTGATACAAGGGGAAGAGGGATGCATACAGCTTGAAAACTTTCCCGGAACTACCCGGGTGCTGCTGCGCCGTCGGGGAGAGGAACAGGAGAAAACTTTGTGGGAAGCCTGCGGCAAAAAAGAGAATCCCTTGGAAAATGAGTTTTGTGAGTTTGCCCGGATTTTAAAGGAACAGGATAAAGAAGCAGCGGAAAGAGCACTGGAATTCAGCCTGCAGGTGATGAAGATTTTGGACAGCGCATTAAAAGACAGGACGGAGGAGACTGCCGGAAACCAGAAAAATTAGGCAGGAGCGTAAAATATGTTAGAGAGAGAAGATTGGGAAGAGCAGTGCTGCAGTTTGAGAAAGCCTCGGCCTACTCTGCACATAGACGAAGACTGTATACAGATTCCCTCTAAACAGGTGGTTGAGGAACTGGATAAGTTTTTGGAGACCAACGATGTAGAGGGAGCGGAGGCCCATTTGACGAAATGGCTGGAAAAAGCCAGAGAGGGAAAGGATAAAGCCGGAGAACTGACGGTTCTCAATGAGATGATGGGATTTTTCCGCAGCATCGGTAAGGAGAAGGAAGGCTTGGACTCGGTAAAAGAAGGCCTGGCCCTTTTAGAATCTATGGACTTAAAAGAAAGCGTCACTGCCGGGACCACCTGGATTAACGCCGCCACTACATTAAAGGCTTTCGGCCGGGCCGGGGAAGCTATGCCTCTTTATGAAAAGGCATGGCGGGCATACAACGGGAATCTGGATCCGGGGGACTACCGGTTTGCCGGCCTGTCCAACAATATGGCTTTAGCCTATGTGGATATGGGAGATTACATTCGTGCCGGAAAATATTATCAGGCTGCCATGGATATTATGAAGAAGCTCCCCGGAGGAACTATGGAAATGGCGGTTACATATGTAAATCTTGCCTGCATGTATGATGCCTGGGGACACCGATCCGATCTGGAGGGGGATGAGGCGGCGCCAAAGGACTGGGACAGCCGGATCTGGAGTTGCCTGGATACTGCTATGGAGTACCTGAATGATCCGGAGGCGGTACGGGACGGCTACTATGCTTTTACCTGCTCGAAATGCGCCGGGACCTTTGGTTATTTTGGCCAGTTCCGAAGAAAGAAAGAGCTGGAAAACCGGGCAAAGGAGATCTATGGCAGATGAGTATAGGGATTGAACTGGCAAGGCAGTATTACGAGACTTACGGCCGGACTATGATTGAGGAGCAATTTCCTGAATATGAACGGCGCATTGCCATAGGCCTTGTGGGGTCTGGTTCCGAGTGCTTTGGATTTGATGATGAAATTTCCAGGGATCATGATTTTGAGGCTGGGTTCTGCCTGTGGGTTACCAGTGAGGATGAGGAAACCATCGGCTTTCGACTGTCCCGGGCTTATAAAAAGCTTCCTTCTGAATTTATGGGAATTAAAAAAAAGGCCCAGAGCCTTTTTGGAGGGAACCGCAGAGGGGTGCTGGAAATCGGGGAATTCTACAGCCGCTTTACCGGAAGTCCCGGGATACCCCAGGATTGGCGGCAGTGGCTGGCGATTCCTGAGTTTTCCTTGGCAGAGGCGGTAAATGGCCAGGTATTCCGGGATGATCTGGGGGAATTTACCAGGATTCGGGAAGAGCTGAAAAAAGGATATCCGGAGGATGTGCGCTTGAAAAAGCTGGCAGCCCGGGCGGCCCTTGCAGCTCAGGCAGGACAGTACAATTACAGCAGGTGCGTGAGCCGGGGCGAATATGGAGCCGCCGGCCTGGCAGCCGGAGAATTTGTAAAAAACGCGGCGTCTATGATTTATCTTTTAAACCATCGGTATCCTCCTTACTATAAATGGCTGCTTCGAGGTATGAAAGATCTGCCTCGGCTGGGCGGTTTGGCAGAGCCTTTAAACAGACTGGCATCCGATCCTTTAGGGTATGAAGGAGAATGCGGCAGTTTTTCACTTATTGAAATGATTTGTCAAGAACTAATAGAAGAATTAAAACATCAGAAATTATCTTCCGGAAACTGGGACTATTTAGAGCCCCATGCTCTGGAAATTATGGAACATATTAAAGACGGCCAGATTCGCAGCCTGCATGTGATGGAGGGATGACAGATTAATTATGCAAATCTTCCTATAAAGATGTAACAGTTCAGGCAAGCATCTTCTTGTCGGGATATGCCGGACAAGAAGTATCGGATATCTATCCGATGGGAGACTTGACAGGAATTTTGCATATAAAGCTTGCTTGTAAGCCCAAATTCCTGTCGAGTCTCCTGCCTGAACTGTCACATAAAAATGCATAAAAATCCCAATATTCATTTACGAACCCACAAACCTGTGGTATAATGTCCACGAAAGCACTGAGCAGTGCAAAAAAATTCAAGCGAAAAGCTGCGTTGTGCTTGCACATAAGCAGCCTTTCGCTTGAATTTTTTTATAGGGCGAAGCCCGTGAGCGAGATGAAGCGAAGCGGAATCGAGCGGCACTGCGGAGCAGAGGGGCATGAAGCGAAGCGGAATCGAGCGGCACTGCGGAGCAGAGGGGCATGAAGCGAAGCGGAATCGAGCGGCACTGC
>JAETNT010000166.1 GCA_021772025.1 Enterocloster bolteae | reverse complement strand
GAGGCTGTAAAAAATTTTGTGTCTATGGGTAAAAATCTTTTTTGATAAAAATTAGATATGTAGACATTTGCTGTCGAATCGTATTGGTTTTATGTTGTCGAATTTCTTCCTTGATAATAGTATTGCCAGTCTGCTTATGTTTATACATGTATTTTGATTTTTCTGCATACCAATCAGGCATTAGCAGCAGAAATACGTTATGTGGGCGCTGCCCACACCCGGCCTCCGGAATAAGACTGGATATTTCTGGAAATACTGCTAATGCCGATGGAATAAGGCCGGGACGTTTCTTGATAGGATATGCTGTCCCGGCTTTTTCTTTTTAAAGGTACTGGGTGATCCTGTCTCCATAAAGGACAACCATCTGGTTGAGCACCTGGTCCCAGTTCCTGTACCGCTGTGTCCACTTTTTGATTACGTTCCCACTGGCAAGATAGAGCATTTTTTCTAAGGAACTGTCGCTTGGGAATACACTTTTTGTCTTGGTCACTTTCCTGTACTGGCGGTTAAGGCCCTCTATGATATTCGTGGTATACATGATGCGCCGGATCTCATCAGAGAACTGGAAGAAGGAGCTGACATCCTCCCAGTTGTTTTCCCAGTTACTGACTGCATAGGGATATTTGCGTCCCCATTTTTCTTTGATCTTTTCCAATTCTGACAGCGCAGACGTTTCGTTTGGGGCATTATAGACTGCTTTGAAGTCAGAAGAGAATTTTTTCAGGTCGCTGTAATTGACATATTTGAAAGAATTCCGCAGCATGTGGATGACGCACCTTTGGATCTGCGCATCCGGATAGACTGCACTTATTGCTTCCTTAAATCCTGCAAGCCCATCCACACAGAAGAACAGCACATCCTGTACGCCACGGTTTTTCAGGTCATTTAACATCCCCAGCCAGAACTTGCTGGTCTCATTGGCGCCTACGGTGATACTCAGGATATCTTTATAGCCGTCTGCGGTGATCCCCAGCACAATGTAGGCGGCACGGCTCAGTATGCGTCCGTCTTCCCTGACTTTATAATGGATACAGTCCATGAATACAAAGGGATAGATGGGGTTCAATGGCCGCGCCTGCCACTCTTTGACCTCTGGGAGTATCCTGTCCGTGATCTTACTGACCATCTCTGCGGACAGTTCCATCCCATAAAGTTCCTGTATCTGGTCATGGATATCCCTTGTGCTCATACCCCTTGCATAGAGGGAGATTACTTTTTCTTCAATACCGGAGATATCCCTCTGGTATTTTGGGATGAGCTTTGGCTCAAATTCACCCTCACGGTCTCTTGGGACATCGATCTGGAATTCCCCATACTGGCTCTTGAGGGTTTTGGGAGAATGTCCGTTACGTTTGTTGGATGTGGGAGCATCACCTTTCTGGTTTTTTTCGTAGCCAAGGGATGCATCCAGTTCCGCCTCCATAAGCTCCTGAAGGATATCTTTGAAGCTGTCCCTTAGCAGGCTGTAAACATCAGCCACGCTGTTAAGGTTGTTATCTGCAATAATCTGTCGTATTTGCTGTTTTGTTGCTGGCATAAAAATACTCCTTTTCGATAAGAATTGTCATATCTTGATTCTTACCAAAAAAGAGGTATTTTTTTCCAAAGACACAAACTATTTTACACTACC
>JAETNT010000165.1 GCA_021772025.1 Enterocloster bolteae | reverse complement strand
TATCCTTTAAACTCCCGGAGGATAAACCCATCCTCGCATCTTTGCATCAGATACATATTACTGCGCTCCGTCACAACCGTGCCGGCTTTTCCGATGGATTTATAAGTAATCTCATGACGGCAGCGCGGGCATCGTCCCATCTTGTTATGGTGGGGCTTACTGGCTGCCACTTCTTTTTCACAAAACGTACAATATCCTGTTTTTGCCCCTTTCCTGCTGTACTGGTAAAAAATATAATTTTCTGTAATACCGATTTTATTCACCCAGCGCTCCCAGTCTTTAGGCAGCTTTGGCGTCTGCGCCAGATCCAGATCCCAGGGGTCGGTCTCTCTCTTATGTCGCCGTTTTAATTCCTCTGCGCGGATCTTCAGCTGATATTCCAACAACCCCTGATAGCCTCCATGTTCTCCGCCGAGATATTTTTTTACCAGGTCATACCCCTGCGGACTGATCCACTTATTGCTCGAACCGTAGAAATCCCCCGGCCATGGAAGCATATCTACTTTTGCTGTCAGCCATTTCTTTCTGATACGGTCACAAGTGATAAATTCCCCCTTTTCCTTGTCAATATATAACTCATAAGCAGGTTTTCTTCCTCCCGTCCGCATATGGTCCGGAAGGAAAAAAGCCACTTTTAAATAGCCATGTATGATCTGGCAGCGCATATAAAGGCTGCACTGGTAAGATAAGTAAACCTGCTCGCCATTCCAGCTCCTGTATATTCTGCGCTGCGGCAGGTCTGCATCTGCCATCTTCATCATTTTGGAAGTAGCATTTATGGCTCTTAATTTCAGTAATTCTTTTTTCTTCACAGCAGAGCCACCTCCCTTTCTGTCAAATCCGCACCATACCAGATATCAGAAAGAACCTTTATTCCGTCTACCTGTGCCAGTGCGATCTGGATAATGTGCCCGTCAACCGGGTTTTCCTTTGCAAAAGCCAGGATGTCTCCCTTTTTGCCGCGGGCTACCGGATCGATCCCTCTCACCACAGCATACCCGGCAGCCGCTTCCGCCTTATCCTTTACTACCCGACAGCTCCATTCCCGTAACGGGTGGTCAGCCATAAAAGCGAGGCCATGGAGAAAGAAATCCTCCTTGGTCAGTTTTTTCAGTACTGTCAGCTCCGTGCAGGATATCTTTGTATCATTTCCATCCTCGTCAATGTCGTCACCGGCATTTACAATGTAGTATTCCGCCTGATCCATATTGGGGTAATAGGTAAGGCAGTCCAACGGATTTTCCGCACAATGGAAACCATTCTCACGGCAGTTCGCTTTCTCCGTCTTATTAAGCCCCGGTACAAACTGGTATCCCCGGCAGATAAGGCCGGGAGCAAAACCTTTATAAGCAATCATCCTTTTCACCTCCATAAAATGTTCATCCTGCCTTCTTTTCCGGTGTCAGCATACCTTCAAGAGAAAGCTGCTCCATAAAAGATATCTGTCCATCACCGGTAGAGGCCTTTTTTTCTGCTTTCTTTTGTTCTGGCTTTTTAGCAGGAGATTTCTTTGTACCCGTCTTCTTTCCTTTGGAGGCGGTTGTCGTCCTTCCTGCATAAGGTTTGGGAACAAATTCCTCCTCGTCCTCTTTATCTTCCTTCACATCTGCGGTCCGGAAGTATTCTTCCGCCCAGTGGTAGCAGAGGTCATCCGG
>JAETNT010000074.1 GCA_021772025.1 Enterocloster bolteae | reverse complement strand
GCAAACACATTATTTAGCAAAGTGTTGCGATATCTTTTTGGGCTTATAAAGCAGTATTTAGATATTTAAGGGAGATAAAAATGAAAACAAAGCCGAAAAAAAAATCAATTGCAATGGTGGCAGTTCCGGCTGGGATTTGTGTGACTGCTTTATCAATATCTGTATTTTTTCTTGTGCAGATTAAAGGCAGAATGAACCTCAGCGCAAACCAGAATCTTCTTACTTCCATCAAGGTTATCATCGAGGGACGGACTACTAAAATTAGTCTCGACAGGGAGCTTTTGTTTACCCTGGCCGATATGCTTGCATCGGAGCAGGAGAGTGCAGTTGGAGAGACTTTGCTGGGATATGTAAAATCCACTGATTTTTTTCACTTTACATATATAACCATGGATGGAGAAGGTGTAGATAGTGATGGGAATTTAGTCCATGTATCTGATCTGCCCTTTGACGATCTGGCCCTTTCCAGTGGAAAGGACGGGATGTCGGCTCCTTATTATGGTGCAAGCGGACGGCTTCAGATTACATACCAGTCCCCTGTCAGAAAGGATGAAAAACAGATAGGGGCAATTTATGCGGACCGGGTTATTAATGATTATAATCTTCCAACCTTATTTACCTTTAATAACGGGGAGGGGTATGCCTATGTGGTGGATAAGAACGGAAATTACATTATCGAATCCAGAGGTACAGCAGAACAGCCGGATATTTACAGCTATCTGGCAATGCAGGGGAACAGCAGGGCTGTACAGAATACGCTTTGTGAGGTGATGCAGGAAGGAATAAGCGGTACCCTTGTCGTAATAAACGAGAACCAGAAATCCCTTCTCGGCTTTCTTCCATTAGACGCGCCGGAAGGGAGCTATCTGATTACCATGATTCCACGGGCAGTCCTTCAGCGGGAGTCAACACCTATCATCATTATGCTTTATACTATGTTTACTTTTCTTCTGATTGGTGCGGTTGCGATTGCTAATCTTGTAACTGGAAGACAGTCTATGAGGGAGGAGGCAAGGCAGAGGGAGTACAGGGAAAAGCTGTTCCGAAATCTTTCCGCCAATATAGATTTTGTGTTTCTGCTCTACACACCGTCTACACAGAAGGTGGAGCTTGTGTCTGACAACCTGCCGGTGCTTCTTGGAATTACTGCAAAGCAGGTACAGGAAAGGCCTAAGCTGGTATTTAGTGCCAGCGGAATGGCGCCGGATGATCCTGCGGGAAACAGTTTCCTGGACGGAACATTGAATAAGCAGGTGACCAGGGAAGCCATGGTGGGGGATGGCCCCAATGAAGTGAAGCGCTGGTTTGCAGTCCATATGATTCCGGCGGATTACGGCCAGTATCTTGCCGTGTTTCAGGAGACAACCAAAGAACATAATATGCGTGAGCATCTGGCAGATGCCCTCAAGCAGGCGCAGAACAGCAACCAGGCCAGGACCGCATTTTTTTCTTCCATGTCGCATGATATCAGAACTCCAATGAATGGTATCATAGGAATGACCAATGTCGCGCTGAACAGCCTGGACAATATGGAAAAAGTAGAGTCCTGTCTGAATAAAATTACAGCGGCTTCCGGTCATCTGCTGCAGCTGATTAATGAGGTGCTTGATATGTCCAGGATCGAGAGCGGGAAAATCAGCCTTAAGGAAGAAAATGTGCATTTACCCAGTATGATGGCGAACCTGATTTCATTCATCAGACCGGATATGGATAAAAAAAAGCAGTCATTTGAACTGAAATCACAGATTTTGGAACATGACACGGTTATCAGCGATGGGCTCCACCTGCAGAAAATACTGCTCAATCTTCTGTCAAATGCCATGAAATATACACAGGCGGGCGGCACAATCAGTATGCAGATTACAGAGACGAATGTTGATGCAGACACCATACGGCTGCGCTTTGTGGTTGAGGACAATGGAATCGGCATGACTCCTGAATTTCTGGAGCGCGTATTCGCGCCATTTGAGCGGGCGGAGGACAGTAGGATGAGCCAGGCAACGGGTACCGGGTTAGGACTTGCTATTACAAAGAGCATAGTGGACATGATGGAGGGTGATATATATGTTGAAAGTGAGAAAGACATGGGCTCACGGTTTACAGTGGAACTTCCACTTAAACTGCCAAAACTGCAGATGCAGGAATTACCGGATCTGGCCGGCTATTCTGTTCTGATTGTGGATGACGATCAGGATGCGTGTGAAAGCATCAGCTTAATCCTGCAGGAGACGGGTATCCGCGCGGATTGGGTTATGAATGGGATGGAGGCAGTGGAAAAAGCATGGCAGGCCCATGTAATGGAAGATGATTACTGTATCGTCATCGTGGACTGGAAGATGCCGGAGATGGATGGGGTGGAAACTGCCAGACGGATTAGAGCGCGGCTGGGCAGCGGAATGCCGATTCTTCTGTTGTCCGCGTATGATTGGGAAAATGTAAAAGAGGAAGCGATTCAGGCAGGGATTAACGGTTTTCTGACAAAGCCGATTTTTAAAGCTGACATTTTGGAACAGATGAAGCAATACATCCAGGGCGGATACCAGGAATACGAAGAACAGCAGATTCAGGAAACAGAAAATCTGGAAGGCGTCAGAAAACTGGAAGGTGTCAGGATTCTGGTGGCGGATGACAATGAACTGAATCTGGAAATCATGTTTGAGATTTTGAACAGCAGCGGGGCTGAAGTGGATTGTGTCCATAATGGCAAAGAAGCCTTAGACACCTATCTCAAGAGCAGTCAGGGATATTACCAGATCATACTGATGGATGTACATATGCCGGAAATGGATGGGCTGCAGGCTACGAAAAAAATCCGTAATTCGGGCCGGTCGGATGCCTCCATAGTTCCAATCATCGCCATGACAGCGGATGTATTTAAGGAAGATATACGCAGGTGCAAGGATGCAGGTATGGATGCTCATATAGGAAAACCCGTGGAGCTGGATAAGCTATATAGTATGGTCCGGAAGTTTATAAATTAAGACTGGGGGAGACAGAATGAAGAAGATTAGGACAAAAAGGGGATTATTGGGGACTCTTATGATAGCTGCCATTTTGGGGACTGGCTGCAATACGGAGCAGTCGGTTCCGGAGCTGTATGTAGACGATAACATCCGGGAAACACCGGTTACCGCCTTTACAGAGAATATTGAGGTTTCAAAGGCAATAGAGGAGCGCTGCAAAGCAGTGCTGAATCAAGACGGAAATACGAATATAGCGGTTTACAGCGACTCTGCGGATTATTATGCAGCGGAGGGATTATCATACCGGGAGCTTCTTTTGAAGCGCCTGGCTTCAGGAAATGCGGATGACTTATACACGATACATGCAGAAGATGTCCTGGAGTTTGATGAGAAAGGTTACATATATGATATGTCCTCTCTGGAGTTCACCGATAACCTGTCCCATGATGCGCTGTCGCAGAGTACCTATAACGGAAAGGTATTTTCGATTCCATTATCTTATACTGGTTTCGGCTTTATATGGAATGTTGATATGCTGAAACAGTATGGTTTGAAGCTGCCGGAGAATCTGGATGAATTTCTCGATGTATGCGAAACACTGAAAGAAAATGGAATTCTTCCCTATGGAGCAAACAAGGATTTTGCCTTGACAGTTCCGGTTATGTGCGCCGGCCTTTATGATGTATACCAGAGTGACGATTGTAATCAAAAGCTGGAAGCATTGTCAAATGGTACGGTGGCAATCAGTGAATATATGGAAAAAGGCTTTGACTTTCTTCAGATGATGATTGATAAAGGATATATGAATCCGGAGCGGGCACTTGACACGCTTCCAAAAAAAGAGGAGGAAAAGTCGTTTTTTGCCAATGGAAACTGCGCTTTTATTTGCGCAATCTACAGCGGAAAAGCGTTAGAAGGCTATCCGTTTGAAATCGCAATGACACCTATACCTGTGCTTAAAAATGGCTCTATCTGTGTTGTGGGGGCTGATCAGAGAATGGCAATCAATCCAAAGTCAAAACATTTAGACTCGGCTATTGCCATTGTAGAAGCGCTGGGGCAGGCTGAAACACTTGATTCCCTGGCCAAAAGCCAGGGAAGAATATCCTCTTCAAAAAATGCCACAGCGCCTGATATACCTCAGACAAATTCATTTATTGCCTGTATAGCAGAAGGCAGACAGATTCCTAATCAGGATTTCAGCCTGAATTTCAATGTGTGGGAAAATGTGCGGGACTTAAGCCAGCAGCTCTGCAGAGGGAAGAGTGCCGCACAAGTGGCGGCAGAATACGATTCCATACAGATGGAGGAAATTTCAAAATACGGGAATTAACGATAAAAACGAGTGTACATTGAATGATAAAGCGCTATATCCGCCTACTGGTAAAAATCCATGAGACCCTGATATGCATAAGTGCCAATCATTTTCAGTCTTTTGTAATATCATAATAGCTGACACATGTCTGATAAGCCGGGTTTTCGTATACACCGTGGATTGCATTATTTACAGCATAGTATTGAAGCGTGTTATAAGCAAAAATCATATAACATTGGTCCAGAATTTCCTCCTGCATCTCAATATAAAGTTTTTCCGCCTCGTTTTTATTGGTCGCTGTCAGCCTGACGGCGTCGCGATTCTTTTCACCAAATATATCATCATCCAGATAACAGAAGTTGTAGCCCACTGAATCCCCGCTGCTCATCAGCAGCGGAGAGAACCAGCCAGCCGGATCCGCGTAATCCGGCCACCATTTCATTAGTAATATATCCTGGCAGTCATCCGGATTGGGACTCTTTGCAAGAGCTAACTGGGCATCCCAGTCCATGTTGAGAAGTTTAAGGGTAACACCTATTTGGGCAAGGTTTTCTTTATACAGTTGAAGAATCTCACGATATACGGCATCATTTACTATGAAGGTAACCGTAACAGTAGCATCCATTAATCCTGATTTTTCAAGGTACTCCGCTGATTTTTTCAGGTCGCAGTGATACTGCGTTAAATTATCTTGATGGCCCCAAAGGCCTTTCGGTATCATACCGCAGGATTGAGCCGCATTTCCCTGTAAAATATCATGAACCGCTTCTTCATATGGGAAAGCATATGCCAGCGCTTTTCGAAAATCTGCATTAGAACAGGGGGAGCTTTTTGTGTTCAGCATCAGGATTACATTGGTGAACGAATCAGCGGGCAGGATGGTGACTCCATCGTTCTCGCTTAATGCTGCAAGATCCTCTGCTGATAATTCAGAAGTAAGATGGGCCTCGCCGGCCTCAAGAAGTCTGCGCCGTGTACCTGAGTCGGAAATCTCCTGGATATAGACGTTCTTATACTGATTATCCTCCCAGCCGCCGCGATAGCCTTCATAGGAGGAGAGGGTAACCGCTCTTGCTGAAACCGTAGCAATGGTATAAGGTCCGCTTCCTCCGTCATTTCCTGCATTAAACCATTCGGTATCCTTATCAGCCGCATTCGGGCTCATAATATAAGCGCCATAGCCTGCTGACGCAATGAGGGGGATTGAGGCACCGTAGCGGAGATGAAAGGTCACTTCATATTCCCCGGTCACCTCGATGGAATCCACACTGTCCCAGATATAAGCAGCGCCTTTATTAAGGGCAATGGTCCGGTCAATGGATTTCTTGACGGCCTCCGCATTCATTTTTTCTCCATCATGAAATTGGACATCGTTGCGCAGTTTGAAAACCCATTCAGTGGCATCGGCATTGGATGACCACTCAACAGCAAGTTTAGGTATGACTTCTCCGGTCTTATCATCGTAATGCGTCAGGGTTTCATATACATTATACAGTATCCTGATACCATTCGACTGCTCTGCACTTGGGTCTAACGTCACGTATGGTTCTGAATAGCAGGCATGGTATAAGACGTCTGCGTCCCTGCTTTCTGTTTTCCTGATTTTTCCGCATCCGCAAAGCCAGGCCGCGGCCAGAATTGATACTGACAGAATGGTCAATGCCCTTTTCATAATCATCAGCGTTTCCTTTCATTCCCATTGGTAAGTCCTGCGTTTCTCAGCTCCTTAAACAGCTTTTTCATGTCAACCGGTTTGGCTATATGGCCATTCATTCCAGTATCCAGGCAGGCTCGGATATCTTCAGCGAAGGCATCTGCGGTCATGGCAATAATAGGAATATTCCGTATATACATGTCCAGAAATGCACGTATAGCTGCAGAAGCTTCATAGCCATTCATGACGGGCATCTGAATATCCATCAGAACTGCATCAAAAGTACCTGGTTCTGCATGCTTTAAAATGTCAATACAAACCTGTCCATTAACTGCTCTGACCGCTGTGATGCCTCTATATTTCAGCAGCTCCTGGATAATTTCCCAATTCAGATCATTATCCTCTGCGACCAGGAGATGTAATCCCTGTAATTCATCAGCGCTGCTTTCAGCCGTTTTTTCATTCTTTTCAGTGAAGTGCAGGTACTCGTTTATCTTTTCATAGATGGTTGATTTAAACATGGGCTTATTAACGAAACCATTTATTCCGGCTGCCTTGGCAGCATCTTCCATCTCAACCCAATCATACGCACTGATAAGAATGATTGGAGAGTCCTCGCCAACCTTAGCGCGAATCGTTCCGGCAATTTCAATTCCATTCATATCCGGCATTTTAAGGCTCACAATCATAATGGGGTAATCTTCACCAGCATTGTGCTTTGCCTCTGCCATTTCGATCGCCGTATGTCCATTGTCTGCCGTATCGACCGCCACTCCCATGGATACCAGCATATTTTCTGCTGCATCAAGGGATGTTTTATCGTTGTCCGCCAGTAATAGATGAAGAGGCGGAAGCATTAAATCATCTGTAATTTCAGTGGCTGGAAGCGGCAGGGCGACTATGAATCTGGTACCTTTTCCAGGCTCACTCTCACAATTAATGGTGCCATTCATGAGCTCAACCATCTGCTTGGTAATCGCAAGCCCCAGGCCTGAGCCATGTACTTTATCAATACGGGAATCTACTGCACGGGTGAAGGTCTGGTACATATCCCTCATAAAATCGCTGGACATACCGATACCGGTGTCCTGCACGGTATAAGTTAAAACCACGTTACCCTTGTCACCTGGCTGCAGGGCCTCTTCAAATTCCACGATAATTTTACCGCCTGGATTTGTGTATTTTACGGCATTTGTAAGGAGGTTAATGAATATCTGGTTCATCCGGAGCTCATCTGCATATAGATATTCATATTTTAAATTGCGCACATGCACGTCAAATTGCAGTTCCTTTTCCTGGATTTGCGATTTTATTATATTAATAAGGTTTGCGCAGCATTCAGGAAGGGAGAACACAACCGGGTGTAATGCCATTTTTCCTGATTCAACCTGTGAAATATCCAATACATCGTTGACCAGAGTAAGAAGATGTTTTCCGGACAAGGTTATCTTGTCCAGACAGTACTGTACCTGTGCAGGATTATGAATCTGTTTCTTAGCTATTTCTGTCATCCCGATAATGGCATTCATGGGAGTCCGGATATCATGCGACATGGAAGAAAGGAATTTTGTCTTTGCCATATTGGCATTTTGGGTTTCCTCGATACTCCTTCTAAGCCGTTTGTTTATATGCAGGACATAGCTTCCGTCAAGCAGCAGGAGGAAGATAAATCCCATAACTATATATAAAGACATCTGCCAGTCATAGTCATAGCCCATGGCAGACAGTTTCTCGGATTGGATATAGCCCACAAATGTACAGTTTGGCGTGTTTTCTATCTGTGCGCTGACGTAATAGGCCGGTTTTCCATCCTGATCCATCAACTCAACCAGATAGTGGTCCTCTTTCTGAAAGGAACTCTGGTATTCACCTATGTCAACGTAAGACAGGTCGTTGTGTTGTTTGATGAAGGTCCAGAATGTATCACCTCCCATGGAGTCGGATTGAATGATATACTGTCCGTTGATATCCAGCAGAGAAACCTCTGCTTCACGGTATGCTCCTGGGAAAATCCATTGGGCATGCAGAATCTCCACAGGAATTGTTTTGACGAGTATGGCCTTTGCACGGCCGCCATGTTCGTCCCTGATAGTCAGAAGGCTGCAGAAACTGACACTATTGACCCCGTCCATGGGATTGATATATGCCGATGATATGTAAATGGTTCCTTCCCCCCTTGTGCCGTTTACCATTTTAGGGAGGATGTAGGAAAATGCATCTGTTAGCTGAGAATAGTCAACTTTGTTCACACTCTGTTCTAAGCCTGCGGATAACCCGGACAATGTATCATAATACAATATATGTACAGAGACATAATCGTTTATATTAACTTCCTTCAGATATTCAATGGCTTCATCCATCGAATATTCATGATTTTCCAAATAGGAGGCCCAGCTGTCACACTCATTTTGCAGACTGCTCATATAACCATAGGATAGCTGGGCTGTGGATTCCATTGCTGCGGTAAAAGATTCTTTTGCTGTTGCGGCCTTGTCACGCTGTACGTCCTGTACATAGCTTATTGAAAGAATCAATATAAAAGCAACGATAGCAATGTTTCCGAGAGCAAGCGCGATGTATCTGCCTTTTCCCTGTTTGATTTTCATGCGCACTCCTCCTCTATCAATATAAGCAAGCCTATACCATATCCCAAATGTTCCGCTTGTTTTAAGGAATACTCCCATTGTACATGATTGAGAGACTGCAGAGAAGTGCATGCGCACTGCGGCATTAAGCTTTACTTTATATACTTGCCAATGACACTGAATAATGTCTCCATATCAATTGGCTTGGACAGATGTTCATTCATACCGGCGTCCAGTGAACATGCCACGTCTTCCTGAAATGCATTCGCGCTCATTGCCAGAATAGGGATAGATTTTGCGTCTCCATTTTCACAAGACCGAATCTGACGGGCAGCATCATACCCGTTCATGACAGGCATCTGAATATCCATTAAAATGATACTGTAGGTTCCCTCCGGTGAGTCGGCAAAGGTATCAAATGCCTCCTGTCCGTTCTTCACCAAATCCACTTCAAATCCAAAGGAGCGCAGAAAGGTTTCTGCGATTTCCCCATTTATAAGATTATCCTCCGCTACCATAACACGATGCCCCTGATAACAGGAGCAGGATTTTACCGGAGTATCCGTCTCTTTTTCTTCGTCCAACAGATCCATTGTGAGAGTAAATGAGAATTCCGACCCTGCATTTTCTATACTATCGACTTTCAGCGAGCCTCCCAGCATCGCCACCAGGCTCTTACAGATGGTCAGCCCCAGGCCGCTCCCTGAATTCCCGTATAAATGGTCATGAGAACCCTGGTCAAAGGCCTCGAAAATCCGTTCCTGATCTTCTTTGCTGATTCCTTTCCCATTATCCCGTACTTGGAACGTATACAGGGATTCACGTTCTGCAATTACAGTTTCCTCTATATTCAGCAGAACCACCCCTGAACTGTCGGTGAATTTAAGGGCATTTCCAATCAGATTTGCCAGTATTTCATGGAGCTTTACCTTGTCGGTATTCACATATTTATGATGCAGTTTTCCAGTCTGGGTTAGGCCGATTCCTCTTTCCTTAGCCATCGTACCAAATTCTTCAATGACATCGGACAGCAAAAGCTGCAGATTCACCGGTCCCATATTAACGTCCATTTTCCCGCTTTCAATTTTGGACAGGTCCAGCACTTCACTGACCAGCTGCTGCAGATGGAGAGAGGAGCGTTTCAGTTTGTTCAGGCTGTCCAGCAGTTTTTCTTTATCATGGCGGTAGAGCATCGCACTGTCAATCATACCCACTATTCCATTGAGGGGTGTACGGATTTCATGGCTCATTTTGGAGAGAAAATAGGATTTGGCTTTGCTGGATTTCGTGGCAATTTCCAGCTTCGTCTCTGCCTGACGCAGAAGCTCCCGTTCCGTATTGTCTAAAAATGTAAACTGAACCACCCTGACGCTTTTGTCTTCCATGATGTAATCCACAGCGCCTTCAATGGACATATATCTGTCTTTAAAATTGAGAATATGCGAAAAACGCTTGTGTTCATTTTCCGCTGCGGCTTGCATCATTTCACCGATACTGCTTAAATCCGGAACACCTTTTTCGGCTTCCCGGCTAAATAACTGCGTTTCAAGGCCTGCCGCGTCTGTACCGAGAAGCTGCAAGGCCTCTTTGTTGACCGCAATTATTTTGTTATGTTTGACATCTGCCTGGATGACGCCGCACACGGCCATATTGTATGAGGTTTCGTAAAGCAGATCATAACGGTCCCTTTCCTCCTTAAGCTGTTCAAGCGTCCTTTTTTCCTCAGTTGTGTCAATAAAAGTACTTTGTATCAGCAGCTTTCCTTCTGGGGATGTAATAAGCTTGGAGGCACCGGTTACCCAGCGGATTTCCCCATCACTACGGACGATGCGGTGGTCAAAGCTGACGCAGTCACCCTCCTTTTTTAGGGTTTGCAGCATTCCCACAATTCTTTCCCTATCCTCTTTATATGTTATGTCCAGCATCGTAGGCCCGCCCTGGCCCTTAAATTCTTCCAGGGATGAATAGCCCAGTATGCGGAGCGATTCAGGATTGATACCAATAAAGTCCATTGCATCTTCGTCGTATGCATACTGCGCAATCCCGCAGAGCATGTTCTGATAGAGGGTGTTATAATAATCCCGTTCTCTTTGCAGACGCTGCTCATAGTCTTTCAATTTGGAGATATCCATGATGATGCCCTGGAGTTCAGTCAGGCCGTTTACCTGAAACACTGTGGCTTGGATGGAATACCACCTGGCAGACAGAGCATCTCTGCCTCCGCGGTACTCGTATTTTAAAATACCATTTCCAGCTGCCGCCGACTCAATCTGCTGTTCCATCTGTGTCCAGTCTTCAGAAAGTATCATTTTGCTGAGACGGTTGTGAAATCTATACCTTACATCCTCAGGACTGCAGCCGGTCATGGCATAAAAGCTGTCATTGGCATAATCAATGATCAGTTCTCCGTCATAATGCATCCGCACTACACCGCCCGGCACACTGTCCGTCAGGCGCTTTAACTCAAACTTCGCTGCCTCCAGGCGCCTGGTGATGTCAAACATAGTCACCAGCAGTCCGCCGACCTGCTCCGGCTTTTCATAATAAGGGCGGATTCGGACTAACCATATGGAGTTGCGGGCATCCGTCACTTCCCGTTCTATAATTGTCCCTGTTTCAGCCACTTTTTTAATATCTGAATTAAAGCTCTCATAGGAATCAATGAAATTGATATGATACACCGGGCGCCCTAAATCTGAGTTCAGGAGATTGGTGTTTTGCAGCATGATGGGGGTAATCTTACGGATTTTCATATCCCGGTCCACATAAAGTGCGCCAACCTCTGCATTTACCAACAGATTGTCAAAGTCTGAGTATGCCGTAGTCAGCTCTGTAATTTTACTCTGGTGCTCCGCGTTGATTGTGTAGAGTTCTTCATTGATTGACTGCATCTCTTCATTGGTGCTTTGCAGTTCTTCATTGGATGCCATCAGTTCCTCATTTGTTGCCTGTAACTCCTCGTTGCGGGATTCTGACTCCTCCATGGCCAGAGACAGTCTCCAGTTGCTTTCCCCCAGCTCATATTCAAGCTGGGCAATCCTGCTGTTTGTTAATTCGCTGATATCCAGGCTTTTATCGGCTGAGTCCGGCATGGCTGTCCGGCCAATTCCTATCTGGAACAAAAAATATTCGTCATTATCCAGGTTAAAATAATTGACCTTAATATTCAGGCTTTCATCCGGATAGTCCGCCACTCCTGTCACATTTTTTTCAACACATGAACAGCTGCTTTCCTTCATTTGCTCCATAATATGGTTCAGAAGAATCGTCAGGCTGGGGGCAAAACACGAACTGATGGAATTATCAAACTGTCCGTCCTGCAAGCGAAGATACCGGCCTCCGCTTTTAATAATTTGTACAATTTTTCCGTAACCGTCCACCAGGACTGACGGTCCTGCAAAATCAAAAAAAAGCCGTTCGAAGATATTTGTAGGCCGGACTTTTGGGCGCAGATTTCCAGCAGGTTCTTGCATTGCCTTCTGAGGGTGAGACAGGTTATCCCATAGATAAAAACCATTATTTTCTGTATGGAACTCTTTATTTTTGCGGAATATTTTCCATTTCCTGTCCAGGACATCAAACGCTCCTTCCAAATCGCCCAGTGATTCGCTGTTGCCCAGGAACAGGCACCCATCGTCATTGAGAAGATGGTGAAAATTTCCAATGGTACGCTGCTGAACTTCTGGTTTTACGTAGATGAACATATTCCTGCATACAATTAAATCAAGTTTGGAAAAAGGGGCATCTCTAAATATATTGTGTTTGGTAAAAACAATCATCTTACGGATCATGTCCTTGATGATGTAGCCGTCCTCTTTCTTATCAAAATATTTTTCTATCATGAGTTCATTAATGCTGGCCAGGCTGCCTTCGATATAGAAGCCTCTTTGAGCCGCAGCAATGGCATCCGGGTCTGTATCGGAGGCAAAAATTTTAACATCCGCATTGTAATTCAGCCGCTCCATATATTCGCAGAGTAAAATTGCAATGGAATATGCTTCCTCACCAGTGGAACAGGCAATACTCCATATACGGATTGATTTTTTTTCCCGAAGCAGCGGGGCCAGTACATGCTCGCCTAGACTTTTAAAAGCGGCTTCATCCCGAAAGAAAGAAGTCACTCCAATCAGAAGATCACTGCACAAAAGCCCCTTTTCCTCCTCTGATGCAAGCAGATGGTCCATGTAATCTTCAATACAGGTATATTTATTGATTGCAATGCGGCGTTCAATCCGTCGGTAAATTGTATTGGATTTATAGGCGGAAAAATCAATATCAGAATACTTTGATATGGCATCAATGATTTGATTGTAATATCCTGACAGTTCCTGATTCTCAACCCCGTCATCATAGTGAAGGTATTGGTTATTGGGATTTTTTAAATAGTCCCGTATTGCCAGTCCGATTTTGGATACATTTTCTGTCAGATCTACCAGGCCCGTGGCAATGGCGCTCTGCGGCATCGAAGCGTACTGTGCCTCCAGGGGTTTCTGTACAATAATAGTACCGCCGTTTTCCTTGACAGAGCCGATACCAATGGTACCGTCCGATCCGCTGCCTGAGAGAATCACGGCAATGGTGTGTATGTTTTTATCCGAAGCAAGGGAATTAAGCATTTGATTGATGGGCGCATAGCGCTGTACACGGTCATGTACCGGACTGAGATGGAGGTGTCCGCTCTCTACCTCCAGTATCATGCCAGGAATGTTTAAATAGACCTCATTAGGCCGGAGCTCCATGTTCTCTTCTGCCAGACGTACCGGCATTTTAACTGATTTCTGTAGAATTTTATCCATCATACTCACGGAATCAGGAGACAAGTGCTGTACAACGATGAAAGAGGCACCTGTATCCAGCGGCATATTCCGGAAAAGCTCCTGTAAAGCCTCCACACCTCCGGCAGAAGCCCCTATTCCAACACAATATTTTAGCTGGCATTTTACAGCACCATGGTTCATCTTATCCATTGCATTGATATCCCCCTTTACAATCGTATCATTTATTCTTACTATCATTTTAATTGAATATTGTCAGTCCGCTGATTCACTTTGCTCCACAGGTTGTAAATGCATACTCAAACAGATACATGAGGTTTCTTACCGTAAAAAAATGCTAATAACCATGTCCATGCAGCCAGTTTTCAGGTAAACAAAAATATACCTTACGCTTCAGATGAAGGTAAGGAAAAGAATACTATACTGCCGGGTACTTTTAGCTGACATAAGAATCTTGGTACCTTAACCATATATTCAATAATTATATCACCGCAGTCTTTAAATATCAACAATACCTTCGTTTTTTTAGTCTTTGAGATGCAATATTTTACTTGCTATTGGAGGATGACAGTTCCGTTCCAGAAACAATTATCATCAATAAAAGGTTCCATCATATCTTCCACACAGCAGTGCAGAATATTACAGGGATTATTACGAGTAATGGAGTATGAATTTACAGAGCCGGAAATTTACGGAATTGACTATATAGATGTAAAGATAGGATATAATGGCGGCAGCTGCTTCAGATGAAAAGGGAGCTGCTTCCGCCATGGACAGTTCCAGTTTAAAAATCGCGTGGGATGGCTGTTATTTCCACAACGCGCTACCATCATAGACAGCCATCGCAGAATCATAGTAGCCTAAGTTCTTACATTTTTCAGTTACATAATCGTAGATATACCGAAATGCTTTAGCGGTCCCGTTTGAGAAATCTTCCTGCCTTCCTGCGTAAAGCTGATTCAGTGCAGTGACACATTGCTCATACAGTTCATAGTCTTCAGCAGTTTTTTCTGTTTCGCGCAAGGCAGGAATACTTCTGCCTATCCCCAGATTTTGCCGTAAAAGTATATAGATAGCATTGAGTGAACCATCCCCGGTATGCTTAACTATAAGATTCAGAAGGAATGAAGGGGTAAGCATATATCGGTGGTCTTCATTCCAGCAGCGCTTAATTTCACTCATTGCCTCCTCAATTTCTTTCTGTGAGATATGTTCGGCAGCATAGGCGGAAACACCCTCAATCGTCAAGGCCAGCAAATCCAAAGTATCCAGATAACGGCGGACATGACATGCGATTAAGTGGGGAGGTATTTCGATTTTCTTTAGGGCCTGTATATCCATCATTACGAAGATCCCTTTACTACGGACTGCTTTTACAACACCCCACTCCTGCAAAATCTGTATTGCTTTAAGAGTAGTATCCACACTCACATTATAAAGTTTCTGCAATTCATTATGAGTTGGGAGCTTGTCTCCTGGCTGGTAACGTCCCATGGTGATAAGACCCAAAAGATCCATATAAACAGCTGAATATCTTACTTCTTCTCTTAGTAAGAGCTTTTCCAGCTGCTTTCTGCCAAGTACAGCCGCGGAGTCCACAGGAACATCGAAGGCAGGTTCGCTTCCATATGTGAGCCCGTACATTCCGGACAGGTCATCGAAATGGACACTATCAGTATCCCCTCTGTTTTCAATAACCCTCATCAGCTCCTGCATTTGTTCATAAAACCTGGTCCTGATTTCTAAATTGTCTTGCAGAGGTCTTAACTCCGCAAGCCCCAGACTATCCATTACACGCAGGCTTAAATCATTTTCATTTCGTCTGATAAAAAACCTCTGAAACTGTTTGGCTAACCGCCAGAACTCTGCAGAGTTATTAATATCCATATTTTCCACGATTTTCCGGGGAATTATAAAGTCTTCTTGTTTGCAGAGAGCAATTCCATTTTCAATCAATGGATACCCCAATAAAACTCCTGTTTTTAGAACCTCATCGGTAATTGAGGTATCTACTCTCTTCAATGCAAGATTTATCATTGGACGCCTGGTTTGCTGATGGAAACTTACAACGGGACGCTTTCTTTGGTGTGTCTCAATCAATCCATTTTCCTTCAGCATGGATAACACGCGGCGGATGGTTTTAGCCGATGTTCCAAATTCCCTGCATAAATTATCCCGTGACGGAAGTTTTGTGCCAGCGGGTAACACTCCGGATTCAATCCGGTCCTTTAATATTTCATATATTCTTTCATACATCAAGCCATCGTATATCAAGCCCATTTTCGTCTCTCCTAATAATACTAAAAGTTTAATATATGGTTGGGCAATCGGTGTAAATGACGCACAGTGTTCAAAAGCTTGAAACCTTTACCGCCTGATCCAGATGCGATAACCCCATAGAAACTCAATTATAAACACAAAGACAGATTACTTTCTGGTTTTTACCCCGTATTATATGACAATTATAGGACAAGATTCTGGTATTTGCAATTAAAACGGTATTTATGGTTTCGGGATTGGGGGCTTTATAATCTGTCCATTATATAGCCGGGCTGTATCTGTGAGGAAATACAGAGTCCCATATTGGCAGCAATCACACCTTCATGGGAGTGCTAAAGCCCGCGTAAAGATGCTGTGTCACGGCCGGCATCGGTATCGCCCTATCCCCCGGGGACGGGGCAAATTTTGAGGATTTATACCAGCAGGCTGACCGCGCCCTTTATGATGTAATAAGAATGCCCATATTAAGGCCAGATTCCTCTCAGTTTTTTCGTATCTATTACCCTTTTGACAGCAATGAGGTAAGCCGCCTTGCGCAGGGAAATACGGCGTATTTTTGC
>JAETNT010000164.1 GCA_021772025.1 Enterocloster bolteae | reverse complement strand
GGCAGGAAGGTGAAGCTTAATTACCAGGTGATGCCGGAGAGCCTGATATAAAGGAATGAGGAGAAGTTTATAAGAGAAGCCTATTATAGAATGTTTGCAGAGAAAGATTACAATAGAAGAGTGAAGCTTGTATTAAATATGCCGTCGCAGAAATGAATCTGCGGCGGCTTTCTTTATGATACAGAAGGCATATGGTATCCGTACATTGGGACGATATAATCAATCCGCTAGGCATGTATATTGGGCATGGCCCCGTAACGACCTTCCAGATACTGCTTGCCGTAGGCTTCATCATTACGCGGGATGAGGCCGTTTTCTTTTTTGTAGCTGGAGAGAGGGTATAATTCCGTATCCTGCCCCTCCTGGCGGCAGCAAAGCCAGATTTCATCCCTGCGCATCTGTGCTGGCTGAAGAATGGCAGTATTGTGGGCGGTGAATAGCAACTGCGCATTATGAGGATTTCTCTCACGATTGGCATAGAGAGCAATCAAATAACGGAGCGCGTGAGGGTGCAGAATACAGTCCAGGTCATCTGCCATCATCAGGCTGCCGTCATCCAGGCTGGTCAGAATTGAGGGCAGCAGTGAGAGCAGTTTTTTAGTGCCCATGGATTCCTCTTCCCATGGAAGTTCATAGGTACAGCCTTCATAAGGACTGTGAACCAGGATTGCAGCAGGAGATTTGTGGTCAGAGTCTGGTATGATGCTGTAATCTGCTATATCAAGTCCCAAATCCTGCAGAATACCGCACAGCCTCCGGCGTGTATCGGCATCGGAAGGCAGTTCTCTGGGACTGCTGCCCTGTATTCTGCTGAACCAGGAATAGGCGGCTTTGGCGTGCATGGAGTCCGTATAGGCATTGAGCCATGACAGCAAAGTTACTGATGGAGGTACGGCCTTAAGGGGGAAGGAGATGAGTTCACGCCCAGGATGGATGACGGATTCCTTCCTATTAAAAAGAATACCCGTATCACTTCCGCCCAGACTTCCATAGAACAGATTCTCCTCAGCAATGTTTCCCTTTAAGAACTGGAGCTGATAGCGGAACAGAAATCCCTGGCTGCGGAATAACACGTCAAACTGGGTGGGGATGTCTTTGCAGTCTGATGAAAACAGACAATGGACATCTTTAATTCTGGTTGGTACGGTTACAGATGCTGTGACCAGGGATGAGAGACAGGATAAAGCGTTGAGGACCGTGGACTTGCCTCCGCTGTTGGGACCATAGATTCCGATAAGGGGAAGGATGCATTCTCCGTCAGCCGGGTCCTTCAGAAGCGTGTTTTTATGTTCATTAATGGAGGCAGGTAGGAAATCCAACAAAACTTCCTCCTTAAATACTTTGAAATTTTTAAAACTGAACTGGATTAGCATGATAGCACCTCAATTTGTGAGAAAAAAACTCAAAAATATGTGTCATTTGTATCTAAAACCATTTTACCATAACATTGGTGATATTACAATTAGAAATGAGGTTTTTTCTCATTGATTGAGATTGCCTTCAACGTTTTGTAATTGGAAAAGTATGGATATAAGTGGATGGAAAAGTTATAAAAAACAGATAGAATTTCAATGATATAAATAAAAAGTAACGAAAAAACAGGGGTAAATAACGCTTTGTATAACGCCCTCTTTGCTATGATTATAGCGAGGGAATCTATAATTACATAATTAAT
>JAETNT010000163.1 GCA_021772025.1 Enterocloster bolteae | reverse complement strand
TAATTGTGGCTTATGACGGATTCTTTACCAGCCACCAGAAGCGAAGATGTATGCGGTTCAAAGAGGACCAGACGGTAAAAAAATTTTTAGGCGCCAAAAAGGAAATGTATCCTTTTCTTGATTTGGAACATCCTATTACGGTAGGTTCCTACATGAATGAGCCGGATCTGATTAACAACAGGTATCAGCTTCATCTTGCAATGGAGAGGGCAGACCGTTTGCTGCCGGAACTGTTTGAAGAATATGAAAAACTTTCCGGACGTAATTATGAAAAAGTGGAGGGTTATCAGGCGGAGGATGCAGAAATTATTTTAATTTTTCTGGGCTCTTCCTATGACACTTCTTTAGAAGCCATAGATGATTTAAGGAAGCAGGGGCAAAAGGCAGGAGCAGTTACCATTCATACATTAAGACCTTTTCCCGCAAAAGAACTGTTCAGTCTTTGTAAAAATGCCAAAGTTCTGCTTGTGGCGGACAGACAGGACAGTTATGGCGCCGGCGGAGGAAACCTTTCTTTGGAGGTGCGCGCCGCCATGCAGAAGTATGGAGGCGGTGCAAGGATTAAAAGCCTGGTTTATGGTCTTGGAGGAAAGGACTTTTTTGCGGAAGATGCTTTAAAAATGTATGAGTGGGCAAAAAATTCTGACACTTCGGACTTTGAATATTATGGCGTGGAGCCGGGAGAAGGCTCCGACGAAGATAATTTTTATGCGCCTTTGACAGAAAAAGACACAAAGCTTGGTATTACAAAGGCGGAAAAAAATGAGGAAGGAAAAGTTCAGGTGACAGGTGGGAATTTGAATGCCCTCACAGCCATGCCCAAAAGGCTTGCTCCGGGACATGGGGCCTGCCCCGGCTGTGGAATACCGGTGAACATCAATCTTCTTTTAAAGGCCATAGAAGATCCGGTGGTTTTATTATTTCAAACCGGCTGCGGTATGATCGTAACTACTGCGTATCCCCGAACCAGCTTTAAGGTTCCCTATCTTCATAATCTGTTTCAAAATGGAGCCGCGACCTTAAGCGGAGTGGCTGAAATCTGCTATCGAAAACAGAAAAAAGGAGAAATACCTCCCGGGGACATTATCTTTATTATGGTAAGTGGGGATGGGGGGATGGACATTGGCATGGGCTCCGCCATAGGAACCGCCCTTAGAAGGCACCGGCTGATTTTATTTGAATATGATAATGGCGGTTATATGAACACCGGATATCAGCTTTCCTATTCCACGCCAAAAGGAGCCAGAAGCGCCACCTCCCATGTTGGGAAAAACCAGTATGGAAAAAACTTTTTTCACAAGGATATGCCCCAGATTATGGCAGCCACAGGCATTCCCTATGTGGCAACAATGGCGGAAAGCAATCCCATAGATTTTATCAAAAAGGCGGCCAAGGCAGCATATTACGCCAAAACAACGGGAACCGCTTATATAAAGGCATTGTCGGCCTGCCCCTTAAACTGGAACGATCTGCCATCTACGGAACGTAAGGTAATTGATGGGGCTGTAAACTGCTGTTATTTTCCTCTATATGAGGTGGAAAAAGGAAAAACTACTTTAAACTATGATCCGGAAAATTTAAATAAGAAAATACCTGTGCTTGACTGGCTTTCCATGATGGGAAGGACAAAGCATCTTAAAAAGGATATTTATGCGGATATTGTAAAGGGACTGCAGACGGAAGT
>JAETNT010000007.1 GCA_021772025.1 Enterocloster bolteae | reverse complement strand
GAAGCGTAGCTTTTGCAACTCCGAGAATCAGATATGAAGTGAATTACTCCAAGTATCTGAAGTATCTCACAAAAGTTAGAGTTTGACTATCCGGTTGATTATTGAGCGCTTACATTGTTTCAAAAAAATGGATGGCGTGCAAAAGAACCGGGAGACGTGCCTGGACGAATGGGAGACACTATTTCTCAGGGTGCAATTGATTTGCTGTTTGATGGCGGGTATATGACGGTAGATAAACTTTTACGAGATTTCGCATCCTATGGAATTATATTATCTCAGAAGGATTTAGAAAATTCTATGTGTTTAAGGGAAGGAACTCTTAAACACATAGAGAAAATTTTATTTTCAAATGACAAAACGATTTGGCCAGATAAGACAAAAAGTGGATGTATATTGTCCATAATGGAATAAAGAAAGACTTTTCCGCTCTTTAGGAATCACCGTTTACTGCTCAGGAAAGTGTAGTTGAGATATTCATTAACTTTTATGTTACGATTAAGTGTCTTCTTCAAAATCATGTAGAGTGTGTCTGTTCAGAATAACTTGCTACAAAAACATAGGGCATAGCAACCGCCACACCCACATCTTTTATCGATCCAACTGTGCCCGCACTCCCTCCCGGCAATCCGGCTCTATCTTCTTATATTCCCCGGTCAGATTGCGGATTGCATTATTGTTTTCTTTTATCTGTTCCGACAAACACACCCTATCCTATCAGATTTTGCACTTCCTTATCCGTTTCGTAAAGGTCTGTATCTGCTGCGATTTTGGCACACAGCCGCATCATGACTTTCTTCTCCATATCTGTCATATCCAATCAACCCACTCTTTCCATATCTGCTCTGTTTTGCTCCTTGTACCGTCCTTAAAGCCGAGTTCTGCCAGTGCTTTTTTAAGTGACACTCTTGTTTCAAGCCCTCTCTTGATTCCAGCCGTATAGGGTATAAAATCTATATGCAGATGTGGCGTGGCTGATTATTATCACGTTAAGTATTAGAATAATCACTGAGAGGGTTTATATCTGGAGAATGAGCGTGGAGGACTATGAGAAAGCTCTCTCTCAGGAACAGGTATCGAAACGGAGGAGGGAGATACTGCTTAGGGAGATGATGCAGGATATAATATCATGATGTTGGGTAAAAAGGCGTTTTGCTCCCTAATGTTTACGGATCGTTCCGCGCTTTGCGCTCTCACAATCCTAAAACGCCGGCTTAAAACATTGAAAATATGAAATCAATTTCATATATTTCACACAAAACCAGGATTGCAAAATTATACATATTTCCTATTTACAAATTTTCTATCTGAGAATATAATACCATCAGCGCATAAAACAGACATATTCCTGTAAACTGAGAGAAAAGAAATACAAGTGAAATGGATTACATAAGTGACGCCGTATACCGTAAGAACTCTTAACTGTACAGGAAAGAGCAGATGCTTGGAAAAAAGAAAGGATTGTATTGGGAGATGGAAAAGAAAACAAATGCAGAGACGGTTTATCGGAAGCGGTTTGAACGGCATTTCGATGAACTGCGCTGGCTTTACATGGAGCTGTATGACAATGGTTCTATGTTTGATGAACTGTGCGGGCAGATGGAACAGTTTTATGAGGAACGAGGCGAAGAATTAAAAGTATTAGATGAAAAGCGGGAGAAGGATCCTCAGTGGTATAAACAAAATGATATGCTGGGCATGATGTTTTACATAGATAATTTTGCCGGAAATATGAAGGGTGTGGAAAAAAGGCTGGATTATATTGAAGAAAGCAATGTGAACTACATTCATCTGATGCCGTTTTTGGAAACCCCCAAGGGCCGGTCAGACGGCGGATATGCGGTATCGGATTTCCGCAAGGTTCAGGAAAGCTTGGGAACTATGGAGGATTTGGAGAGCTTAACCCGTGCCTGTCACAAAAAGAACATTAACGTGTGTATGGATTTTGTGATGAATCATACCTCTGAGGAGCATGAGTGGGCCAGAAAAGCCCGTCAGGGAGAAGGCGAGTATATGAGCCGTTATTTCTTCTTTGACAGCTATGACATTCCGGCAGAGTATGAAAAGACTGTGCCCCAGGTATTTCCCACTACTGCACCGGGGAATTTCACTTGGCTTCCGGATGCGGGCCATTATGTTATGACCACCTTCTATCCCTATCAGTGGGATCTAAATTACCGCAATCCAAGGGTATTTAATGAGATGATGTACAACTTCCTCTATTTGGCTAACCGGGGACTGGATATTATCCGGATTGATGCGGTTCCTTATATTTGGAAGGAGCTGTATACTCAGTGCCGCAATCTGCCCCAGGTACATACGATTGTTCGTATGATGAGGATTATCAGTGAAATCGTCTGTCCGGGTATTCTGCTTTTAGGCGAGGTAGTGATGGAACCGGAAAAGGTAGTTCCTTACTTCGGCACTGTGGAAAAGCCGGAGTGCCATATGCTTTACAATGTTACGACTATGGCAACCACCTGGCATACGGTAGCTACCCGGGATGTAGGCCTTTTAAAACGTCAGATAGACATTTTAAGCGGTCTGCCGAAGGATTACGTATTTCTTAACTATTTGCGATGCCATGATGACATCGGCTGGGGACTTGATTATACAACTCTTGCCCAGGAGGGGATCCAGGAGCGCAGCCATAAGAAATACATAAATGACTATTTCCAGGGCTACGATGGCAGCAGCAACAGCCGGGGAGAACTGTACAATGCGGATCCAATAACCGGAGATGCCAGATTCTGCGGAACCACCGCATCTATGTGCGGCGTGGAGCGGGCCGGATTTGAAGGAAACGAGACTATGATGGATGAGGCTATTCAGAAGGATCTGATGCTTCATGCCTATATGTTTATGCAGTCCGGAATTCCGGTGCTTTACAGCGGGGACGAGATCGGACAGATCAATGACTATACATATAAAGAAGACCCGGAGAAAGCCGGAGATTCCCGATACATTCATCGGGGAGCCATGAACTGGGAAAATGCCGGACGCCGCCATGACAAAACTTCTTCGGAAAGTCGGATTTTTGAAGGGCTGGATCGCCTGGAAAAGATCCGCAAATCGGAAAAAGCTTTTGTGGCAGGAGCCGACACCTGGACCATTGATACCTGGGATAAGAGTATTTTGTGCATTGGCCGGTATTTTGAAGGGGAAAAAATTATCGGGCTGTTTAATTTCAGCGAGTATGTCAGAATCGCCTGGATCAATGAAACAGACGGGGACTATGTAGATCTTTTATCCGGAGAGACGGTAAAGCCTATTGGACTTACGATTCCGGCCAATGGATTCTACTATTTAAAAAAGAGATAAATTTTCTGCCAGACAATGTGCCGGTGCGGACTTGGATTCCCGCCGGCACTCTGTGTTTGGGACTTACTTTCCAATCCAGTAAAGGAGCTGATATCCATGAATATAGCAGAAATTGCCAGACAGGCCGGAGTTTCCAGCGCCGCAGTTTCCCGATATTTTAACCAGGGATATATTTCACAGGAAAAGAGGGAGGCTATTCGGAAGGTAGTAGAGGAAACCGGTTACCGCCCGTCCATTCAGGCCCAGACTTTAAGAACCAGAAAGACGAAAATGATAGGAGTCATTGTCCCGCAAATTGCGTTTAATTCTATTGGAAGAATCGTAGAAGGGGTACTTTCGATTCTTAATGAAAGGGGATACCGGATGGTATTGGCTGTTACCCAAGGTGATCCCAAAAAAGAGATGGAATACCTGAAGACATTTGACGAAAAGCAGGTGGATGGCGTACTTTTTTCGGCCACCATTCTGACAGGCGAGCATAAGAATACCCTTAAAAATATGCACGTACCGGTGGTGCTCATGGGACAGGAAATGCCGGGCTTTCCCTGCGTTTACCATGATGATTACCATGCGCTTTATGATTTGACCAGGCTGTTTTTAGAAAAAGGGAGAAAGAATCTGGGATATATCAGCGCAATCCACCAAGACAAGGCAGCCGGAAAAGCACGGTATCAAGGATTCGCAGACTGTGTCCGGGACTGGGGTGCCGGAGAACTTGCAAATAATTATGTAATTGCGGACTTTTCTATAGAATCAGGCCGGAAAAAAGCGGAAGAGCTTTTGAAAAGATGTCCTGATTTGGATGGGATCCTCTGTGCAACAGATGAAATGGCAGTAGGAGCTATT
Source organism: Enterocloster bolteae (assembly GCA_021772025.1). GTDB lineage: Bacteria > Bacillota > Clostridia > Lachnospirales > Lachnospiraceae > UMGS1370. The sequence continues at coordinate 95,224 of JAETNT010000007.1, read as the reverse complement.
CAGTATTTGAGAGAACAGGGGATACCGGTTCCGGAACAAATTCAGGTATCCGGCCATGGAGACTCTGCTCTGGCAGGCGCGGCCAGCCCGCCTATTACAACCGTCCATTATTCCTACGAAAGAAGCGGGGAGACGGCTGTCAATATGTTGCTAGAAATACTGAATAAAGGGGATACTCTTTTGCGGGAAGTGAAGCTGGGGTATTCCATTGTCGATAAACTTTGACTTATTTCCCAAAGTAGGCTATAATTTTTCGTAACCGTTCAGACGGCGCAGCCGGATAAGAAGGTACCCTGTCCTGAACGGTTACAATTTTCCACAGAAGTATGGGGAGGATGAATATTGATGAGGATTTTGGTAATTAACAGCGGAAGCTCTTCTTTAAAATTCCAGGTAATTGATTCCGAAACAGAGAAAGTGCTGGCAAAGGGGTTGTGTGAGCGTATCGGCATTGACGGAGTGTTTACATATAAGACCGAAAGCGGCATTTCTATAAAAGAACAGATCCCCATGAAGACCCACACGGAGGCGGTACATACTCTTTTGGACATGCTGGTGGATAAGGAAAAAGGAATTGCAAAAGATTACAGCGATATTGATGTCATCGGACATCGCCTGGTTCACGGCGGGGAGAAGTTTACCGGTTCTGTGGTGATTACGGATCAGGTAATTGATGCCATGACGGAATGTAACGATTTGGCGCCGCTTCATAATCCGGCCAATATTATCGGCGTGAATGCCTGCAGGAAACTGATGCCCCATACCCTGATGGTAGGGGTTTTTGATACGGCTTTTAATCAGACCATGGAGCCAAAAGCATTTTTATATGGCCTCCCTTATCGATATTATGAAAAGTACAAGATCCGCCGGTACGGTTTCCACGGTATTAGTCACAAGTATGTGTCCCAGCGGGCGGCAGAGTTTTTGGGCCAGAATCCCAAGAGAGTAAAAACGATTGTCTGTCATCTGGGAAACGGAGCCAGCATCAGCGCGGTAAAGTACGGTCAGGTTATTGACAATTCCATGGGTTTTACTCCGTTAGAGGGGCTGGTTATGGGAACCCGGTGCGGGGATGTAGATCCGGGAGCTCTGGAGTTTCTTGCCAAAAAAGAAAACCTGGATTTTTCCCAGATTATGCAGATTTTAAATCAGGAGTCGGGGGTACTGGGAATTTCCAAAAACTTTTCCAGCGATTTCAGAGAGCTTAAGGATGCAGAGATCAAATACAATGAAAAAGCGGGACTTGCCCGAGAAATTTTTTCTTATAAAGTGGCAAAGTATGTGGGCAGCTATGCGGCGGCTATGAACGGAGTGGATAATATTGTCTTTACTGCAGGAATCGGTGAGAATGATTCCGATATCCGTCAGGAGATTTGCGATTATCTGGAATTTTTGGGGATCACCATTGACGAAGTAAAGAACCGGGATCAGGCTGAGGCAGTGAAGATTTCCACCGGCTCATCTAAAGTTAATGTTCTGGTAGTAAAGACCAATGAGGAGCTGGAAATAGCCAGAGAAGCAGCGGCAGTGGCAAAGCAGCAGAAGGCAGCTTGCTCAGACGAAAACACATAGAAGGAAGGAACAATCCCCATGGAAGATACACAAAAAGTCACATTATTTGAGCAAACCCCTATCCCCAAAGCCGTAATGAAGTTGTCCATCCCTACCATTTTAAGCTCTCTGGTTATGGTGCTTTATAATCTGGCAGATACGTACTTTGTAGGAATGTTAAATGATCCCATCCAAAATGCTGCCGTTACCTTGGCAGCTCCGGCGCTGCTGGCTTTTAATGCCGTTACAAACCTGTTCGGTGTGGGCAGCTCCAGTATGATGAGCCGGGCACTGGGCCGGAAGGATTACGAGATGGTGCGGCGCAGTTCGGCCTTTGGATTTTATTGCACTTTGTTTGCGGGAATATTATTTTCCTTTTTCTATACTGCATTGAGAGTTCCGGCTATGACCGTGTTAGGGGCTACTGAGCTGACGGAGGCCGCTACAGCGGAGTATTTAAAATGGACGGTAAGCTGCGGAGCGGTTCCGGCCATGCTGAATGTGGTAATGGCTTATATGGTAAGGTCAGAAGGAGAGTCCCTTCACGCCAGTATCGGCACCATGAGCGGATGCCTGCTAAATATTATCCTGGATCCCATCTTTATCCTTCCATGGGGATTTAACATGGGGGCGGCAGGAGCCGGATGTGCAACCTTTTTGTCCAACTGTGCGGCCTGCTGCTATTTCTTTGTTTTAATATTTGTCAAAAGGAAGTACACCTATGTATGTATCAGCCCCAAAAAGCTGAGCCGGAGTAAGGCCATTCTTCTTGGAGTATGCGGCGTGGGAATTCCTGCATCCATCCAAAACCTGTTAAATGTAACAGGAATGACTATTTTAAATAATTTTACGGCTGCTTATAAAGCCGATGCGGTAGCGGCCATGGGAATTACTCAAAAGGTAAATATGGTGCCCATGTATGTGGCCATGGGCATTTCTCAGGGAATTATGCCTCTCATCAGTTATAATTATGCCAGCGGCAATTATAAGCGGATGAAAGAGACCCTGTTCTTTTCCCTAAAAGCGGCTCTCGGCTTTCTTACCGGGGCGACGGTTCTTTATTTTGCGGCAGCAGGTCCTATTATTCGGATGTTCATGGATAATGAAAATGTTGTAGCCTACGGAACCCGCTTCCTTAGAGGATTCTGCCTGGGACTGCCGTTTCTGTGTATGGATTTTGTGGCAGTAGGAGTATTCCAGGCCACGGGAATGGGAAGAGAAGCACTGGTTTTTGCCATTATGAGAAAAATTGTACTGGAAATTCCGGCCATTTATTTATTAAATTATTTGTTCCCCTTGTATGGACTGGCTTATGCTCAGCTGGCCGCCGAGGTGGTGCTGGCGATTGCCGCCGTGACAGTGCTGGCCAAATTGTTTAAAGGTTTAGAGAATCGGCCTGCAGGGAAAATTTCACAGAAAACAGAGGAATAATTTTATGTTTCGATTAGAAGAAACCCAAAAGGCGGCCGGACTATTTGCCGAAAGCCAGGAGAGTATGGTCTGGTCCTGCTTGGATCGAACTATGGGAGATATTTATGTAGAAGATGAGGAAGAACCCCAGGGAGCCGCCGCCTGCCTGGGAGATTTCTGCTTTTTGGCAGGAAAGGCGGATGTGAAGCTGTTGAAAGATGTGCAAAAAGAGCGGCCCGAAATTTCACTTTTTGTACCGCCAAACGAAGAGTGGGCGGCTCTGATCGAGAAGACCTGCGGTGCCGCCGCCAAGCGGTTTACCAGATATGCCATATTAAAAGAAGAGAACGTGTGGGATTTGGACTATTTGGAAAACATTGTAAGGAACTTGCCGGAAGGATTTGAACTGAAACTTCTGGATGAACCTGTTTACGATTATGCCAAGAAAAATCCATGGGCCAAAGACTGGGTATCTCAATTTCCAACCTATGAGGACTTTGAAAAGAACGGGTTAGGAGCGGTAATTGTAAAAGACGGTATTCCGGTGGCGGCGGCTTCATCCTACTCGGCTTATAAAAAGGGCATTGAAGTGCAGATTGATACCCATTTAGATTACCGGAGAAGGGGTTTGGCTCTGGTATGCGGAGCAAAGCTGATTTTAGAGTGTCAAAAGAGAGGGCTTTATCCAAGCTGGGATGCTCATAATCTTAAATCCGCGGCCCTGGCGGAAAAGCTGGGCTATCACCGAGGCAGAGAGTATATAGCCTATGCCCTTACCGGGGTGGATACCAGGTGGCCTCAGATATACCCAAAGGATCGAGAACCGGATATAGAAACCATAGGAGCCTATGTGGGTTCCCCTTACTGGGAAGCTTTGCGTCGGTTTATTGAAGAAACCTACCGCTTAAATCCATCTATACAATACAGCAGCTGCTCCATGGCCCCAGGATGGAATGTAAAATATAAAAAAGGCGGCAGAGCTTTGTGCACTATATATGCCAACCAGGGCTTTTTTACCTGTCTGATATGCATCGGACAGAAGGAAGCTGCAGAAGCAAAAGCTTTGCTTCCAATGGCAGATCCTTACGTAAAACGCCTTTACGAAAATACCTCTGTGGGAAACGGCACTAAGTGGCTGATGATTGACGTCACCTCGGAAAGCATTGAAAAGACTGTGGAAGATTTGCTCCTTGTGCGGATAAAGCCGCCTAAAAACAAGAGTATATAAGAAAGGACTTTTAGTAGAACGTGACGACGAATCAGAATTGGAAACTCCCGTTTTTTATCATTGCTGCAGGCCAGGCAGTTTCCCTTATCGGAAGCTCGGCAGTTCAGTTCGCCTTAATCTGGTGGCTGGCGGAGCAGACCGGCTCTCCTATGATCATGGGAATGGCAGGGCTGGTCTCTTTTTTGCCTATGACGATTTTAAGTCCCTTTGCAGGAGTGGCGGTAGACCGCTACAGTCGGAAATGGATCTGCATCGGGGCGGATCTGTTTACAGCGGCCTTGGCTCTTATCTATGCGGTGCTTATCAAAAATTTCAATATGCCGGTGTGGACAGTGGCTGTTATTCTCTGCCTGAGAGGCATGGGAGGAACCTTCCAGCAGCCTGCCATTTCCGCCATTATCCCTCAACTGGTTCCCCAGGAAGAGCTGGTTCGGGCAAACGGCTGGCTTCAGCTTTTAAACTCTGGATCTTTTATTTTGGGCCCGGTAATCGGAGCGGCTCTCTATGCGGCCGTGCCTATGTGGGTGATTCTTTTGACAGATGTAGCCGGAGCGCTGTTTGCCAGCGGCTCACTGCTGTGGGTAACGATTCCGGCCCTTCCGGCCGCCGGTCAAAAGGTTCAGGGATTTGCCGCCCAATTCCGCCAGGGAATGGAGGTTTATCGTGAGGACAAACAACTTCTTATGATCGTGACGGCGGAAGCTCTCTGCATGTTTTTCTACGCTCCCTTATCTACCTTTTATCCTTTGATGACTAGTGACTATTTTAGTCTTCCTGCCGTCTACGGAGGTATTGTTGAAACGGGATTTGCAGTGGGGATGATGGGGGCTGCCCTGCTGTTTGGAAGCGTCTGGAAAGTAAAACGGAAAATAGCAGTATCTTATATAGGACTGTTGGGACTGGGAGTTACCTCCGCAATCTGCGGCCTCCTTCCTCCTGTCTTTGCTGGGTGGATCATCTTTGCCCTAACCTGCCTTTTGATGGGGGCCTTTGGAAATGTCCATTCTATCCCTCTGATTGCTTATATGCAGGAAACCATTGTCCCGGAAAAAATGGGACGGGCCTTTTCCCTTATGGCCCTGATTGGTTCCCTATCCATGCCCATAGGCCTGGCAATTGCAAGTCCTATCGCGGAAAGAGTAGGGGTCCGGGTCTGGTTTTTGGTATCCGGTATTGGGATGATAGTGATTGTAGCCGGGGTTTTAGGAGTAAACTGGATGAGAAAAATCTGCAGAAAAACTGCATCATAAAAGGAGATAGTAATCATGATGAAAAAAAATTTTTGGATAACCGGAACCATTGTTGCTGTTGCTGCCTTTGCCCTGTCCGGCTGCGGGAAAGAGACTGCCGCCGCCGCTTCTGAGAGGGAAAATGTAACAGAAGGGGACTTAGAATCCCAGGATGCCTTGGCGCAGATTAAGGAGCGGGGAGAATTGATTGTGGCTATGGAGGGCACCTGGTCTCCTTGGACCTATCATGATGAAGCCGATAAGCTTGTAGGCTATGATGTGGAGGTGGCTGAGAAACTGGCGGAAAAGCTGGGAGTTTCCGTCACCTTTGTAGAAGGGGAGTGGGACGGCCTCTTTGCAGGGCTGGACGCAGGGCGCTACGACCTGGTAATTAACGGGGTGGAGGTAACCGATGAGCGGGCTGAGAAATATGATTTCACCATTCCTTATGCCTATATCCGTACTGCCGTGATTGTAAAAGGAGAAAATAATGAGATCCAGTCTTTTGAGGATTTAAACGGCAAAAAAACTGCCAACACCATTTCCAGTACCTATGCGGAGCTGGCTGAGCAGTACGGTGCAGAGGTAACCGGTGTAGATGACTTAAACCAGACTTTTGAGCTGCTGCTTTCCGGCAGAATTGACGCCACTCTAAATGCAGAGCTGACCTACAACGATTATATGAAAGCACAACCTGACGCGGATTTAAAGATTGCCGCCCTGACGGAGGAAGCGTCTCATGTAGCCATTCCGGTACGGAAGGGCCCGGAAACCGAGTCCCTAAGGACTGCTATTGATGAAGCTATTACCGATATGACCCGGTCAGGAGAGCTTTCTGAACTTTCCCAGAAATATTTTGCCATTGACATTTCGCAAAACTAAACAAAAGGAATGATGAATTTTGAGTATGACGAAAGAAGAATTGACGATGGAAATCATCCGGCGTTTAAAGGAAGAATATCCGGACGCAGGCTGCACCCTGGACTATAACCAGGCCTGGAAGCTTTTGGTGGGGGTTCGCCTGGCGGCTCAGTGTACGGATGCCAGAGTCAACATTGTGGTGGAGGATCTATACGCCAGATTCCCGGATGTAGCATCTCTGGCCCAGGCAAGGGTAGAAGATATCGAAGCCATTGTCCGCCCCTGCGGTCTGGGAAAAAGCAAAGCCAGAGACATAAACGCCTGTATGAAAATCCTTCATGAACAATATGGGGACAAAGTGCCGGAGGATTTTGACGCTCTATTAAAACTTCCGGGGGTAGGAAGAAAAAGCGCCAACCTGATTATGGGGGACGTTTTCGGGAAACCGGCAATTGTTACGGATACCCACTGCATCCGTCTGGTAAACCGGATGGGCCTGGTGGATGGAATAAAGGATCCCAAAAAGGTGGAGATGGCTTTGTGGAAGCTGGTGCCGCCGGAAGAAGGCAGCGACTTTTGCCACAGGCTGGTATTCCATGGCCGGGATGTGTGTACGGCTCGGACAAAACCTGATTGCGGCAGGTGCTGCTTAAAAGATATCTGTGCCAGACAGGGAGTGGAGGGATGATCAATGCGTATTTTACATACGTCGGACTGGCACCTGGGAAAAAGCATTGAGGGACGGAGCCGGCTGAAGGAACAGAAAGAATTTCTGGAGGATTTTGTCTGCATTGCCAGAGAGGAACAGGCGGATTTAGTGATTATCGCCGGAGATGTTTATGACAGCGTCAATCCGCCTGCAGAAGCGGAGAAACTGTTTTATCATACCTTAAAACAGGTGACAGAAGGCGGAAAACGCTTGGTTCTTGTTATCGCCGGAAATCATGACAGCCCGGATCGCCTGGTGGCGGCCGGGCCTTTGGCTATGGAGCACGGTATTTTAATGGCCGGCCTTCCCAAAACAGTAATTCCCGAAGGTGCCTACGGAAAGCACCGGGTCACGGCTTCCGGAGAAGGGTATGTGGAGTTAGAAATCGGCGGGGAGAGAGCCGTTATCCTTCTTCTTCCTTATCCCAGCGAAAAGAGGCTGGGAGAAGTACTCTACCAGGAAATGGAAGAGGGGCAGGAGAGGGCCGGCTCCTATGGAGAACGGGTAGGCCTGTTTTTCTCCCGGTTGGAAGAGCATTACCGGGAAGATACCATTAATCTGGCGGTTTCCCATCTGTTTGCCATGGATGCCCAGGCAGGCGGTTCGGAACGGGGAATTGAGCTTGGCGGCTCTTATCTGGTAGACGGAGGCCTTTTGCCGAAAAAAGCCCAGTACATTGCCTTGGGCCATGTCCATAAACCTCAGGCAGTACCTCATACAGAAGGCCGGGCGTTTTACAGCGGAGGACCTATGGCTTACCACCGCAGCGAGGCCGGCGGGACAAGGCAGTGTATCCTGGTGGAAGTCCATCCAGGGCAAAGCTTTGTAAAAAAAGACATTCCGCTGCCGGTTTACAAACCTATTCGAATTTGGCATGCAGAGAACGTAGAGGAAGCGATTTCCCTGTGTGAAGCCTATAAGGATGAGGAATCCTTTGTCTATCTGGAAATCCGGACGGATCAGGGATATATTAGAGAGAATGAAATCCGGAAAATGAAAGCCTTAAAAAGCGATATTCTGGAAATCCGTCCTATACCGGCAGAAGCGGCCGAGATTCCGGAGTTAGAGGAAAGATTGGAGGAAAAAAGCTTAAAAGAGCTGTTTATTCAATATTATCGCAGAGAAAACAAAGGAGCACTGCCGGATCAGGAACTGACCGCTCTTTTGCTCGAATTGGCAGGAGAAGCAGACGGGAAGGATGAGAGCTTATGAAACCCTTAAAATTGACAATTAAAGGTTTGAACAGTTTTGTAGAGGCCCAGACCATTGATTTTGAAGAACTGTCTTCCAGAGGGATTTTCGGCATTTTCGGGCCTACGGGAAGCGGGAAAACCACTGTATTAGACGGGATTACCCTGGCACTTTACGGAGAGCTGGCCCGCCGCAGCAATGGATTTGTCAACTCAGGAGAAGGAGTACGTCAGGCGAACATTTCCTTTGTATTCCGGATTTCCGGAAAAGTTCTGCGGATCTACCAGGTGGATCGCAGCTATACCAAAAACAAAGATCTTTCCAAAAAGCCGGTTTCCAAAAGCGTACTAAAAGAGATTACCCATGGGGAGCCTCTTATCCTGGAGGAGGGCACCGGAGCGGTAAACCAGGCATGTGAAAAGCTGATAGGCCTTACCAAGGAGGATTTTTTGAGAACCGTGGTTCTGCCTCAGGGGAAATTTTCCGAGTTTCTTATGCTGGCGGGGAAAGAGCGCAACGAGATGCTGGAGCGCCTGTTTAATTTGGAAAAATACGGGGAAGCGCTGGCCGGCCGCATCGGGGAGGAAAAGCGGAAAGTAAGCCGGGATATGGAAAACCTGGCCGGCCGTTTGTCAGGGTACGAGGATATTTCCGGAGAAATCCTTAAAGAAATGAGGCAAAAGCAAAAAATCTGGGAAAAGGAATATGAAGAGTTAAAAATACAGGCTCAAAGCATACTGGAGAGGTTTGAAGAAAAGAGGCAGATACGCTTTTTGACTCAGGAACACGAGGGGTACAAGGCTCAAATGGCTCTTTTACAGAAGGAAGAAGGGAAAGCTGCCTTTCAGGAGCAGAAAATTAAAATGGCAGAGGAAGTGAAGGTGATAGCGCCGCTTTTAGAGGACTGTTTTTGCAAAGAGCAGCAAAAAGAAGAGAAGGAAACAAACTGCCTGGCGCTAAAACGCGCTTTGAATCAGGCACGGGAAGAAAAGGAAATTGCCCGGGCCGCATTAGAGAAAGCCTTAGGAGAGGAAGAACAAATTCCGGCTCTGGAGGCAAAGCAAAGAGGACTGGAGCAGGCGATCCCTAAAAATGAAGCGTTGACGGCTCAGGAGAAAGAAAACCGGGATCGGGAGGAACGGCTTTCTTGTCTGGAAACACTTCTTTTAAAGCTGTCTGAAGACGGAAGACAAATAAAAGAAGCTTTGGAAGCAGAAAAGAAGGAAAAAGAGACGGTCTTGGAGCAATTGGAGGATTGCCAGGTCTCTGTGGAGATCCGAAAACTGGTACAGGATGGGGTACTGTTAGAGAGAGATTATGAAGCGGCAGGCAAGGAACTGGAGAAAGGCGAAAATCGGAGAAAAAGTCTGGAGGAACAGATCTTTTCTCAAACTGAAACGGAGAAGAAGCTAAAGGAAGAAGAAAGCAGGATTTTCGAAGAACTATCAAAATGCCGGACACAGGAGAGGGAACAGATGGCCCAGACATTACGAAAAGCTCTGGAGGAAGGGAAGCCTTGTCCGGTCTGCGGTTCGATTCACCATGATTTCGCATTAGCAGCAGAGGAGCTGTCAAAGGAGGAAAAGGAACAAGGCCGGCAGATAGAGGATTTAGAGAAAGAAAACCGGGAAATTCAGCAAAAACACGGGGATGCCAAGGCCGGATTATCTGCCCTTGCTGCCAAAAAGGAAGAGGCGGAGGAAAACGTTAAGGAACAGAAACGGCAAATGGAAAGCATGAAAAAGGAATGGGAACAAAAGAAGAATGCCTGTCTGAGGTTAGAAAGAGGAAACAAAGGGGAGCCGGCGCCAAGCCTTTGTTTGAATTTTTTTCAAAGGCAACAGGAAAAAATTAATGAAATGGATGGAAAGACCCAAAAACTGCGGCTGTTAGAACGGGAATTGTCAGAGAAAATAAAGGGATTGGAAGAGGATCAAGATGAAACCCGCAAAGAGGAAACTCGAACCCGGATTGCCAAAGCCCATCTGGAAGCCCAGAAAGAAGAAGTCAAAGAGGCAATTAAAAGCCTGAAAAAAGAAATTATTTCTTTGACAGGAGCGTGTACAGGCATAAAAGAAGAGCTGGAGAAGGTACGAAACCGAATTAAATCCATTAAGGATGCCGCCCAAAGGGCGAAACAGGCCGTAGAGGAGAAAAACCGGAATTTCCAGGAGGAAGAACGCCGGATGGAGGTGGAAGAGACCAGCCTTGGCCATGCAAAAGCCATATTGGAGGAAAGAAAGCAACAGCTCTCGAAAGCCCTGCTTCAATGCCCGGGATTGAAAAAAGAAATGGAAGAACGGGCGATTTCTCTGAAGGAGGCAGCTGCCGCATGGAAGGAAACCGATGAAGAACTGATTTTGCTAAAAGCGGAAATTCAGCACCGGCAGGAGGAAACGGTACGCCTGAAAAATTTGATGAGAGAGAAAGAACTTCAGCTTTCCGGGCGGTCCCTGACAGAAGAAGAATGGAGCCAGGCTCTTTTAAAAAAAGAAGAGATGGAAGCCTGTCTGGAGAACAGACGGACAGACGGAACCCGGTTGGGGGATGAGATTTTGCGGGGAACCCGCCGGCTTCAGGAAAAGGAAGCCCTGCTGGCAGATTATGAGAAAAAAGAGCATCGGTGGGGACTGATTCTTCAAATTGAAAAGCTGATAAAGGGAAAGCGTTTTGTAGAATATGTGGCCCGGGAAAAGCTTTCCTATGTTTCCAGGGAAGCATCGGCGCTGCTTAGAAAGCTTTCTATGGGAAATTATGAACTGGAATGCAGCGCCCAAGGATATTTCCGGATTATTGATTACAAAAACGGAGGAATCCGCCGGGAGGTGGGAACTTTGTCCGGAGGAGAAATTTTTTTGGCTTCCTTGGCACTTGCCCTGGCTTTATCTTCCCAAATTCAGCTTACCAACCATGCGCCGTTAGAACTGTTTTTCCTGGACGAGGGATTCGGAACCCTGGATGACAGCCTTTTGGATGTGGTAATGGAGGCATTGGAAAACCTTCACGGCTTTAGCAGCCGCGCCATCGGCCTGATCACCCATGTGGAAAAGATCCGCAGCCAGATCCCGGTAAAGCTTATGGTAACTCCTGCAGAAAGCGGAGGAAAGGGAAGCAGGGTGGAGATTGTGTATTCATAAAAGAGCCTCCCCTTCCTTTTATAATCTTATAATCCCATATGGGCGGACGCGATCCGCTTCATGGAGCCGATAGAACAGATACAAACCAAAATGGTCAGAATATCTGCTGCAGGCTGTGAAAAATAGATTCCGGTTATGCCGAACCGCCTGGGCAGAGCCAAAATGAAGGGGATGTAAAATAGCCCTTGCCGGATTGCGGACAAAAATAGCCCATACCGGGATGCGCCGATGGTTTGAAAAGTGATGGTCATCATATAGCACAAGCCAAAGGCAGGGTAAAGCGCCACCTGAGAGATCAGCAGTCGGGAGCCGTAGCTGATGATGACCGGATTTCGGTTAAAAAGCATAATCAAAGGTTTGGACAGCACAATATAGGTTACCGCTACCAGGACAGTCAGCAGCAGGGAACCCTTTAGCGCAAACCGGACAGACCGGTGGAAACGATCTTCATTTTTGGCGCCAAAGGCATAGGATGCCACAGGCTGATAACCCTGCATAAAGCCCATAACAACATAGCAGCCAATCAAGATCAGCCGTTGAACGATGCCATAAGCGGCAATGATTTCGTCCGACTGAGGAAGAGAGGCGGCAGCAATGTTGGTAAGTGATGATGCCACTGACAGGCAGATCTGAATAACTGCTGTGGGTATGCCAATTGCCGTAACGGTCTTAACAATTGCCCAGCTGGGTTGGAATGCTTTCATACGAAGCTTGATGATGGAACGCCCGCTGGCATAGAACCAGATTAAGATAAAAAAAGTGACAAACTGGGATACAGTAGTAGCTAGGGAGGCACCCTCTACTCCCATATTCAGTCCCCAGTCAAACATAAATACGGGATCCAGAATGATATTCAGGACAGCGCCGGTAATAACGGCAATAGAAGATATTCTTACAGAAGATTCTGCTCTGGCTGCACAATTCATACTTTGAGCCGGCAGATTAGCCAGGGCTGCCACAAACATCCAAAAAGCGTAATCCCTGGCCAGAGGCAGAGATGCTTCTGAAGCGCCGAAGGCCTGCATCAGAGGGTCTATAAAAATAATACCGCCTGCACACAGCAGGATCCCCAATATTACGGAAAGGCCGATTATGGTGGTAACGGTACGGCTGGCAGCTTCATGATCCTGCTGTCCCAGCTGACGGCCGGCCAGGACGGCGGCTCCGGCTGCGAAGATATTTTCGATAGAAACCATGATTAGCAGAAGAGGGACGGTGACTCCCACAGCAGTCAAGGCAATATCGGAATCCAACATCCCGATATACGCAGTATCTACAATATTGTAAACGGCTTTTGCCAGTAGGGCCAGCGTGGCCGGAACCGCCAGCTTAATAATGGCCTTAGAGGGCTGCATCTCTCCTAAAACAGACTGGGATTGGTTTTTTTTATTGAACATAGTGGTTTTCCTCCTGAGCGACAACTCCGTACAGTAAGATATCCAGCGCCTTTTTACATCGCTGATCCCGCAGGCTGAAATCCTGCGGCTGGTTGTTTGCGTTAATAAAATCCTGAAACTGCCGGAACATATCCACCACTTCTGTCATGGTGATGCCGGGGCGCAGGGAAAGGGATTGGAGCAATCGTTCCAGAATACAGATATTCAAAGTGTCAAATGCCTGTTTCCTGTCCTGGATTTCAGCGGCCAGATGGGAAGGGGGAGAGATAACGGCTTCATAAAAAATGGGCTGATAAACCGGATGGCTCTGGAAGAAATCCATACGGGCAGAAAAGTATCCTTCCAACTGCGTTTTTGCCTCCCCTGTTTCCGGAACATTGGCTTGGAGAAATGCGGTGAGCAGCTGGAAGCATTCCTCCACACAGGCAATATACAATTCGTCTTTGGTATTGAAATAGTGGTAAATGATCCCTTTTGAGATACCCTGTGCGGCACAGATGGTATTAACAGAACTGGCGCCATATCCCTGCTGTGAAAACTCTGCCAGAGCACTGTCCATGATTCGGCGTTTGGTCAGTTGATTTTTTTCTTCTCGTTTCATACTGCCTCCTTAAAATATTGACCATATAGTCTATAATATGCAGTATAGCATAAATTGACCAAATGGTCAATTATAAATTTTGTAAAGTATACTTGACAAGAACTGCAAAGCATACTATACTAAAGTTGTAAAGTATACTATACAAAATGATATAGAAAGGAAGGTTTATCGTTGAAAAACCGGATACAGGAATTAAGAAAAGCCGCGCGCCTGTCCCAGGAAGAACTGGCGGCCTGCGTCGGGGTCACCAGACAGACCATTACTTCTCTGGAAAACGGAAAATATATGGCATCTCTGCCCCTGGCCTGGAAAATAGCCAAGTATTTTCAAACTACCATTGAGGAAATCTTTATTTTTGAGGAGGAAGAGGCATGAAAACTAAATACAGAAAGTTGGTAAAATTTAGGGTTTCAATCAGCATGCTGTTTATTCTGCTGGGAGCAATCACTTTGACAGTGTCTTTGGGAGGGCTTAAGCTTTTAGGCTTTTCAGAGCAGGCGGCAGGTCTTGGCGGCTGGTATGGAGGAAGCGGAGTCGGGCTTCTTGGGGCAGGCGTGGCCCTTTTTATCAAAAACAGGCTCCTTCTGAAGGATGAGGAAAAGCGAAAGCAGTCAGAAATTATGGAATATGATGAGCGCAACCTGTATTTAAGAGATAAGACCATGGTTATTACCGGGTATCTTTTGATTATCGGCCTGTATGTAAGTATGATGATTTTGGGTTTGACTAACCCTTTTGCCGCCCGGATTCTTTTAATAGTGCTGTGCTGCTATTTGCTGGGAATATGGGGAGTTTATGCCTTTTTAAAAAGGAGAGTATAGAAAAATCTCTCTTGACAACAAAAAGATCCCTGTGTATAATGACGGCAGAATACAGGAAACGAGGTGAAAGGATGATTTGATTCTCTTGCAGAAAAAAACCAACAGGATGTAACTTGGACAGAGGAACGGCTATTAGGATGATGATCTAATTAGCCGGAAATATCCGCATACTGTCCATGGTTTTGGTGCAGGAGATTCGATTATTCTTACCAGCGTGTTCCTTCAGACTGCCTTTGCAAAGAAATTCTCTGGCAGGCTGAGCGTAATTTTAGAGGGAGTACATTTTCCGTGTGCGGATTGCGGCTGTGAGAAGAATCTTCTCGCAGCCTTTTTATGTCCCGGTGCAAACGTGCCGCGGCATTATAGGTAAACGGAGGTGTGCTTATATGTCATTAATACAGGTCAGTGATTTAACTTTTTCTTATGACGGCAGCTATGATTTGATCTTTGATGAGGTGTCTTTCCAGATTGATACAGATTGGAAACTGGGATTTGTGGGAAGGAACGGCAGGGGAAAAACAACTTTTTTAAGGCTTCTGATGGGGCAGATGGAATACCGGGGAAAAATAAGTGCAGATGTAGAGTTTGATTATTTCCCGTTTTCTGTTCCCAATATAGAGGAAGATACCGCCGCAGTAGCCTACGGAATTTATCCGGAGCTGGAATATTGGCAGCTAGTACGGGAATTGTCCCGTCTGGAAATGGGGGAAGAGATTTTATCCAGGCCCTTTTCCACTCTGTCAGGTGGAGAGAAGACCAAGGCGTTATTAGCAGTGTTGTTTTTAAAGGAACATAATTTTTTGCTGATTGATGAGCCCACCAACCATTTGGATACAGAGACCAGACAACTGGTAGGCGATTATCTGGCAAAGAAAAAGGGATTTATCCTGGTATCCCATGACAGGGCTTTTCTGGATCGTTCTGTGGATCATATTTTGGCGATTAACAAAACGAAAATAACCGTAACCAAGGGAGATTTTTCCACCTGGTATGAGAATAAGCAGCGCCAGGATCAATTTGAGCTAGATGAAAATCAAAGATTAAGAGGGGATATCCGCAGGCTGAAAAAAGCGGCTAAGCAGGCGAAAGCTTGGGCAGATGAGGTGGAATCTACCAAAATCGGGAAAAAGGCGGCACTTAAATTTGAAACTACAGGATGTATTGATACCCGGGCCTATGTAGGAGAGAAGTCCCGCCGTATGCAGCAGCGCCGGAAAAATCTGGAAAAACGTCAGCAAAGGGCTATTGACGAGAAGGCCGGACTGCTAAAAGATATTGAAATTGCAGAAGACTTAAAGCTGTTTCCCGGTCTCTGCCAGGTAAAAAAGGACAGCCCCCTTGTCCGGCTGCGGAATTTTGGCATTGCATATCCGGACAGGCAGAATCCTTCCAGACTGATACCGGTTTTTACCAATACCAGTTTTGAATTAATGCCTGGAGAGCAAATTTTTCTGACGGGAAGAAACGGCTGCGGAAAATCCAGCATTTTAAAGATGCTGATGGAAGAATACGCCTTTCATAAAGCCGTTCTGGCTCCCAAAACGACAGATAGTTCAAAGATACGCAAAGAAGCCGTGGGAAAAGCCGTAACAAGCGGAATCCTGTGGCTGGATCCCCACTTAAAAATTTCTTATGTGCCCCAGGACACATCATTCCTTTCCGGAAGCTTAAAAGAATATGCCAGACATCTTCAGGAAGAAGACGGGGTAGAAATGAACCTGTTTATGACTCTTCTCAGAAAGCTGGATATGCCAAGACAGCAGTTTGATAAACGGATGGAAGAATTCAGCGAAGGGCAGAAAAAAAAGGTGCTGTTAGCCCAAAGTCTTTGTCAACAGGCGGATTTGTATCTTTGGGATGAACCGCTGAACTACATTGACCTCTACTCCCGCATGCAGATTGAACAAGTAATTCAAACCGCCCATCCAACCATGATTTTAGTAGAACACGACGAAAGATTCAAAGAAACCATTGTCGGAAAAGAAACCCAAGTGGTATAATGTCCACGAAAGCAAAGAGCAGTGCGAAAAAAAGAAATCTCAGCACTGCGAAGCCGGCCCACTCCCATACGCCAAGCGTAAGAACCCACCCCAAACAAAAAGAAGGAAAAATTCCATGACTCCAAAACTCCTAATTTTCCCAACAACCCTGTTCCTGCTGACAGCAACGGCCTGCAGCCCCAAAGCCCCCACAGAAAATCCCTGGACCATAACGCAGGAGAAAGCCGTCGTTTTTTCCGATGGCCAATATGCAGACTTGTGGGAACCAGAATCCGGAATTGGGGAAGAATACCGGCTGCCTGACGGCACAGTAATATTACGGGTTCAGGAGCCAGCAGGACCAGATAACAGCATAACGGCAGGAGTAGAAAGCCTGAACGATTTAAAAGAACCTGCCAGGCAGACGATTTTAGACTATTACGAAAAACAAGGAATCCTTTACGACCTCCAGGCAGAACTCCAAAAAGCTTATGAAGCTTATGGAAAATGCAAAGAAGCCGGAGAAAAATTCCAGGCATTTACCCTAAATCAAACCATATCCCCCACTGCTTCTAAAGACAGCTTCATCGCTTTTTTAACATCCATAACCATTCCCACTGGAGGCGGCGAGGCGGAGGAGATCCGGCTGGGAGCAATATTTGACCGCCAGACCGGAAAAAAACTTGACATATGGACTCTGTTTCGCCTGCCAGAGGAAGAGACAATGGAACAGCTTCTCAACATAGCCGGAATCAGAGAGCCGGAGCTCAGAAAAGAGATGAAGGGGGCGATAAAGCCGGAAAACTTTCTTTTCTTTCCGGAAAACATAGAGATCTGGTTTCCAAAAGGGACGCTGAAAAGTCAGGACATGGCTTATGGTCTGGGATTTTCATATAAGGAATTAGAAGAGATACTGACCATCGAGATTCCGGCGTCATTACCAGAATAGGGAGGAATGCACCTATGAAAACCATTACCATAGCCCTGCTTCAGTTAATGCCGGGCAAATCCATAAAAGAAAATCTGCAAAAAGGCCTGGATGCCTGCCGTCAGGCCAAAGTCATGGGGGCGGATATCGCTCTGTTTCCAGAAATGTGGAGCACCGGCTATGGGATTCCGGAAAATCTGGACATCTTAAAACAATCTGCAATCCCAAAAGGCGGCCCGTTTGTGACAGCTTTTTCAAATCTTGCAAAAGAGCTGAATATGGCCATTGCCGTTACCTTTCTAGAAGCCTGGGAACCCCTTCCCAAAAACACAGTCTGCCTGATAGACCGATTTGGCAAACCGCTTTTTTCCTACGCCAAGGTTCATACCTGTGATTTTGGAGAAGAGAGCCGCCTTACTGCCGGAGATGACTTTTTCGTGGCGGATTTAGATACAGAAAAAGGCTCGGTAAAAACCGGCGCCATGATCTGCTATGACCGAGAGTTTCCGGAAAGCGCCAGAATCCTGATGTTAAAAGGAGCAGAACTGATTTTAGTTCCTAATGCCTGTCCCATGGAAATCAACCGGATTTCCCAGCTTCGAGGCCGCGCCTACGAAAACATGGTGGCCATTGCAACTGTAAATTATCCCAAAGGACAGCCAGACTGCAACGGCCATTCTACTGTTTTTGACGGCATTGCCTACAGGCCGGAGGAATCGGAATCCAGGGATACCCTGATATTAGAAGCAGGAGAGAAGGAAGGCATTTATCTGGCAGAGATTCCCATAGAGGAAATCCGCCTCTATCGGAGCCAGGAGGTTCATGGAAATGCTTACCGGCATCCGAAAAAATATGGACTTTTAATAGATACAGAGCGAAAGGAGCCGTTTATTCGGGAAGATTATCGGGGGGACTGATGGCATAGAAGAGGGGAGAAACTTATGGGAAAATCTGTCATTCACATTTATGGCGCTTCCGGATCCGGAACCACCACACTGGCAAAATATATTGCAGACAACCTGGGATACCGATTTATAGACAGCGATGACTATTACTGGGAATCTACCGATCCTCCTTACAGGCGGAAGCGTCCCATTCCAGAACGGATCCGCCTGATGAAAGAGGAATTGGAACAGTCCCATAAGGCAGTGATTTCCGGTTCTCTCACCGACTGGGGAGATTCGTTAATTCCTTTTTTTACCCTGGCAGTCCGGCTG
Organism: Enterocloster bolteae; assembly: GCA_021772025.1. Lineage (GTDB taxonomy): Bacteria > Bacillota > Clostridia > Lachnospirales > Lachnospiraceae > UMGS1370. Next base: position 76,965 of record JAETNT010000007.1, on the reverse strand, counting down.
GTAACGCCCACTGAGATTCGCATTACCAGAATCAAAGAGCGGGAGAGGCGTAAGTTCGGTTCCAGGATTGATCCGGGAGGCGACATGTATGAAGCCCATTGCCAGTTCCTTATCTGGGCATCCGGCTACGATACCGGCGGGCTGGAAACCAGAAGCAGGGCAAAACATGAACAGTGGGAAAAACTTCTCGCCTGTCCCCGGATTATTCTGGATGGAAGCGGGGATTTGGACTGGAATTTGGAGCAAATCAGAAAGGCAGCAGAGGAAGCAAAAACAGGAAAGGAGCAGTAAAAATCATGAAATGGGGAATTTTAGCAACCGGAAATATCGCAAAGAAATTTGCATCCACTCTCAGGCAGATGAAGGGATCCGGCGAGTTTTTGACGGCAGTAGGTTCCAGAAATCAGGCTTCTGCCCAAGCTTTTGCAGCAGGATATCAGGTTCCCAGATGCTACGGATCCTATGAAGCTCTGGCAGCAGACCCGGAGGTGGAGATTGTGTATGTGGCAACGCCCAACAACCTTCACTATGAAAATTGCCTGATGTGTTTAAATGCAGGAAAGCATGTGCTTTGCGAAAAGCCTTTTACCACCAATGCAGGGGAAGCAGAGACTCTTTATAAGCTGGCAGAGGAAAAAGGCCTTTTTATTATGGAAGCCTTCTGGATCCGTTTTCTTCCCACCTATAGCCGTCTCCAGGAGGCCTTGTCAGAAGGCCTTATCGGCAGGGTTCGCCACATTCGCTGCGAATATGGATTTATTGCAAAAGGAGCGAGAAAAGAGCGGAAATTCCAGTCAGGGCTGGGAGGCGGCGCACTTTTGGATATTGGCATTTACAACCTGGGCTTTCTCCATATGGTTACCGGTACGGCTCCAAAAGCTTTTCACAGCGAGGTGCATATAAATGAATATGGCACGGATGATTTCAGCATCCTGAACCTGTCTTATCCGGACGGTTGTACCGCATACTGCGCCCAGTCTATCGGCATGCTTATGGAGCGGGAGGCAGTGATTTACGGGGAGAAAGGAACCATTACCTTAAAAGACTATCAGCATGCAGAGCATATGGAGATCAAAATTTACGAAGGCCAGGTATACGAAATTGATTGTCCATTCCAAATCAACGGCTTTGAATACCAGATTGAAGAGGCGTCCCAGTGTGTGGCTGCCGGAAAATCCCACAGCGACAAATTTACGCCGGAGGACAGCCTGACAGTATTGCGGCTGATGGACGATATCCGTGAGTCTTGGGATATGAAGTTTGAGTTTGAATAAACCGGTGGTTAAGTATGAAAAGAGGTTAAAAATCAATGAATGAAAAGTTGGCCGGCAATATAAGGAAATGGTCTGCGCTCATGATTGCTGTGTTCCTCTACTATTTTATCCATGAAGGCAGCCATCTGGCAATCGCGCTTTTGTATGATGTATTTTGGGAGATCCGGTTTTTAGGGGCAGGAGTTCAGGTGGCAATTCATACAGAGTCCTTGACTGAAAATCAACTGGTGATTTTCAGTATTTCCGGTGGTATCAGTACCTTGATTGGGGCATGGATTTTCACAGGCCTTACTCCCTTATTTACCAAAATGAAAAACAAGTTTTTCAGGGCCTGTGGCTACTATATAACTATAGCCTTAATGTTTATTGATCCTATATACCTGTCATTTTTATACCGGTTTTTCGGGGGTGGAGATATGAACGGCATCCTGCTGTCCGGAGTACCGGAAATGGCAGTACAGACTATTTTCGGGGGTATTGGTATTATTCATATTCTGCTTTTTTGGAAATGGGTGCATCCGTTGTATAAAAAGAGCTTTGAGAAATAAGGGGGAGAAACCGTGAAAAAAATCGGAATTCTATGTCCAAGCGACACCGAACTAAGGCCGTTTTTACCTCATATAAAAGCCGCCAAAATTACAGAAAAGGCAATGCTGAAAATTTTGAACAAAAATTTGACAATAGCCCTGCTGCCGGTTAAAATAAACAGCAGACCCAGGCATTCGTTTTAAATGCCTGCTGAGAAGGGAACATTACAATATGAATACCAAAAAAGCCATCCTGGTGGTCAGCTTCGGAACCAGCTATGCGGACACCAGAAAAAAGACCATAGAAGCCATTGAAAACCGGATACAGGACGCGTATCCGGAGTATGTGATCCGCCGGGCCTGGACCAGCAAAATGATTATCCGCAAATTAAGGGACAGGGATCATTACCACGTGGATACAGTAGCAGAGGCTGTAAAAAAGCTGGCAGAGGAAAGATTTCAACAGATTCTTGTTCAACCCACCCATGTAATAAACGGGATTGAAAACGAACAGATGATCCAGGATGTCCTGACTTTTGAAAGTCAATTTGAAACCATCCGTTTCGGCGTTCCGCTACTTACCAGTGAGGAAGATTCCTGTCAGGTGATTGAGGCCCTAATAGAGGAAATGGGGCCGGTTCCATTAGACACGGCCCTGGTATATATGGGTCACGGTACCACCCACTATGCCAATACGGTCTACGCTGCTTTGGATTACCGGATGAAGGACATGGGATATTCCAATGTTTTTTTAGGAACTGTGGAAGCCTATCCGTCCTTAGATACCATGAAAAGGCGATTAAAAGAAGGGGGCTATGAAAAGGTGATTCTCGCTCCTTTTATGATTGTAGCGGGAGATCACGCCAGACATGATATGGCCAGCGACCGGGAGGACTCCTGGAAATACTCCCTGGAAAAAGAAGGATATAAGATTACCTGCGTGTTAAAGGGGCTGGGAGAATATCCGGGAATTCAGAACCTGCTCATAAAACACGTAGAAGACGGTCTTGGAGAGAGCGGCAGATAACGGATTCTATTAAGAACGGGGGGCTTCAGCCCTCCGGGCAGGATATCAGAAAAGGAGGCGGGCAGATGGAAGAGGAATATATATACCGAAACCAGAAAAAAATGCGCCGGGGATATACCACCGGTTCCTGCGCTGCCGCTGCGGCCTGCGCCGCTGTTTCTATGCTGCTTATGGGGGAAAGAAAGGAAGCAGTGGAACTTACCGCTCCCAAAGGAGCCCGTCTGATATTACCGGTGGAAGAGATTTGCAGAGAACAAAATGCGGTTTCCTGCGGGGTGCGAAAGGACGGAGGAGACGATCCGGACGTGACCAATGGAATTTTGATTTACGCCCGGGCAGAGCGGTTACAGGAGGAGGAAGAGCCAGACGGCTGCTACCAAAATTTTTATGGATCTGGCTCTGCCATTTACTTAGACGGCGGCGCAGGCATAGGCCGGGTTACCAAACCGGGGCTGGCCTGTCCGGAAGGGAAGGCTGCCATCAACCCCGTGCCCCGCTCCATGATATTTCAGCAGGTGAAAGCCGTTTGCCAAAAGGCCGGTTTTGGCGGAAAGTTAAAACTTACCATTTCCGCACCGGAAGGAGAGCAGCTTGCGGGGAAAACATTTAACCCTTATTTGGGAATCCAAGGGGGGATTTCTATCCTTGGAACCAGCGGCATTGTAGAACCTATGAGCGAAGGGGCTCTTATAGAAACTATCCGAATTTCAGTTCGGCAAAAAGCCGTTATGGGAGAAAAAATATTGCTGGTTGTGCCGGGAAATTACGGAGAAGATTTTTTGAAAAACACTTTAAAAATTGATCCGGACAGGGCAGTAAAATGCTCCAATTATATTGGAGAGACTCTGGATATGGCTGTAGAATACGGCTTTCAAAACCTGCTTTTAGTGGGCCATGGAGGAAAGCTTGTAAAGCTGGCGGCCGGGGTCATGAATACCCATTCTTCTGTAGCGGACAGCAGGATGGAAGTTCTTGCGGCATGGGCCGGAGCCCGGGGAGCAGGGGAAGAAACAGTAAGCCGGATCCTGGAAGCCGTTACGGTAGACCAGGCTTTTTCAATCCTGGATCAGACTGGGTTTACTGGGCCGGTAATGGAAAAAATCATAGAAAGAATCGAGTTTCATTTAAAAAAAAGAGGGGGAAATATCCTTAAGGCGGAAGCCATTCTTTTTACCAACCAGAAAGGAGTGCTGGGGATGACAAAAGGAGCTGAAGAATTGTTAAAACGCTGCTTAGTTTCCTATCCCCCGGCTTAAAAATCAAATGACAGATTGCAATGGACGAAAAGAAAGCCCAACTGGCCGGGGGATACTATACGGCGTCAGCGTAGGCCCCGGAGATCCGGAGCTGATGACCTTGAAGGCGGTTCGGATCATTAAAGAAAGCCAGGTTTTGGCTCTTCCTAATGAATCTTTAAAAGACTGTGTGGCTTATCATATTGCCCTTCAGGCAGTACCGGAGATGGCAGGTAAGGAAATTCTCTGTCTCCCGATGCCTATGACAAAGGATAAGAAAATTCTGGAAAAGTGTCATGATGAGGCAGCAGAACAGATTATAGAACAGCTTTCCCGGGGAAAAAATGTAGCTTTTTTAACTCTGGGAGATGCCACTGTGTATTCTACCTGTCTTTATGTCTATGAGCGGGTTCGGGATGCAGGGGAACGGACAGAAATTGTCAGCGGTGTGCCCTCCTTTTGTGCCGCCGCCGCCAGGCTGAACCGAGCTCTGGTCAGCGGTTCCAGGGAACTTCATGTTCTTCCGGCCACCTATCAGATTGAAGAGGGAATCCGGCTGCCGGGAGTAAAGGTTTTAATGAAATCCGGCAAAAGACTGGGGGAAGTAAAGGAGCTGCTAATCCGGGAAAAAAAACAGGTTTTAGGGGTACAGCGATGCGGGATGGAAGGGGAAACGATTTACCGTTCTGCAGAAGAAATTGATGAACAGGCAGGGTATTATTCCCTGTTTATTGTAGAGGATAAGGAGTAGCCTATGGTATATATTGTAGGCGCCGGGCCTGGCGCGGAAGATTTGATTACAGTGAGGGGAGCCAGGCTTTTAAGAGAAGCAGACGTAGTAATTTACGCCGGTTCTCTGGTAAATCCCGGTCTGTTAAAAGTGACAAAGAAGGACTGCCGCATTTATAACAGTTCTTTTATGACTCTGGAAGAAGTAGTGGAAACGGTGGAAAAAGCTGAAAAAGAAGGAGCTTTAACGGTCCGCCTCCATACGGGAGATCCGTCAATTTACGGGGCAATCAGAGAACAGATGGATGCCTTCGACAAGGCTCAGATTGCCTATGAGATCTGCCCAGGCGTTTCTTCCCTTTGCGGGGCAGCGGCGGCTTTGCAGATGGAATATACCTTGCCGGAGATTTCCCAGAGTGTGATTATTACCCGTATGGAAGGAAAAACCAGCGTTCCGGAAAAGGAGAGTATTCGATCTTTTGCCGCTCATCAAGCAACCATGACCATATTTTTAAGCGCCGGGCTTTTAGATAATCTAAGCAAAGAACTGATAGCCGGGGGGTATGAGGAAGACACTCCGGCCGCCATCGTGTACAAAGCTACCTGGCCGGATGAAAAGGTGATCCGATGCACGGTAAAGAGCTTGGCAGAGGAAGGAAAGAAGGAAGGGATCAGCCGTATGGCCCTCATTATAGTAGGACAGACAGTGAACCAGAAAGATTATGAGCGGTCCCGTCTCTACCATCCGGAGTTTACCACCGGATATCGGCAGGGAGGAGAGGAAAGAAAATAGACAGGAGGAAGCATGACAGGATATCTATATGTAGTGGGAATCGGTCCGGGGGCCTATGAAAAGATGACCATTGAGGCGGCCCGGGTTTTAGAGGAATGTGATGTTATTACAGGATATACGGTATATGTGGATTTGATAAAAGACCACTTTAAAGAAAAAGAGTTTTTCACTACTCCTATGCGTCAGGAGGCGGAGCGGTGCCGTATCGCTCTTAGGGAGGCGGCAAAAGGCCGCAGGGTGGCAATGGTTTGCAGCGGGGATCCGGGAGTTTACGGCATGGCAGGACTTATTTTGGAGCTGTCCCCGGAATTTCCGGAAGTAAAGATTCAGGTGATTTCCGGAGTAACGGCGGCCTGCGCCGGCGGGGCAGCGCTGGGAGCGCCGCTGATTCACGATTTTGCAGTAATCAGCTTAAGCGATTTGCTGACCCCCATGGAACTGATTGAAAAGCGAATTCAGGCAGCGGCTGAAGGGGATTTTGTTCTGTGCATTTATAATCCTGCCAGCAAAAAAAGGGTTGATTACCTGAAACGGGCCTGTGAGATTGTGCTGAAATACCGCTCCCCCCAAACCGTGTGCGGAATAGTAAAGAGTATTGGCCGTCAAGGAGAGGAAATGGCGGTAATGTCTTTAGAGAATCTTAAAAATATTCAGGCAGACATGTTTACCACCGTATTTATCGGTAATTCCGCCACAAAAAAAATCGGGGATTACATGGTAACTCCCAGAGGCTACTGCTATGAATAGGATAGGGATTTTTGCGGGAACTGCAGAAGGAAGAATCCTGGCGGAGCGGTTAGATGATAAGGGAGCCTTCCTGGTGGTAAGCGTAGCTACCGGATACGGAAAAGAGATCTTTCCTAAGCTGAAAAACGGACACGTTTATACAGGAAGGATGAACGGAAAAGAGATGGCAGGTTTTCTCAAGGAGAATCAGATCACGCTGGTAATCGATGCCACTCATCCTTACGCCAAAGATGCTACCAAACAGATTGAACAGGCCTGCATAGAAACTGGGATCCGGCGGATTCGCTGTCTGCGCCCCAGGGAAATCTGGACCCGGGAGGAGAGGAAGGAACTCTCTCCCTGGATCCGGCGTTTTTCCGGCGCTTCTCAAACGGTACAGTGGTTAAAAAGACAGGAGGGCAATATTCTCCTTACCACCGGAAGTAAGGATTTAGAGGCTTTTCGTCAAATTCCCGAGTTTGAAACCCGGGTTTACGCAAGAGTTCTGCCGGATCCAAAGGCTCTGGAAAGCTGCAGGAAGATGGGACTTAAGGGACGTCATATTATCGCCGCTCAGGGGCCTTTTTCTGTTATGATGAACCAGGCTATGATTAAAGAATACGATTGCCGATTTCTGGTAACCAAAGACAGCGGAAGGGAAGGCGGCTTTTTGGAGAAAGTAAAGGCAGCCGCTAGATCTGGTATCCCTGCTTTGGTCATGGATAGAGGAGAGGCAGAGACGGGAATGACTGTGGATGAGGTGCTCAACTGGTATGAAAGACAAACAAGAAAATAGGAGTTCCACCGCTTATTTAATCGGAATCGGTATGGGAGGCCCGGGACAACTGACCGGCTTTGCGGTCCGGCACCTGAAGGAGGCAAAAGCCGTTGCGGGGGCAGAGAGAATCTTAAAAAGTGTAGAAAATTTCCTGGAAGGAAAACCGGTTTTAGTCTCCTATGAAGCAGAAAAAATCGGAAAGTGGCTGGACGATCAAAAAAAAGAGATGGAGACGGCCGCCGTAGTATTCTCCGGGGATACCGGTTTTTACAGCGGCGCCGGGAAAGTAAAAGAATATCTGGAAAAATCCGGCTGGAAGGTAGTTCTAATTCCCGGGATTTCTTCTATTTCCTATTTCGCCGCCAGGCTGGGGATTCCTTGGCAAGACGCGAAAATCATCAGCCTTCACGGAAGAGAGGAGAACTATTTAGAAGCAGTTAAGGAAAATTCTAAGTGCTTTTTTCTTTTAGGAGAATGTCCCGATGCCAGAGAACTTTGCGAAAGGCTTTTGAAAAACGGCTTGGGAGAGTGCCGCGTTTCCTTTGGCTCCTGTCTGTCTTATAAGGAGGAGCGGATCCTTTCAGGGACTGTAAAAGAGCTTTTGGATGGCGGGACAAATCCCCTTAAGACATTGGAAAAGCTGGTGTGCTGTCTTGTGGAAAATCCTTTTCCAAAAAGAGAGCATGACTTTTTGGCAGAAGGATTTTCTCTAAGGGATGAAAGCTTTATCCGGGGAAATGTCCCTATGACCAAAGAAGAGATTCGAACCATTTCTCTGGCAAAGCTTAGGTTATATCCGGGAGCCTGTCTCTATGATATCGGCTCCGGAACCGGCTCTGTAGCAATCGCCGCAGGCTGGATACTGAAAGATGAGAACAGCCGGATTTTTGCAGTAGAAAAGAGTCCGGAGGGTCTTGAACTAATAGAAAAAAACCGCCGGAAACTGATTCCTTATAAAAGAGGATTTACCATTGTACCGGGGACAGCGCCGGAGGCACTTTCTGCCCTTCCCGCGCCTACCCATGGGTTTATTGGAGGTTCGGGAGGGAAACTTCTTTCTATTTTGGAAGTTCTTCTAAAAAAGAACCCTGGGATTCGAATTGTAATTACTGCGATTACCCTGGAAACCCTGTCAGAATGCCTGAAGGCCATGAAACATTGGAAATTTGCCCGAACAGAGATTATACAGGCCGGAATTGCCCGAACCGCCAAAGCAGGGCCCTATCATATGCAAAGAGCAGGAAATCCGGTTTACATTATCACATTAGAAGGAGGCGGGGAGAAAAAAGAAGAGGAGGAAAACGCTCCGTGAAAAAACTTCTTATAGCCGCTCCTAAAAGCGGAAGCGGAAAGACGATTTTAACCTGCGGACTGTTAGAGCTTTTAAAAAGAAAAGGGATTCCCACAGCTTCCTTTAAATGCGGCCCGGATTATATTGACCCTCTTTTCCATAAGCGGATTATAGGGGTAGAGAGCCGCAATCTGGACAGCTTCTTTGAAACGCCGGAGGGCTTAAAAAGAGTGTTTTTTGACAGCTGTCGTGGGAAAGAAGAGGGACTGGCTCTTTTAGAAGGCGTCATGGGATATTTTGACGGCCTGGCGGGAATTCTTCCGGATGCCAGCACTTATGAAATTGCTGATATTCTGGATATTCCGGTAATTTTGGCGGTGGATGCCAGAGGGGCCAGCCTGTCTTTAGCAGCGTTGATAAAAGGCTTTTTAGAATATTGTCCGTTGGGAGGAACATACGGATGCAGAGAAAACAGCCATATTAAGGGCGTTATTTTAAATCGGGTTTCTCCTTCGATTTATCCTGGACTAAAGAAAACTTTGGAAAAAGAATTGGGAATTAAGGTGGCCGGGTATATCCCTAATCTGGACTTTTTACATATTGAGAGCCGTCATCTTGGCTTAATTCTTCCCCATGAGATTGCGGATTTGCAGGAGCAGATAAGGAAGCTCTCAGATGTCTTGGAAAAGAGCCTGGATTTGGAAATAATTTTTAAAATCGCAGGGGAAGGAGAAAAAGAGTCCGAAGCAGGCGGTTTTAAAGAATCAGGCAGGGGCAGTGAGAAACCGCCGGTATCTTTTCGGCTTGGGGTGGCAAAAGATGAGGCGTTTTGCTTCTATTACCATGAAAATTTAAAAGCTATGGAAAAGGCGGGCGCCCGTTTGATAGAGTTTTCCCCCCTTCATCATAAAGAATTGCCAGGAGATTTGGACGGCCTTTTGATAGGAGGGGGATATCCGGAGCTTTATGCCGGGGAGCTGGCAAAAAATGAGTCTATGAAAGCATCCATTTATGAGGCGTCTCAAAAAGGAATGCCCATTCACGGAGAATGTGGAGGATATCTTTATTTGCTGGAATATCTGGAAAGCCCGGAGGGCGTTCCTTATCCTATGACGGGAATTTTTAAGGGAATTGGAAAGAAGGGAAGAGGACTTGGAAACTTTGGTTATATTACCTTGACGGCAAAAGAAGACACGCCTTTTTTCTCAAAGGGAACCAAAATCCGTGGCCATGAATTCCATTACTGGCAGACGGCTGCCATGGAAAATGGACAGGGGACAAGTAGAAATTGCCGCTCAAAAACACAGATGGAGGCAGAAAAACCGGTCAGTTCAAAATCCTGGCAGGCCATGGAGCAGAAAGAAAATACTCTGGCTGGCTTTCCGCATTTTTATTATCCTTCCTGTCCGGAATTTACAGAAAATTTTGCAGCGGCCTGTTTAAAATTTCAGTTAGCAGGAAGAACGCTTGTGAAACGCAGGTTTCACAACTGAAAGGAGAAGACGTTGAAATCGATCACATTGGATGAGGCGTTAAAAAGAGTGGTACAGCCGGATCGAAAAGCAATGGAACTGGCTCAAAAAAGATGGGACAGTGTGGCAAAACCTTTAGGCAGCCTGGGAGCTTTGGAGGATGCCATTATCCGCATCGCAGGGATTTTAAAAAATCCGCAGGTTCATCTGGATAAAAAAGCAATTGTGATCTGCTGCGGCGATAACGGGATTGTAGAGGAGGGGGTTACCCAGACAGGCCAGGAGGTTACCGGAATTGTCACGGAAAACTTTTCCAGAGGGGACAGCTGTGTCTGCCTTATGGCAGAGCAGACCGGGGCCAGGATTATTCCCATTGATCTGGGCGTAGCGGCGGATCTTACCGGAACGGTTAAAGAATTTCCGATTCCCGGGAAAGAGCTTTTCATAAAAAATCCCATATGGGATCGGAAGATTAGCCGCGGAACTCAAAACTTTCTTAATGGCCCGGCTATGACCAGAGCCCAAGCGATTACGGCTTTAGAGACGGGAATAGAGGCGGCAGGCCATTTAAAAGAACAGGGATATTCTCTGATAGGCGTAGGGGAGATGGGAATTGGAAATACCACGACCAGCAGTGCGGCGGTCTCGGCGCTTCTGGGGCTTGCGCCGGAGAAGGTTACCGGCCGGGGAGCAGGACTTACGGACGCCGGGCTGGCTCGAAAGATCCGGGTGATCCAGGAGGGAATCCGGAAAAACAACCCAGATCCGGCAGACGGAATCGATGTACTTTCTAAAGTGGGCGGATTTGATTTAGCCGGGATTGCCGGAGTGATAATCGGCGGGGCAGTTTACGGACTGCCTGTGGTTCTGGACGGATTTATCACCGGGGCGGCGGCTCTGGCGGCGGCGGTTATCTGCCCGGAGGTAAAGAAGTATATGATTGCATCCCATGTTTCTGCGGAACCGGGGGGAGCTATGGTTTTAGAGGCCTTGGGATTAAAGCCGATTATTTACGGCAGGATGTGCCTGGGAGAAGGTACCGGGGCAGCAGCCTTTTTTGCCCTGCTTTCCATGGCTCAGGCCGTCTATGAGAACATGAGCAGCTTTCAGGAAATTCATATAGAGGAGTATAAACATTTGTCATGATAACAGTTGTAATTGGAGGAAGCGGCAGCGGGAAATCCCGGTATGCCGAACAGCTTCTGGCCCGCACCAAAGCAAAACATCGTTATTATCTGGCTACTATGGAGATTTACGGGGAAGAGGAAAAGCAGAAGGTAGAACGCCACAAAAGAATGAGAGAAGGCAAGGGCTTTGTTACCATAGAAAAGCCCAGGGATTTGTCCGGGGTAGAGATTATACCGTCCTGGGAAGAATCTGCCGTTTTAGTAGAGTGCATTTCCAATCTGGCGGCCAACGAATTTTTTTCCTGGGAAGGAGGAGCCTCAGAAGAAAATATCAGGCTTATTGAAGCTAAAATTATTCATGGGATCGCCGTGCTGTCCTCCCAAGCCAAGGATTTGATTATTGTAACCAACGATGTGTTCTGCGACGGCGGAGAATACACTGGGGAAACTATGGAGTATATGAAGATGCTGGGAAGAATCAACCGGAAATTGTGTGCTATTGCGGACAGGGCGGCAGAGGTGGTATGCGGGATTCCTGTAGCTTTAAAAGGAGAGCTGGAGGAACTGGAATGAATCTATGGTATTCCTTTCTCATTGCTTTTGCCATGTATTCCAGAGTACCGGTTCCCACAGTAGAATGGACGAAAGAGCGGATGAAGTATGTCTTTTGCTTTTTTCCTATGATTGGAGTTCTGTGCGGGGCAGGTGTCTGGATGTGGCTTTTTTTAGCCGAAAAGGCCGGCTTCTCCCCGGCAGCTGCCGGCCTTATGGGAGCTGCTGTTCCGATTGTTCTTACCGGAGGAATTCACATGGATGGCTTTTTAGATACGGTTGATGCTTTAAGCTCCTACGGGGATCGGGAGAAAAAGCTGGAAATTTTAAAGGATCCCCATACAGGGGCCTTTGCCGTCACAGGCGGCTGCATGTACCTTCTGTGCTACGGAGGGATGATGATCCGGTGGGCAGAGCTGGTTATGGAAAAGGACAGTTTTCCGAGACCTGCGCCAAGCCTGATGCTGGGAGCGGCGTTTGTTATGGAACGGGCCTTTTCCGGCCTTTCTGTAGCTTCCTTTCCCTGTGCCAAAGGAACAGGTCTTGCCTATGCCTTTGCGGACAGCGCTCAGAAAACTGTGGTGTGCTTTTTTCTGGCAGTTTGGATGCTGGCCTGCGCCGCTCTTTTGATATGGCAGGGAGGAGCTGTCGGGTGGGCAGCGGCTGCTGCTCAGACGGCTGTATTTTTTTTATATTACCATATTGCGAAAGAAAAGTTTGGCGGGATTACCGGGGATCTGGCCGGATGGTTTTTGCAGGTTAGCGAGATCGTCAGCCTGTTTGTTCTCACAGTAGGAGGCGGAATATGATATTGATTATAGGAGGCGCTTTTCAGGGAAAGAAAAGATTTGCAGAACAATTGCTCTTTTCAGAAATAAAAACGGGGGAAATCCCCTGGTGCGACGGGAGGACAGCCGGCTGGGAGGAATTCTGCAGGGCTTTCTGGTGCTGCCATCTTCCGATTATGATCCGCAGGCAGATGGATGAGCTTGCAGCAGGAGAGAGGGACGGTATTTTGCGGAGCGGCTTTACCAGGGACGATTTTGTAAAAGAACTGTTGAAATATTCTAAAGAAAAGATTCTGGTAGCAGAGGAAATCGGCTCCGGAATTGTCCCTATGGGGGAGTTTCAGCGAAAATGGCGGGAGGAAACCGGCCGTATCTACTGCATTCTGGCGGAAAACGCCGCTCAGGTATGGCGGGTAGTAGGCGGTATAGGGCAGCGGCTGCGCTAATCTCCGGCAACCTATACTATGAAAAAGGTGAAATTACATGATAACAAGAGCCGGAGTCCTTTTGACAGGATATATTCTGGATCTGCTGATAGGGGATCCCCGCATTTTCTATCATCCGGTCCGGGCTATCGGAAGCCTAATCAAAGGGACGGAAAGAATGCTATGCCGCCTGGCAAAAGGAAAAAGGGCAGAACTTTTGGCAGGCTGCGGGATAGTTTTGACCGTGACGGCAGTCTCTACGGCAGCGCCGTTTTTTTTCCTTAAATGGGTATACGGCCTGTCCTTCTGGCTGGGATTTGCTTTGGAAAGCCTGTTTTGCTTTCAGCTTTTAGCAGCAAAGGACTTGTACACCGAAAGCTGGAAAGTAGGAAAAGCCCTTGAAAAAGGGGATATAGAAAACGCCAGAAAGGCGGTTTCCATGATTGTAGGCCGTGATACCGGAAGGCTTGACGAAGCAGGGATTGCCAGGGCTGCAGTAGAGACCGTGGCGGAAAATACTTCCGATGGAGTGATTGCCCCATTGCTTTTTATGGCAGTATTTGGAGCTTGCGGCGGCTTTTTTTATAAATCTGTCAATACGATGGATTCCATGATAGGATATAAAAATGAGAAATATTTGTATTTGGGCAGGGCGGCGGCCAAATTGGATGATTTGTGCAATTACCTGCCTGCCCGGCTTACGGCAGGCCTTTTGATTCTGGCTGCTTTTCTGCTGGGCTATAATGGAAAAGAGTCTTTTCGGATTTACCGGCGGGATAGGTACCGGCATGCCAGCCCCAATTCCGCCCACGGGGAAGCGGCGGTTGCAGGAGCTCTTGGTATAAGACTGGCAGGGGATGCCTGGTATTTCGGTGTCCTTCATAAAAAGCCGTTTATCGGAGATCCGGTCCGGGCTGTAGAGGCGGAGGATATTAGGAGAGCGGGAAAAATGATGTTCGCGGCGGAAGCCCTGACTATGGCGGCAATTTTGTCAATGCTTTTTCTGTTGGCCTGAACAGATTAATTATCCGGACGATACAACAAATGTCCGGTGCTTCGGATACTGAGGCAGAATGAGGAAGTTATGGAATATGGACACGGGGGAGACATTTACTCCCAGAATATAAAATTGGATTTTTCTGCTAATATTAATCCTCTGGGGCTGCCTGAGGGAGTGAAGAAGGCGCTTTATAGCTCCCTTTCCCGGTGCAGTCAATATCCGGACAGCCGGTGCAGAGGCCTTGTGGAAGAACTTTCCCGGTACTACGGTCTGCCAAAAGAGTGGATTATCTGCGGAAATGGTGCGGCGGATCTGATTTTCAGCCTGGTATTTGCCTGGAAGCCCCGGAGGGCTGTCATCCCGGCCCCCGCTTTTTCGGAGTATAGTCAGGCTTTAAAGGCAGCGGGATGCGGCATTACTTATTTTGATTTGCCGCCGGAAAAGGGATTTGCCCTGGATTCAGACAGATTTTGCGATTTCCTAAAAGCAAGCGGAAACTTAGAAGGCGGAGTGGTTTTCCTGTGTAATCCAAACAACCCTACGGGCCTTACCATAGACAAGGATCAGGTAAGGCGCATTGGACAGGTTTGCCAGGAAAAAGGGGCCATGCTGGTGGTGGATGAATGTTTCTGCGAACTGACGGAGAAGCCGGAGATACTTAGCGGCATTCTCTGGCTGGCAGAAAATCCCCGGTTATTTATCCTGAAGGCATTTACCAAATCTTACGCTATGGCAGGCCTTCGGTTAGGCTATGGTTTTTGCAGTAATACAGAGCTTTTGGAAAAAATAAATCAGGCGCGGCAGCCCTGGAGCGTATCCCTCCCTTCCCAGGAGGCGGGAAAAGCCGCTTTAAGAGAAGGGGAATACCGGGAGAAAACCAGGCGGCTTATCCCTGCAGAACGGGAATTTTTAAAAAAGGGCCTGAAACGTTTGGGATTTCAGGTGTGGGATTCTAAAGCTAATTACTTGTTTTTTTTCGACAATGGGAGAGGCGAAAAGGAGTTGTACCGCCTTTTAAGGGAATCCGGGGTGCTGATCCGCTGCTGTGGGAATTACCGGGGGCTTACAGGACAGTATTACCGGATTTGTGTGAAAACCAGAGTGGAAAATCAGGCGTTTTTAGAGATTCTGGAAACAATTTTATCCCTGAAATAGGAACATAGGAGAGAAGTTTAATGGCAAAAGCAATTATGATTCAAGGAACTATGTCCAATGCGGGCAAAAGCCTTTTGACAGCCGGACTATGCCGGATTTTTAAACAGGACGGTTACCGGGTGGCCCCCTTTAAGTCTCAAAATATGGCGCTAAATTCCTGCATTACCCAGGAAGGGCTGGAAATAGGCAGGGCCCAGGCGGTTCAGGCAGAGGCGGCGGGAATAAAGCCCACCGCAGATATGAATCCCATTCTTTTAAAACCCACCAGCGATACGGGGTCTCAGGTGATTGTGAGAGGGATCCCTCAGGGAAACATGACGGCCAGGGAATATTTTGCCTATAAAAAATCTTTGGTTCCTCAAATCGAGGAATCCTACCAAAGGCTGGCTGCTCAATATGATATTATTGTGATTGAAGGAGCCGGGAGTCCGGCAGAAATCAATTTGAAACAGGATGATATTGCGAATATGGGTATGGCAAAACTGGCGAAAGCTCCGGTACTTTTAGCAGGGGATATTGACAGGGGAGGAGTCTTTGCCCAGCTTTACGGTACCGCCGCCCTTCTGGAACCGGAAGAAAGATCTTATATAAAGGGACTGATTATCAACAAATTCCGGGGAGATAAATCCCTTCTGGAGCCTGGGATTAAGATGCTTAAAAAGCTCTGCAATATCCCCGCTATAGGGGTGATTCCCTATATGGATGTAACGATTGAAGATGAGGACAGCTTAAGCGGATTTTTAGAGGAAGGAAAGAATGGGGGAGCAGAAGGCCGGATTACCATTGCGGTAATCCGTTTCCCCAGAATTTCCAATTTTACGGATTTTGCTGTATTTTCCTGTATTCCCGGGGTAAAGGTCCGGTTTGTATCCGGCCCGGAGGAACTGGGACGTCCGGATATGGTGATCCTTCCGGGTACGAAAAGCACGATAAAAGATTTGCTGTGGATGCGCGGGAACGGCCTGGAGGCGGCAGTCTTAAAGCTTGCGGACCAAAAGATCCCTATCTGGGGGATTTGCGGCGGCTACCAGATGCTTGGAGAGGAACTTGAAGATCCACAGGGAGTGGAATACAATGAAACGTCAGGGACAGAAGGCCATATCCGGGGTATGGGGCTTCTTCCTTTAAAGACGGTATTTGAAAAAGAAAAAACCCGCACGCTGGTAACCGGATCTTTAGGAGAATTGGACGGTATTTTCTCAGATCTTACCGGCCATAATGTGGAAGGATATGAGATTCATATGGGCCGAACCACAATCAACCGGGCGGAAGGCATCATAGATACTGTCCGCATTGCAAACGGCATCCCGGAGATCTGCCGTCCCACCGCCTATTTGATGGAATTGCAAGACAGCGGGAGGCTTGCGGGAAAACAGGTAAAAATTGATGGCTACAGCCGTGGAAATGTTTATGGAGCTTATGTCCACGGTATATTTGACGCAGATGGGACGGCCCCGGCCATAGTAAAGGCGCTGGCATCGGAAAAGGGAATTGATCCGGCCGAAAAATCGGAACCTTTTGACTATAAGGCTTACCGGGAAAGCCAGTATGAAAAGCTGGCGGCGATTTTGAGAGAAAATTTGGATATGGAGGCCGTCTATCGGATACTGGACGAGGGAGTAGGAAAAGAAGAACCGGAGATAAAATCGGAGCCGGTTCTCCCGGCAGAAATTGAAGCAAAGAGCTTTGCAATAATCGGCCGGGAACTGGATAAAAGAGGATATGTAATAAAGCCTGAGGAGGAACTTGTTTTAAAGCGGGTAATTCACACCACAGCAGATTTTGATTACGCCGAAAACCTGGTGTTTTCCCCGGGGGCAAATGCTGCCGGGCTCATGGCCTTAAGCCAGGGGGGAGTCATCATTACCGATACACAGATGGCCTGGTCGGGCATTAACAAAAGCAGGCTGAAGGAGCTGGGGGGAGAAGCCCTCTGCTTTATGGCAGACGCCGATGTAGCAGAGACGGCAAAACAAAAGGGGATTACCCGGGCTGCCGCCAGCATGGACAAAGCTGCCGCTATGTTTGGGGAAGGATGGGGGCCGGTGATTGTGGCCGTGGGAAATGCTCCCACAGCTCTCATTCGCCTTTATGAATTGATAAAAGAAGGGAAGCTTCACCCCAGCCTGATTATCGCCGTGCCCGTCGGCTTTGTCAATGTGGTTGCGGCCAAAGAGCGGATCCTTACCCTTCAGGAAATCCCCTTCATTGTGGCAAAGGGAAGAAAGGGGGGCAGCAATGTAGCCGCCGCCATCTGCAATGCCCTGCTGTATCAGATTTGATTTTCGGGAGAGCTTAACCGGCTGTTTTGGAATTCTCCGGTGAAGGTAACGTCCCGGCCAAACCAGGAAGGAGGGGCAAAGGCAAACGCATCTTCCTCTGTTTCAAACTCTACCTCCGCCAGAATAAGGCCTTCATAGGTTCCTTTAAAAATATCCATTTCTATGGTGTACTGCCTGGGATTTCCCTGAGCATCCCGGGCTTCATAGGGGATTTCATAGCGGAGCTTTGTCAGAACAATACCGTCAGCCTTTGCAACCAGGTGTGCATAAGCATCCTTGGTGAGAGGAAGGTTGTATTCTTCACGGGAGAGAAGTCCCTTTCCTTTATAAGTCAGATAATAATCATGGCCGTCCCGCCGGACGCGAACCACCGGATCAGTACAGAGATATCCCTGTTCAATCCGGCGGCAGGGATAGGCGGTATAATGCTTTGGGGGAGTTTCTATCAGATACTTGCGTTCAATTTCCATAATGGCCTCCTGAAATCATTAGAAAAACATAGCAAAAGAAAGTAACTTATTCAGATTATACAAAAAAGTACATATAAAAACAATGGAAAAGAACAGTGCAAATTGCAGATAAAACTGAGGAAACTCAAATTAAGAAAGGGTTTTACAAAGGCTGCTTTTGTGCTATACTGTAATAAAACGCAGGGAGGGAAATTCTTTTCCAGGCGGAAATACCAAGAAAGAAGGGATTAGATGAGCCATAACTGGACCAGGGGGGAATTAAAGCGCCGGGCCAAAGAAGGCCTTAAGATTTATTATTGGCCGGCATTTTTTGTTTCTCTCATTACGTTTTTTATAAACGGAAGCTTGGGGGAGGCAGGGGGCGGCAGAGCCGCTTCACCGGGAGGAAACTCTGTTGATTTTCCTGCAGAACTTACAAATTCGGAAGTAATAGGTTTTTTGCTTCTGTTTTTCAGTATTCTGGGAATTGCGCTTCTGATTTCTTTGATTGTGGAGATATTCCTGGGAAATGTTATCTCAGTGGGAAGCTGCCGGTTCTTTATGGAGAGCCGGATAAACCGCAGGTCGGCAGGCGTGGGCCGGATATTCTGGGGATTTTCCTGCGGCCACTATTTCAATATTGTGAAAGTCATGTTTATTATGACAATTAAAATTCTTTTGTGGTCCCTGCTTTTGGTTATACCAGGCATTATAAAGTCTTACGAATACCAGATGGTGCCCTATATCCTTTCCGAAAATCCCGGCATGTCAAGCAGGGAGGTATTCGCCAGCAGCCGGAATATGATGTACGGCAATAAATGGGCGGCATTTGTTTTGGATCTTTCTTTTCTGGGATGGATTTTGCTGGCTGGAGCGGCAGTGACGTTTTTAAAATCCCTGACTATACTGAATTTCTTATCTTTCGGGATGCTTTCTCTGCTTCCGATGTGTTTTGTCACGCCTTATATCAGCGCTACCAAGGCAGAACTATACGGGTATCTTCGAAATATATAAGTGATTGAGGAAAATTACTATAAAAATCATAAGGCGCTGTGACAGCGCGGAAATGGAGGAAACATGGCAAAGGTATTTGCATTTTTGGCAGAAGGATCAGAGGAAGTGGAGAACTTGGCAGTGCTGGATGTGCTGGTTCGGGCCGGGATTGAGGTCAAGCTCATATCCGTTACCGGTAAAAAGGAGGTAGTGACTTCCCATAATGTACATATTGTGACAGATGCCCTGATTGAAGAGGTGGATTTAAAGAGCGCGGATGTACTGTTTATCCCTGGGGGTCTTCCCGGTACAACCAATATGATGAATCATCCCGTCCTCTGCCAGGGACTAAAGGATGCTTTTGCAGAGGGCAGAAGAGTGGCGGCAATCTGCGCGGCTCCCAGCGTGCTGGGCCAGCTGGGGCTGCTGAAAGGGAAAAATGCCACCTGCTATCCGGGCTTTGAGGATAAGCTGACAGGGGCAAATTATACGAAAACAGGCGTAGTTACAGACGGGAATGTTACCACTGCGAGAGGTTTGGGCTATGCGCTGGATCTGGGATTGGAGCTGGTGGCACTGCTGGACAGTAAAGAGAAAGCGGCTCAGATTAAGGCAGCCATTCAGTACGATCAGTTTTAAATGTACGCCTGCTTGGGCGTAAAAATCCGAAAAGATATGTCACTGGCATATTCTTTGGATATCCCGGAATATGGGGCTGCTGCAAAATAGACTATTTTGCGGCAGCCTTCTTACCGTGTTCAATGAACTTTTACCGGCTTCCTGCCGGAGACAATATAGAGGGGAGAAACCAGTCATGGCAATTGAGAGAGTGAGACAGTATTTTGAAAGTATGGGAATGGGAGAAAGGGTTTTGGAATTTCAGCAGTCTTCCGCTACTGTAGAGCTGGCGGCACAGGCAGTGGGATGCACTCCGGAACGGATTGCGAAAACCCTGTCATTTGATCTTCCTCAGGGCCCTGTTTTGATTGTGGTAGCCGGAGACGGAAAGATTGACAATGGGAAATATAAGCAGAAATTTCACTCCAAGGCAAAGATGATCCCGGCTCAGGAGGTGGAAGAAAAAATCGGACATGGAATCGGCGGAGTCTGTCCCTTTGGAATAAAAGACGGTGTTACCGTATACTTGGATGAATCCTTAAAGCGGTTTGAAACGGTATTTCCTGCTTGCGGCAGCAGCAACAGCGCCATTGAATTAACCATTTCAGAGCTGGAAAGATACTCCGGCAGTAAAGAATGGGTGGATGTCTGTAAGGGCTGGCAGCCCCTTGAGATCCAGGAGGAAGGGAAGTGAGTGGAAAAAATGGGGGAGCCGGAGAAAAAGAACACGATTTTTCTCAGGGAAGCATTGTCCGCAATATTGTAAAACTGGCGCTTCCCATGACCTTAGCCCAGCTTATTAATGTGCTTTACAGCATTGTGGATCGGATCTATATCGGCATGATTCCGGATAATGCTACTTTGTCCCTTACGGGAATCGGCCTTTGTCTGCCTATTGTATCTATGGTTATGGCCTTTGCCAATCTCTTCGGCATGGGGGGAGCTCCGCTGTGTTCTATTGAACGGGGAAAGGGCAATGAGGAAGAAGCCGAAGCCATTATGGGAAACTCGTTTTACCTGATGGTGATCTGCGGAATCGTGCTGACCGCGGCGGGACTGATGCTGAAACGTCCGATGCTTTATCTTTTTGGGGCCAGCGACGGGACTATTTTCTATGCAGAGGAATACGTAACGATATACCTGCTGGGAAGCGTCTTTGTTATGACAGGATTGGGCATGAACAGCTTCATCAATTCCCAGGGCTTTGGCGGCGTAGGGATGATGACTGTAGTGCTGGGAGCAGTTGCCAATATTATTCTGGATCCCTTATTTATTTTTGTATTTCGCATGGGAGTAAGAGGGGCGGCTCTTGCCACAGTAATTTCTCAGGGGCTTTCCGCCCTTTGGATCCTCCGGTTTTTAACCGGACCTAAAACCATTTTAAGATTAAAGGCCAGCCGGTTTAAGCTGAAGGCGGCCCGGGTAAAGGCAATTGTGGCTTTGGGAATGACCGGTTTTACCATGTCTATTACCAACTGCCTGGTGCAGATTATGTACAACGCAAGCCTGCAGCGGTTTGGAGGAGATCTGTATGTGGGGGTTATGACAGTGGTAAACTCTGTCCGGGAGGTAATCAGCATGCCGGTCAGCGGCCTTACTAACAGCGCCCAGCCGGTTATGGGATATAATTACGGAGCAGAGGAATACGGACGGGTAAAGAAAGCAATCGCCTTTACTTCGGTTGCCTCTGTGGTGTATACAGTTTTTGTGTGGGCCCTGGTTCATGGCTTTCCGGAATTTTTTATCCGCATATTTAACCGGGACGCGGATCTGGTGGAGGCAGGAGTACCGGCTATGCAGATTTATTATTTTGGATTTTTTATGATGTCCCTTCAATTTGCCGGCCAATCCACTTTTGTGGCTTTGGGAAAAGCAAAACAGTCGGTATTTTTTTCGATTTTTAGAAAGGTTATCATTGTGATTCCCATGATTCTCATCCTGCCTCATATAGGCGGCCTGGGAACAGACGGAATCTTTATGGCAGAGCCGATTTCTAACTTTATAGGCGGCGCGGCCTGTTTTGGCACCATGATGGCCACTGTCTGGCCTGCCTTAACAAAAAAGCAGAAAGAAAAAGGGAGTGTATTATGAAAGTCATAACAAAAGAACACGTTACTCATACCTTATCAAGGGACAATAAACCCTGCGAAACTATAGAATCCGGGGATTTGGCTGCTTTCGAGACCTATGACTGCTTTACAAACCGGTTTATTCCGCAGGGAGCTGATTACTACAATACCCCTAAGATGCCGGGAAATCCTGCCACAGGTCCCCTTTATATTGAAGGAGCCATGCCGGGAGATATGTTAAAAATCGATATTCTGGATATTGAAACCGGCCCTACCGGAATTGTCATGTTAGGTCCTAACAATGGAAATGAAAGGGAATTTTTTGGCAAACGCATTATAAAACGGGTTTCGGTAAAAGACGGGTTTGCCTGGTATGACAACCGGATTGCCATTCCTGTCCGGCCTATGATCGGCGTTATTGGCGTAGCTCCGGAAGGGGAAGAGGTATCCACGGTAACTCCTCTGGACCACGGCGGCAATATGGACTGCACCCAGATCCGCAAGGGGGTAAGCCTGTATCTGCCGGTATTTGCAGAAGGGGCTCTCCTGTCCATGGGAGATTTCCATGCCGTAATGGGGGAAGGAGAGATTGAGGATTGCGGACTGGAAATTGAGGGCCGGGCTATCATACGGGCAACAGCAATAAAAGACTTTTATGTGCCCTGGCCCATGATCGATACCGGGGATAGGTGGATTACTATTGCCTCTAAGGAGACGGTAGATCTGGCTTATCAGGCGGCGGCCAGACAGATGTACACTTTTTTGACAGAAAAGGCAGCTATGAAGGCGGAGGACGCAGCCATGCTGATGACCATGACCGGAGATCTGATTATCTGCCAGACCGTCAATCCTACCATGACAGTCCGCATGGAGTTTCCTAAGAGGATTATCTGGGAGTATAACAAAAAAACGTATTGACAGCCGGGACTTTTTGAAAGATAATTGACGAAAGATTTCCGGAAACGAATCCGGAAGATGAAAGGAAAAATTGCTATGGAGACAATCAGAATTGAAAAGATCTTAAATCCCAAGGAAAAGCCGGGACAGGACAATCCTCTGGTATTCGGTACGATTTTTACGGATCACATGTTTGAAATGGATTATGAAGAGGGAAAGGGCTGGTATGACCCCAGGATTGTGCCCTATCATCCCCTCTGTTTAGACCCGTCCGCCATGGTATTCCATTACGGTCAGACCATGTTTGAGGGATTAAAGGCATATAAGGCAGAGGACGGCCGGATTCTGCTGTTCCGTCCCGACAAAAATATTGAGAGGGCCAACCGCAGCAACCGCCGCTTGTGCATTCCCCAAATCCCGGAGGATCTGTTTTTAGAAGCTTTAAAGGAACTGGTAAAGCTGGAGGAGGACTGGATTCCTACCAGGCCGGGCACTTCCCTTTACATCCGCCCCTTTGTGATTGCAACGGATCCTTTCCTGGGAGTGCGCCCTTCCCATACCTATAAATTTATGATTATCCTGTGCCCTGTAGGCGCTTATTATGCCTCAGGTCTGAACCCGGTAAAGATTTGGATTGAGGATGAATATGTCCGGGCCGTAAGAGGCGGTATCGGCGAGGCGAAAACCGGAGGGAACTATGCTGCCTCCTTAGCTTCTCAGGTAAAGGCCCATGATGAGGGGTATTCCCAGGTATTATGGCTGGATGGAGTTCACCGCAAGTATATTGAGGAAGTAGGCGCTATGAATATTTTCTTTAAGATTAACGGTACCGTGATAACTCCCGCCTTAAACGGCAGCATCCTTCCCGGCGTTACCAGGGATTCTGTGGTGGCTCTTTGTAAGGAGTGGGGAGTACCTGTGGAGGAACGCCAGATTTCTGTAGACGAGATTATAGAATCAGCCCGCACCGGCGCAATGGAAGAATGCTTCGGCACAGGTACGGCGGCAGTAGTTTCACCGGTTGGCGAGTTGCGGTTTGAGGATGAGCACATGGAAATCTCCGGCGGCAGGATTGGAGAGCTGACTCAGAAGATTTATGATACCATTACCGGAATCCAACTGGGCAGGATAAGCGGCCCCAAAGGCTGGAGCGTTGATGTGAGTTTATGAGTGTGATTGACATCCTGGTAAAAGCCGCGTCCTTTGCAGCGATTATCGTTTTAGGATATTTACTGCGGAGAAAGGGGTTCTTTAAACAAGAGGATTTTTATATCCTTTCAAAAATTGTACTGAAAATCACCCTTCCCGCCGCCATTGTCAGCAATTTCAGCGGTATGGAGAGGCTGGATGCCTCCATGCTGTCCATCTGCCTTTTCGGTTTGGCCGGCGGCGTTTTGCTGATGGGAACCACTTGGATATTCAATATAGGAAAATCTAAAGAGAGAAAGGCTTTTGACCTGCTAAACGTAGCAGGGTACAACATCGGCAACTTTGCCATGCCTTTTGTTCAGGGATTTTTAGGTCCTATAGGGCTTGCGGCTACCAGCCTGTTTGATACGGGAAATTCCGTCATCTGCCTGGGCGGAGCATACAGCGCGGCTATGGCGGCTATGAAATCCGGCGGCAGGCGTTCTGTGAAAGAACTGATTATGCCTTTGGTAAAATCCATTCCTTTTGATACCTATATTATTATGACAGTGCTGACTCTGCTGGGAGTCCGACTTCCCCAAATTGCCGTAAGCTTTGCTCAAACTATCGGCGGAGCCAATGCATTTATGGCTCTCTTAATGGTGGGAGTAGGTTTTAAGATAAGCCTTAGAAAGGATAAGCTGGCCGCTATTTTCCGAATTTTATCTATCCGATATGGAATTTCCCTGGTTCTGGCATTGCTGTGGTACAATTTTGCTCCATTTGCTTTGGAAATCCGCCAGGCATTTGTCTTGTTAGCTTTTTCTCCCATTGCATCGGCGGCTCCTGCTTATTCGGGGGAGATGAACATGGATATCGGTCTTTCCAGCGCTATCAATTCTCTGTCAGTTGTTATCAGTATTTTATCGATGACTGCGATTTTAGTGCTTATTTTGTAGCCCTTTTCAAAAATTTTCCGGCAGTTTTCCGCCTTTTTGCGGAATCTTGCCGGCTTTGCTTTTTTAAAACATCTATTTTATGAAATATTTTCTCTTTTTCTTGAAATTACCGTATTTTTTGGTATCATGGTAAGAAGCGGGATTGATTTTATCCGCTGAGGCGAAAAAATCACCTAATGGAGGAAAATCGATGAAAAAGACAAGGAACAAACGAAATCCGGATTCCTGGATCACTCTTGCCCTTATCTTGTGTTTAAGTCTGTGGATTCCAAGCTATCAGGCGGCCGCCGCCCCAAAAGGGGAGGAAAAAGAAACGGAGGCTTCTTATCTGAAATCGGTCACCTATTATGCCGACGACTGGGTCATTAATTTCTGGAACCTGGAAGATGATTTTTTAGAAGAAGATCTGAGACAGATTGCTGCAGATGGTTTTAACAGCATTATTCTGGCTGTGCCCTGGAGAGAATTTCAGATTGATATGGAGAGCCGCCGCTATAACCAATATGCTCTGAACAAGCTTCACCGGGTAATGGACGCTGCCAACGAAGAGGGACTTTTGGTAATCCTCAGAGTGGGTTATACCTGGGACCATGCGGGAAGCGGAAATGTTTTAGAGCGGTACCAGGATTTGATATATAAGGAAGAAGTGAGAGAGGCCTGGATGGATTATGTAGAACGAATCTATGAAGAATCTTCCGGACATCCCAACTTTTACGGCGGTTTTTTAACTTGGGAAGACTTTTGGAACTTTACCCATACGGCAGGTGAACTGGGAGATACTGCCTACAGCCGCCGTTTGGCGGAGGATATAGGATATACCGATTATGTAAAAGAAACGGTTTCCTTGGAAGAGGCAGGCCGCCAGTATGGAGAGAGCTTTGAAGACTGGAGCCAGTTATACCTGCCGAGACGGGAAAAGGAGGCCTATGGCCTGTTCCTGAATTTCTATGACAGCTTTTTAAACCGGCTTCTGGCAGAGAGCCAGGCTGTATTCCCCAATCTTTCTATGGAAGTACGAGCCGATGTGGATTCTGTAAATAAGCAGGACGGACAGCCTGTGGGCTTTTCCCATGTGACAACTTTCGGATGCCAGGATTCCGCTTACACCTCTCTTATGTATGCGGTTTCCATGGGGATGTCTATGGGAAATGAATATATGACAGCGGATCAGGTTCTTCCCCAGACAGCTGCAACCTTAGACTGGGTGAGACTTCACAATGGGGGAAAGCCCCTTTATATTGATCAGCTTTTATTTACGGACAATACGCCGGGGTTTGAGGAAAATTCCAGGCTGGACGAGGGAGAGATCCCTGTGTATCTTAGCAGTCTGGCTCCTGTTTTAAAGGGGAGGATTCTGGGATATGGAGTGTGGACATACCGGGACTACGGGAACAACATGATTTATAACTGCCAGTTTGCTTTGGGTGATGGAGGCTGGAACACTTTCGGTCGAACCCAGGTAGAGGAGCGGGACGGTTCGAATCAAATGAAACTTGAGGGCTACAGCCGCATTTCTCAGGCGGTGAATACAGCGGGAAGCGCTGTAAAAGGAGATACGGTTCAAGTACGCCTTCAGGCAGACAGTCCGTCCGGCAGCAACCTGACCGTGTCTTTGGGAAAAATTAGCAGGACAGTGAAGGTGGAAGGAAAGCAGCAGTTAAACTTAGAGTTTTCGGGAACCGGCCTAAACGAACTGTCTATTTCTTCAGACAATACAGTATATTTAGACAATATTAAAGTATATACTCAGGTGACAGAAGGAAAGCTTTATGATATAAACGGCAATCCGGATAGCTGCCTGGAAGCGGTGCGGATATTAAACTCCAGCCTGTAATGGGGGGATTTTTATGGATATTACAAGATCATTTTTAATATTAGGCCTTTCCCAGGTAAAAGATGAGAAAGCCATAAAAGGAGCTTACCGGGAAAAGTTGAAATCCGTTAATCCGGAAGATGATGCGGAGGGATTTAAAGAGTTAAGGTCCGCCTATGAGACGGCTCTTGAATATGCCAGATCCGAGGAAGAAGAGAAGGAAGAAGTAGAAGATACCTCACCGGAAGGGATGTGGGAAGCCCGGTTAAAAAAAATCTACGAATGCCTTCCGGATCGGCTAAATTTGGAAAAATGGAAAGAGCTGATGGAGGAAGAGCTGTGTGTCTCTTTAGATTCCGGAGAAGAATGTAAAGCACGTCTTTTAACCTTTTTGATGAATCATTTCCGGCTGACTACAGACATATGGAAATACCTGGACCAAGTTTGGAATTTTACGGAAAGCGCCAAAGAACTTTACGAGTCTTACCCGGGAAACTTTGTAGATTTCCTTCTCAATGTATGCCGGGAGGGAAGCTGGTTTCCGATGGAGTTTTTTGAAGGGCCTGACGATGGGGATTATGACTTATATATAAACCTGTACTTTGAATTCGATAACGCTTTAGCGGAAGAGGACAAGGACAGGGCAGAGGCATTGATGAGTCAGATGGCAAGCCTTCCTATCTCTCACCCTTACGGGGATCTGGATCAGGCTAGGATACTGGCTGAAAGGGGAGAAAAAGAGAGGGCCAGGGCTCTGACCGATAAAGCCTGTCAGACACTTCCGGAAGATAGCCGGGTATGCTATGTGTCGGGCCTGGTATTTTGGGAATTAGGAGAGAAAGAATTGGCCGCCCAAAAGTTTCAGGAGCTTTTAAAAGATAATCCTCACAATTTTACCGCTAATAAGATGTTGGGAAAATACTGGATGGAAAAAGACAGCCTGGAAAAGGCCAAGGAATATGCTATAGAAGCCATTGACGGCGGAACTGTGGCGGGAAATCGGGAGCCGGAGGTTATGGAAATGCTTAAAACCATTAACCAATCCCTGATACAGCGCTATCGCCAGGCAATGGAAGAAGAGCCTTCTGATTTTGGGCATGTTTTGGAACTGGGATGGTGTTATCTGCAGAACGACCGGATTCAGGATGCTCTGGCTCTTCTTGTCAACCGCCTTCCGGATAGTGAAAATGCAGAAGAATACCATAATTTAATGGGAAAGCTCTATTATACCAATCAACAAAGAGAACGGGCTATGGAGCATTTAATTTTATGGAGGGAGTATCTGGAAAAAAGAGAGGACTCCTGGAAGGAAAAGGAGCCGGATGAGGAAGAGAGGGAGAAAACCACCCGGAGGCTTATTACGTCCAACGGCCTTTTAGCCCGTCTCCACCGCTTAGACGGGGAAGAGGGAAAAGGGGTGGAAAACTTTGAAAAGGCTCTTTCCTGTATCAACCGTACCAGAGAACTGGGAAGCAGAGATGCCGCCTATTGGATGGAGAAAGCCAGCATATACAAAGCAAGGGCCAATTTTCTTTCCTCCAAAGAAGATTATGAGGCAGCTATCCGGGTCTTGACAGAGCTTATAGAAGAGGATGAGGGATATTTTCCTGCTTATGTTATGCGCCAGGAGTGCTATGTAGCTATCCGGGACGCAAGAGGAGTGATTGAGGACTTTTACAGGGCAAAAAATATTTATCCGGGATTTGCCCCTGTTTATACAGCCGCCGCTGAGGTGTACAACGATTTGGAACGCTGGTCGGATCTGGAGGCTTTGATAGAGGAGGCCAAGGAAAACCAAGTTTACACCATCCCTTTAAAGATTTTCAAATGCCGGATGGAACGGGAACTGGCCGAAGGGAAGGAACCTATGAGGCAGGCTCTGGAGTCCATGCTGACGTTAAGAGCGGAGATAGCGAATATTATGAAGAAGGTTCCCGACGAGAGAGAGCGGGAATTTGAGGAAAAGGATGCGGCCTTTCTGGAAGCGGAAATCTGCATTACCTATAGTTTTTTGGGAAAACAGGAGGAGGCCTTAAAAGCTATCCGGCAGGCTAAAAAGATGGACGGGAAAGAGAGCCGCTATAATTGGATTGAAGGCAATATTCTTCGCCGGTTAAACAGGTGGAAGGAGGCCCTTGAGGCCTATGAACGGTGCGGGAAAGACTATGGGGAATCCGGGGCCTACCATTATTATGTGGCGGAATGTTACGAGAAGATGGGAAAGAGGTCTGCAGCCGTGGAGTCTATGGAGAAAGCGTTGAAAGTAGAACCGGAAAACCCGGACTATCTGCGGAAGATGACGGATCTGTATCAGGTTCTCTTTGATAACACAGGAAAGATTGGGTACTTTAACCAAGGGATTCCTTATGCAGACAAAAGAATCGAGCTGGGCGGAACTTCCTACGATTATGTTAACAGAGGCCTTTTATATATGGAGGCCGGATATCTGGAAAAGGCTTTGGCTGATTTCTTAAAGGCAGGGGAACTGTCCCCGGAGAACCAGTTTGCCTGGGCCAATTCTGCCTGCGCTTACAGCCGGATGGGGCAGCAGGAAAAAGCTCTGGAGCTGATTCAGAAAGCTATTAGTCTTATGGAATCCGAGCCTACTACCTATTTTTATGAGACTTTAGGATCTATTTATATGAAGATGGGAGAATATGAGAAGGCCCTGGATGCGTATTTGGAAAACCAGAGACGGTATCCCGGGAAATATGCGGTGGTAAAAACGGTAGGTCAGGCCTATGAGGCTCTTAAGCGGTATGACGAAGCCCTTGAGATGTGGAAAAAATTTTTCCCGAAGGACAGGGAGGCGGAATACTATGATAAGGCTGTGGATCTATACTGCTATTTAGGGGATTTTAAGAAGGCAGAGGACGCAGTGCAAAAAGCGGCACCCTATAGCGGAAAAGGGGAAACGGCTTACCGTAAGGCACAAATTCTGATGTTTAAAAGGAAAACCTTGTTTTTAGGCCAGGCGATGGAAAAAGCGGTAAAGGCTTATGAAAAACGGGACAATAGCTACCGCAGCGCTTGTTTGACAGCTGCCGTTTATTTTTGGCTTAAGAACAGAAAGGATAAAGCGGATAAATATACGGCGCTCTATAAGAGTGCGCTTTTGGAGGAGTATGCCTCTCTGGAAGATTCTACAGATAATTGTGCTTATAAAAAAGCGCGGCTTTTCGAAATGTTTCTTCTGCATCTTCTGGAAGGAAAGCTTTCGGAGGCAGAAACTTATTTAAAACAAGAGGAAGCATGCCATTTTTGCTATCATTGCGAAAAAGCAGAATGTATGGAGCTTGGCTGCAGCAGGGCGCTGTGGGCCTGGGCGCATGGACAGAAGGAAGAGGCCTTTCAGGAGATCCGAAAGGTTTTGGAACAAGATCCGGTATTTACTTATGCCTGGATTTTCAGCAGTGCAGTAAAGGAGTTTAAAAATATATGATAATAGGAATTGACTTGGGAACTACCAACAGCTTGGCAGCCTATTACAGTGAAGACGGCCCAAAGATTATTCCCAACCGTTTAGGAAAACATCTGACGCCGTCTATTGTCAGCGTAGATGAAAATGACGAAGTATATGTAGGGGAGACGGCAAAGGAACGGAGAAGCCTATATCCGGATACAGTAGCGGAAGTATTTAAGCGCAGCATGGGAACGGGGCGGAAATATAAATTGGGCAGTAAAAGTTTTACCCCGGAAGAGTTGTCTGCTCTGGTACTGAGGATGTTAAAGGAAGATGCAGAGGCCTTTTTGGGAGAGCCGGTTACTGAGGCGGTGATCAGCGTTCCTGCTTATTTTGATGACAAACGGAGAAAGGCGACCAAACGTGCAGGAGAGCTGGCAGGTTTTAAAGTAGAACGGATTATCAGCGAGCCTACGGCCGCTGCCATTGCTTACGGCCTGTATGAAAAAACCAGGGATACCCGCTTTTTGGTATTTGACCTGGGGGGAGGCACCTTTGACGTGTCGATTCTGGAGCTTTATGAAAATATCCTGGAGGTCCGGGCCGTGGCAGGGGACAATTATCTGGGGGGTGAGGATTTTACCGAAATTATTGAGCGCTGGTTTATCGGGGAACAAAAGCTGGATGTAAATACTTTGGACAGAAAGACTTTGGCTCATATCCGTAAGCAGGCGGAGCAATGCAAGCTGAAGCTTTCCGAGAGCAAAGAAGCGGTAATGCGCTGTCTCATAGGGGAAGAATACAAGGAAGCCACGATTACCTATTCCCAATATGAGAAGGACTGCGAGCCTCTTTTAGAGCGAATCCGCAAGCCGGTTCAGAGAAGCCTTTCCGACGCCCACATTAAGCTTTCCGACATTGATGTGGTGGTTTTGGTAGGCGGGGGGACAAAGTTCCAAATAGTAAGGGATTTTATTGTCCGCCTCTTTAAGAAATTTCCCAACACCAGCATTAATCCGGATGAGGCGGTGGCCCTGGGCGCTGCTATCCAGGCGGCTATGAAAGAGAGAAGAAAGGAGGTGAAAGAGGTTATCCTGACAGATGTCTGCTCTTTCACACTGGGGACGGAGGTGGTGGTAGCAAGAGGAAAAGGCCAGTTTGAAAAAGGGCATTTTTGTCCCATTATCGAGCGCAACACTGTGATTCCCGCCAGCCGGACAGAACGGTTTTATACGGTTCATGATGACCAAAGCAAGATTTCTATCTCTGTCCTTCAGGGGGAGAGCCGGTTTGCACAGAATAATCTGCTTCTGGGGGAGCTTACCATTAATGTACCTAAGAATAAGGCGGGAGAAGAAGCCGTGGATGTGACTTATACCTATGATATCAATTCCATACTGGAGGTGGAGGTGACGGTTATTTCTACAGGAGAAAAGAAAAAAGCTGTCATTAAAGGGAAGGACAACGGTATGAGCGATGAAGAGATTGCAGAACGTCTGGAGACTCTGTCTTATTTAAAGATCCCCCCCAGGGAGAAGGAGGAAAACAAGCTGCTCCTTCTCCGAAGCGACCGGATTTACGAGGAAAGTATCGGTGCGGATCGGATTGTGCTGGAGCAGTATATCCGCCGGTTTGAAGATGCCTTAGACTCCCATGACGGAGGAAAGATTCAGGAAGCCCGGGAAGAATTACAAGAGAAGCTAAAGGAACTGGAAGATTTTTAATAATGAACTGCTACAACAAACCATAGGAGGAATGAACAATGAATCTGGAAAAGCTGTTTCATCTGAAGGAAAACCGCACGGATGTAAAGACAGAGGTATTGGCCGGGGTAACCACTTTTATGACCATGGCTTATATATTGGCGGTCAACCCTAACATTCTGTCTGCATCCGGCATGGACAGGGGAGCCGTATTTACCGCCACTGTACTGGCATCCTTTTTTGCCACCTGTCTTATGGCCCTGCTGTCCAACTATCCTTTTGCCCTGGCTCCCGGCATGGGGCTTAACGCTTACTTTGCCTATACTGTAGTCCTGGGGATGGGATATACCTGGCAGATGGCGCTGGCTGCTGTATTTGTAGAAGGTCTGGTGTTCATTTTGCTGTCATTGACCAAAGTGAGAGAAGCTATTTTCAATGCCATTCCCATGAATCTAAAGCATGCGGTATCCGTAGGAATCGGCCTGTTCATTGCTTTTATCGGGCTTCAAAATGCTAAAATTGTAGTAAACAATGATTCTACCCTTCTTGGAATGTTTTCCTTTAAAGGCTCTTTGGCAGCAGGAACCTTTCAAACCGAAGGGATTACCGTTCTACTGGCCCTTATAGGCATTGTCATTACCGCAGTGCTGCTGGCGAAAAACGTAAAGGGAAATATTTTATGGGGGATTGTCATTACTTGGGTACTGGGAATTGTCTGCCAGCTTTTGGGTATTTATGTTCCTGACGGAACCGCCTGGTTCAGCCTGCTTCCAGACTTTTCAAACGGAATTTCTGTTCCCAGCGTGATGCCTACCTTTATGCAGATGGACTTTTCCTTTGTACTTACCGGAGACTTCCTTATTATCATGTTTGCCTTTTTATTTGTAGACATGTTTGACACCCTGGGAACTTTAATCGGCGTGGCATCTAAAGCAGATATGCTGGATAAAGACGGGAGTCTTCCCAAAATCCGCGGCGCCTTGCTGGCAGATGCAGTGGGAACTTCTGTAGGCGCTGTGCTGGGAACCTCCACCACAACTACCTTTGTGGAGAGCTCTGCCGGAGTATCCGCAGGCGGCCGTACCGGCCTTACCAGTATCGTAACCGCTTTGCTGTTTTTACTGTCCCTGTTTCTATCTCCGCTTTTCCTCGCGATTCCGTCTTTTGCAACGGCTCCGGCATTGGTAATTGTAGGGTTTATGATGCTTACCTCTATCATAAAGGTAGATTTTAACGACTACACTGAGGCCATTCCCAGCTTTATTACCATTATTGCAATGCCGTTTATGTACAGCATTTCCGAGGGAATTGCTTTGGGAGTTATCTCCTATGTGGGATTAAACCTGCTTACCGGCCGTTTTAAAGAAAAGAAGATCAGCATCCTTATGTATGTGCTGGCAATTCTTTTCGTATTAAAGTATATCCTGATTTAAATTGGAGAAAGCGCATGAAAACATTGGTATTAGCGGAAAAGCCTTCTGTGGCCCGGGATATTGCCCGGGTGCTGGACTGCGGCCGCAGCCTGGAGGGCGCCATAGAGGGGAAGGAATATGTGGTGACCTGGGGCCTGGGCCATTTAGTGGAGCTGGCCGATCCGGAAGAATACAGCGATGACTATAAAGAGTGGAAGCTGGATTTCCTTCCCATGATGCCAAGGCCTTTCCGGCTTACGGTTATCCGTCAGACTGCCAGGCAGTTTCGAGCGGTAAAAACTCAACTGTTCCGAAAAGATATAGGACAGATTATCATCGCTACCGATGCGGGAAGAGAAGGAGAGTTGGTGGCCCGTTTGATTTTAGAAAAAGCCGGCTGCACCAAGCCTGCTAAGCGGCTGTGGATTTCCTCCGTTACCGACAAGGCTATCCGGGAGGGATTCGCTCATTTAAAAGACAGCCGGGAATATGACGGTCTGCGGGATGCGGCTATGTGCCGGGCAGAGGCGGACTGGCTGGTAGGGATTAACGCCACCCGGGCCCTCACCTGTAAATATAATGCTCAGCTATCCTGCGGACGGGTTCAAACCCCTACCTTAGCGATTATTGCGAAACGGGAGCAGGAGATCAAAAAATTTGTTCCTCAAACTTATTATGGTATTAGGGGGAGGTACGGAGGTCTTAAGCTGACCTGGCAGGATGGAAAGACGAAAGATAAGAGAACTTTTGATAAAAACCGGGCAGAAACTTTGATTAAGGAGCTTTCCGGAGAGAAAGCCCGGATAAAAGAACAAAAGCAGACTCCAAAATCTATTTCTCCTCCGTTGCTCTATGATTTGACAGAGCTTCAGAGGGAAGCCAACCAAAGATACCAATATTCCGCTAAGGAAACTTTAAATCTATGTCAGCGCCTGTATGAGAACCATAAAGTATTAACTTATCCCAGAACCGATTCCCGGTATTTAAGCAGCGATATCCTGCCTACCATACCGGAACGGCTGAAGGCTTGTGCTACAGGCCCTTACCGGAAGCCGGCCGGCCGAATTGCCGGTCAAAAAATCAGTCCTAAGGCTTTTTTTGTGAATAACGCAAAAGTTTCAGATCACCATGCCATTATTCCTACGGAGCAGTTTGTCCAACTGGATCATATGACCATTGACGAGAGGAGAATCTATGATCTGGTAGTCCGCCGCTTCCTGGCGGTTCTTTATCCTCCTTATGAATATCAGGAGCTGAAAGTTACTGTTTCCATTGGGACAGAGTCTTTTGTTTCCTCTTTCGGCATTGTAACGGAAAAAGGCTGGAGAGAGATCTATGAGGAAGAGAGAGATGAGGAGGAACTAAGTCTTGCAGGTATTCCTTCGGGAGCTTTGCCGACCCTGAAAGAAGGAGAAATTCTGCCGCCGGAGGGCCCGGAGCCTCTAAGTCTTACAGAAGGGAAAACCAAACCTCCGGCCCGTTTTACCGAAGGAAGTCTTCTTGCCGCCATGGAAAATCCTGCTGCCTACATGGAAACGGAGGATGAAAAGGAGAAACGAGCTATGGTGAAAACCTTGGGGGAAACCGGCGGTTTGGGAACGGTAGCTACTCGGGCAGACATTATTGAAAAGCTGTTCCATTCTTTCTTATTAGAGAAAAAGGGGCAGGAGATTTACCTTACTCCTAAAGCAAAGCAGCTTTTGGAACTGGTTCCCCAGGACTTAAAGACCCCGGAGCTTACAGCTAGGTGGGAGCGCCGTCTTATGGAGATTTCAGAGGGAAAAGAAAACCGGGATCACTTTATGGAGGATATCCGGGATTATACCAATTCCCTGATCGGAGAAATCAAGGCGGGAGAGGGAAGCTTCCGCCATGATAATATGACCAATAAAAAATGCCCGGTTTGCGGGAAGCGTCTTCTGGCCGTAAACGGAAAGAACAGTCAGATGCTGGTGTGTCAGGATCGGCAGTGCGGATACCGGGAGACTGTGTCCCGGACCTCCAACGCCCGCTGTCCCAAGTGCCATAAAAAAATGGATCTGAAGGGAAGCGGGGAAGGGAAAATTTTTATCTGTCGGTGCGGATATAAAGAAAAGCTGTCTTCTTTTACAGAACGCCGTAAAAAAGAAGGGGCGGGGGTGTCCCGGCGGGATGTGGCCCGATATTTGAATCAGCAGAAAAAGGAAGCAGAAACGCCTCTAAATTCTCCTTTTGCCGATGCTTTTGCAAAACTTAATTTAGATAAATAGCGGAATATAAGTTATAGTTCATAGAGCGGGGAAAGCGGGACAAAAATAGGCGTCAAGCTCGCTTGTAAGACGGTTTTTATCCCGTTTTCCCTATCGGGCGGATGCCAGATGCTTCTTGTCCGCCTTAAGACGGGGCAAGAAGATGCCCCATGAACAGTAACGAAAATGACAATATTTCGTAAGAATTATTTCAAGATTAATTTGGAAATTTGTGCTATAGTGGGGATAACGAAACGCTGTTTACAAAGGCATGATTTTTATAAATTAAGATGCTTGGCTGAACCGTTACAATGGAGTAAGAAAAAGGAGGCAATTTTATGAGGAAGAGGCAGATGTTGACAGCTATGGCCGGAGCAGCATTTTTAAGCGCAGCAACAGCCATGAGCGTATTTGCGGCCGGCTGGGTTACAGGAGCCGACGGACAGTGGAATTATCTGGAAAACGACGGAACCAAGGCCACGGATGTGTGGCGCAAGGACAGCGCAGGAAACTGGTTTTATCTGGATGGCAGCGGTAATATCGTTACCAACCGGTTGATTGACGACACCTACTACGTAAATGAATCCGGCGCTATGGTTAAGAATGCCTGGAAGGAGCTTCCCAGCGACGATTGGGGCAGCAACGACATGGTATGGTATTACTTTACCGACAGCGGCAAAGCAGTGGAAGAAGGCTTAAGAACCATTGACAAAGTAAAATATTACTTTGAGGGCCGACAGATGCAGACCGGATGGCACGAAGTAAACGGTAAGCTTTATTACTTTAAAGACAGCGGCGCAATGGCTACCGGCTGGCAGTATATTGATCATGGAGACGGTGATTCCGACAGCTGGAACGAGCCGGAGTGGTATTACTTCTCAAATTCCGGACAGATGTCCGTATCCAGAGAACAGAAAATTGACGGAAAGTCCTACATTTTTGACGCTCAGGGCCGGATGCTTACCGGCTGGATTGATAATGAGAACCATACTTCAGCCAAATACGGGGATCTCAGCGGGGTCACCGATTTAAGATATCATGGCGACGACGGCGGCGGAGTGGAAGGCTGGCAGTATTTGACCAATCCGGATAATACTGAGGAGGGATGGTACTATTTCGTTGCCGGCCGGGCATACAGCACCAAGTATAAGGGCAAGAAGCTGGATGATGATTATGCATTGGCAAGTATCAGCGGAAAGACTTACTGCTTCCGTGCAGACGGACGTATATATACCGGGCTTCTGGAGCTGGATGACGGCAGAAAGTTTTACTTTGATGACAAAGGCGCTATGAAAACCGGCCGTGTAGTGGTTAATGACGAGAATCATGACAATGAAGTATTCTACTTTGATTCTTCCGGAGCTTTGGGCTCCAAGGGCGACGGTGTCACCGGAATGAAGAGCGGATACTTATATAATGACGGCGCTCTGGTCCGTGCAGAGTCCGGGATGAAGTATCAGGTTGTAGAGGTAGACGGGCTGCAATATATGGTTAACGAGTCCGGCAGCGTTAAGACCAGCGGCACAGTAAGAGACGCCGACGGCGTTAAGTATAAGATTACCAAGGCGCAAGGCGGCGGCTACAATATCGAAATTGTAGATGAAGATTAATCTTGACAAATTTTTGTTCCATGCTATAATGAGGACTAGAAAACAAGCAACACGCAGATGGGAAGAGTAAGGAATCTGAACGTTCTCAGAGAAGGATGTGTCCGGTGTAATCATCCTGTATCAGTAAGGTTCCCCAAGACCGCCCCGGAGTGTCCCTTAATCGGGAACGGTGATTCCGTTATCATCAGAATAAGTGGTTTGGGCAGAAATTATGCTCACTCAAAAAGGGTGGAACCGCGATTACGTAAGATCGTCCCTTGTCATACAGATGTATGACAAGGGATTTTTTCGTGCTTCTGCAGGCGCATGAAAAATTCCTGAATTCATACCGCCGGACGGCGGCGGATTTTACAGAAAAAGGAGAGATTACCATGAAAATTACATTAAAAGACGGCTCTGTGAAAGAGTATGCACAGCCAATGTCCATTCTGGATATTGCAAAAGATTTAAGCGAAGGATTGGCGAGAGCGGCTTGTGTAGGCGTGGTAGACGGCAACACTGCCGATCTGCGTACAATATTGGACAAAGACTGCGCCTTAAATATCTGCACGGCCAATGACCCGGAGGGTCTGGCGGCTCTGCGCCATTCTGCCAGCCATGTAATGGCCCAGGCTATCAAGCGGCTGTATCCGGCAACGAAGCTGGCTATCGGCCCCTCTATTGCAGATGGTTTCTACTATGACGTAGATCCGGAAACTACTTTTACCGCAGAGGATATGGAAAAGATTGAAGGGGAGATGAAAAAGATCGTAAAAGAAGCTCTTCCCATTAAGCGCTTTACCCTTCCCAGAGAAGAGGCTATTGCTTTTATGCAGAAGAGAGAGGAGCCTTACAAGGTAGAGCTGATTGAAGATCTTCCTGAGGACGAGGAAATCAGCTTTTATGAGCAGGGAGAGTTTGTAGATTTGTGCGCCGGCCCTCATTTAATGAATACCAAAGATCTGGGGAAGGCTTATAAGCTGATGAACCTGGCGGGGGCTTACTGGAGAGGCAGCGAAAAAAATAAGATGCTGACCCGGTTTTACGGAACTGCTTTCGGAAAGAAATCGGAGTTGGAGGCTTACATCACCATGATGGAGGAAGCCAAAAAGCGGGATCACAGAAAGCTGGGCAGGGAGTTAGGCTTATTTATGATGCATGAAGCAGGTCCCGGATTCCCCTTCTTCTTACCTAAGGGAATGGCACTAAAAAATACGTTGTTAGACTATTGGAGAGAGATTCATAAAAAAGCCGGCTATGTGGAGATTGCCACCCCGATTATCTTAAACAGAAAGCTGTGGGAAACCTCGGGCCACTGGGATCATTACAAAAACAATATGTATACTACGGTTATTGACGAGGAAGATTATGCGGTAAAGCCAATGAACTGCCCCGGAGGCATTTTAGTTTATGCCTCTGAGCCCCGTTCCTACCGGGATCTGCCCCTGCGTATCGGCGAGCTGGGCCTGGTACACCGCCACGAAAAATCCGGTCAGCTTCATGGCCTTATGAGAGTGCGCTGCTTTACCCAGGATGATGCCCACATCTTTATGACTCCGGAGCAAATTAAAGATGAGATTAAGAAAGTGGCAAACCTGATTGATAACGTATATTCCTTATTTGGATTTAAGTATCATGTAGAGCTGTCTACCAGACCTGAGGATTCCATGGGAAGCGAAGAAGATTGGGAGATGGCGACGGACGGATTAAGAAGCGCTTTAGATGAACTGGGACTTCCTTATGTAGTAAATGAAGGAGACGGCGCTTTCTATGGACCTAAAATTGATTTCCACTTAGAGGATTCTATTGGCAGAACCTGGCAGTGCGGAACCATTCAGTTAGATTTCCAGCTTCCTCAGCGGTTTGAACTGGAATATATGGGAGCAGACGGAGAAAAACATCGTCCTATTATGATTCACCGGGTTGCTTTTGGTTCTATTGAGCGTTTTATCGGTATTTTGATTGAGCATTTTGCAGGCGCCTTCCCTACCTGGCTTGCGCCGGTTCAGGTAAAGGTGCTGCCTATCTCTGATAAGTTCAGTCAGTATGCAGATGGCGTGGCCGCCAAGCTTGCGGATGCAGGAATTCGGGTTGAAGTAGACACTCGATCAGAGAAAATCGGTTATAAGATTCGTTCTGCTCAAATGGAAAAGATTCCTTATATGCTGGTGGTTGGCCAAAAAGAAGCAGAAGAGGGCGTTGTCTCTGTCAGGAGCCGTTTCGCAGGTGATGAGGGCCAGAAAGGCTTAGAAGACTTTATAGCTGCTGTCAAAGAAGAAATTGAGGAAAAGGCCATTCGTCAGATGGAAAACAAAGAAGAAAAATAATGGTTGAAAATCAAAAAAGACTGTTCTATCTGGATGTAATCCGGGCAGTTTGTGCGCTGATGATTGTGGTCTATCATTTTCCTCTGGCTATTTCTCAGCCTGTTGACTACTTTCATGCTTTTGCAAACGGCAGCTTCGGCATGATAGCAGTATACTGCTTTTTCATGGTTTCCGGAGCTGCCTTGATGCACAGGTACAAGGAACAGAATAGACTGGATTTAAAAGGTTTTTACAAAAAGCGGTTTTTGAGTCTGTATCCCCTGTTTTGGATCACCTATATTATGGCGTTTTTCTGGGTGGTCTGGCAGCTGCGGGAGGTATACCGGATTATCCCTACCTGGTCGATCATTTGGTCGGTTATTGGTTTAGACGGCTGGCTGGTAAACTTGGTCCCTACCTTTTACATGGTAGGAGAGTGGTTTTTGGGAAGCATCCTGATGCTGTACCTGGCATTTCCCGTCTTGCGGGCGTGCTATAAACGGAACTGCCATCTAATTACTGCCATTATGTTTTTTGGAGCCCTGGCTCTATTTTACCGCAACCCTTTCCCTATTGAGATTAAACAGAATCCGGTGGTGGATATGTTTTATTTCCTTTTGGGGGCCTGGCTGGAGGATATGCGGCAGAAGCTTGAAATACAGCATCCAAAGGTTTTGAATTTTGTCTGGGCTTTCACTGCTGCCGGAGTTTTCATATGGATATTTGTGCCTGTGACAAAGGAGACAGGTTCCTTTGGAAGAGAACTTTCCTTTCTGATTTTCAGTGTGATTTTTTACCTTTTCTGGATGGGAGCGGCAAAAGAATTAGAAAAAACCAAGACACCCCAAAATATGTTAAAACGCATCGCAGCCTCCAGCTATGGCATCTTTTTGACTCATCACATGGCGGCTCAGATAATTACCAGCCATTTTGCCGGCGCAGAATCCAGTCCAAGAGAAATTTTTGTCATGCTTCTTATGACATTTGCTCTAACTTGGATCTGGACGATGGGGATCTATAAAATCCAGGCATACATAAAATCTCTCTTTTAAGCCATACTAACTTTGCCAAACTAAACAATCTGCCTACGGGCAAAGGAGGGTTTTTATGACAAAGTTAGATTGTAATGTAACCAGTTGTGTGCACAACTCTGAGAATTGCTGCTGTAAGCATGGCATTGTAGTAGAAGGTCAGACTGCCAAGGATAAATGCGATACCTGCTGCGGAAGCTTTGCCGAGAACAAGGGAGAATCTTTTAAGAACCTGTTTAAGACACCGGAGAGCCGTTTAGAAGTAGATTGTGAAGCGGTAAACTGTGTATATAACGAAGGACGCCGCTGTGCGGCGGAACACATTGGCATCGGCGGCGGAAAGGCAAGCAGCGGAAGCCAGACGGAATGTACCAGCTTTAAAGCAAGATAAACAGATAGTGGAAAAAACGCTGAATTTGCAACAGTTCAGACGTGGTGTCTTCTTGTCCGGCGCAGCCGGGCAAGAAGATGCAAGGCTGAACTGTTGCATTTAACAGGGATTTTTGTATGAAATCTCTTGACAAATCTACGTCAATATAGTATAATCACTTAAGTTGTGAAAACAACAGACAGGAAAGCAGGTATCCGCCTCACCTTGGCACGAGTTAGTGACCTGGGTTCATAACAGACTACATAAGCCTTGATATTGTCATGTTTTGCAGTGCTTAGTAGCATGTGGCAGGTGGATAGATTGATCTATCTGCTTTTTTTATTGCGGAGTATCCAGCAAAATGCGCGGCGGTGCGCTCTGCCGGATTGCTTTGAACAACCGGCTCAGAGCCGGAATCTTTATGACGGGTACGAGCTCCCGGCATGGAATCATATCATATGGAGGTGTACGACTATTAGCGAATTAATGATTAACGAACAGATTAGGGACAAGGAAGTCCGATTGATTGGCGAGGACGGAAGTCAGCTTGGCATCATGTCCGCCAGAGAAGCGTTTCGGATGGCTCAGGAGGCTGAGCTGGACCTGGTAAAAATTGCACCGACTGCAAAGCCGCCGGTATGCAAGATTATCGATTACGGAAAATACCGCTATGAACTGGCCCGCAAGGAAAAGGAAGCCAAGAAAAAGCAGAAGGTAATCGAGATTAAGGAAGTTCGTTTATCTCCCAACATCGACACCAACGATTTGAATACCAAGATGGGAGCGGCAAGAAAGTTTCTGGAGAAGGGCGATAAGGTTAAGGTGACTTTGCGTTTCCGCGGCCGTGAAATGGCTCACATGTCCAAATCCAAGTATATCCTGGATGACTTTGCTCAGGGGTTATCTGATATTGCCGTTATTGATAAGCCGGCTAAGGTAGAAGGCCGGAGCATGGTTATCTTTTTAACTGCAAAACGTTAAAAGAACAGATTAAGGAGGAAAATATAATGCCTAAATTAAAAACAAGCAGAGCAGCAGCAAAGCGTTTCAAAAAGACCGGAGCCGGTAAGCTGGTTCGCAACAAAGCGTACAAATCCCATATCTTAACTAAGAAGTCAACCA
This sequence comes from Enterocloster bolteae, assembly GCA_021772025.1. GTDB lineage: Bacteria > Bacillota > Clostridia > Lachnospirales > Lachnospiraceae > UMGS1370. The sequence goes on along the minus strand of JAETNT010000007.1, from coordinate 35,694 downwards.
AGAGAAAGAGAAATCTTAGAAAAGATATTGTTACCGATGCTACCAACAGCAAGGTAATGAAGAAGATTTTACCATATCTGTAAGTTGATACTGGATTAAGAAGGAGGAAATGACCGATGGCAAGAATTAAAGGCGGTATGAATGCTAAAAAGAAACATAACAGAGTGTTAAAGCTGGCTAAGGGCTACAGAGGCGCTCGTTCCAAGCAGTATAGAATTGCAAAGCAGTCCGTAATGAGAGCGTTAACCAGCTCTTACTCCGGACGTAAGGAGAGAAAGAGACAGTTCAGACAGTTGTGGATCGCCCGTATCAATGCTGCAGCCCGCATTAACGGCTTGTCTTACAGCAAGTTTATGTACGGCTTAAAGCTAGCTGGTGTTGAGATGAACCGCAAAGTATTGTCCGATATGGCAATCAACGACGCAGAAGGCTTTGCAAAGCTGGCTGAGTTAGCAAAATCTAAATTGGCATAAAAATGTTAAAGGTTGGTAAAAGGGATGTGGAAACATCAGCATTTACCAACCTTTTTGAATTTATGGATGAGAAATAAGGGTGATAACAAAAGCTGATAGCAAAAGATGTGCCAGGACCGTTCATGACATATTTTTACCCTCTTATGACATAATCTGAAACTTTATCCTATTCCTGCCGATATAAAATAAGTATCCTTTATTGTTAAAGCCCAGGCGCTATTTAGGAGAAAGATGGTAAGGCCATGATTTCAATCGCGGTTTGTGATGATGAACTTTTGGAATGTTTCAGTATATCGGCAAAAATTCAGACCTGCATGGAGGAGATGGGGATTCCCTGCAGTATTGAGCAATTTTACAGCGGAAAAGAACTCCTTAAGTCTCTGGGACGGTTTGACATGATTTTTCTGGATATTCTTATGGAGGAAATGAACGGTATGGAGACGGCCAGACGGTGCCGGGAACTTGCATTTGAAAAAATATTGGTTTTTTTATCATCCAGCCGCAGGTATGTGTTCGAGGCTTACGATGTAGAGGCATTTTACTATCTGGTAAAGCCTGTGGATCAGGATAAACTAAAAAGCGTTTTAAGACGCGCGGCAGAGAAGGGAAGGCGCTTCCCCAAGGATTATATTGTAGTCAGCCGGGAAAGGCAGAAGAGAAAATTGTTTTTAGACGCAGTCTGGTATTTTGAAATCAAAGGCAGACAGATCGATGTTCATGAAAAGGAGGGAATCTTTACTTACTATGAGCAGATTGGCATTCTAGAGAGGCAGCTGGCCGGGAAAGGCTTTTTTCGGTGCCATAAAAGCTATCTGCTGAACTTAAGATATGTGGAAGTTTATAACCGGCAGGAGGCAGTTCTGGATAATGGGGAGAGGATTATCATTGCCAAGCACAGATATGAGGGATTCTGTCAGGCCATTCTGGCTTATATGAGAAAAAATGGGGGGATTTTATGGGAGGAATAATAAGTGGTATAGACCTTTTTTTATCTTTAGCCTGCTATTTCTTATATGCTTGGTGTGCTTCTTGCTTTTTAAAAAGACATTTACAAGGAAAACCATCAGAAGGAGGAGTCTTTGGAGGGCTTCTTTTTTGCATTCACGGAGTTATGGCACTTTTTTCGGAAAAAAGAGGAATCTCCTATATCCTCTATATCATGTGCATCCATGCGCTGCTGGCAGGTTTGACTATGGCGGTATTCAAGGGGGAGAAGGAGAAGAAACTGTTGGCAGCTGTAATGTTGGAGACTATGACCCAGCTGATTTGGAATTTTAGCGAATCTTTTTTCTGCTGTCTGGGACTGATTTTGCTCAAAGCTCTGCCAGGGAGCAGTCAGACAGCTTTTGTGGGTATATGGGGAGACAGAATAATTACGATTCTCACTTATACGACAGGGATTATTACCGTAAATTTCCTGTCAAAGCCTCTTAAACCGGTATTTACTGACAAGAGAAAAAGCTGGTATCTCTGCTTGGCAATGCCTCTTTTTTGTATTCTTCTTGTAAACGATGTGGCGAACTGGGCTGCCAGCAACGGGATTATGGTTCAGAGTTGGGGGAAATACGGGCTGTATGAAAATCAGCTTTTCAGCCATGGGGCTATGTGTACCTTTACCGGGCTGGCTATGGCAGCGGCAGGGATTTTTGTATTTGGAATGGATAGGATTGACTGGGAAGAAAGAAGCAGAGAGGAGTATCGCTCCCAGGTATTGTACTACCGGATGATGGAAGAACAGTACAGCCGAATGGAACGCCTCAGACATGATATGAAAAATCATGTCATCGCCCTGAGCAATCTGGTGCAGAATCGGCAGTGGGAAAAGGCCAATTGCTATCTGAAGGAGATGGCCAAGGCCGGAGGGGTAGAGTTAGGAGACGAGGTTACCGGAAGTCTGGTCATAGATGCCCTTTTACTCCATAAAAAGCGGCAGTAGATAACTATAACGGGACAATGCATACCGAGGCGGAAAATAGAGTTTTTATCCTATCGATTCTGCTGCCCTTATAACAGAAGAAAAATCCGCCGTATATGACATGAAAAAAACCATATATGCCATTTGGCTAAAATTCTTTTAAAGGGGTGTCGAAAAAATAGACAGGAGGCATAAGAAAAGTCTTATGTTCCATATCAAAAACTCACACAACTTTAAAAGGAGGTTTAAACATGAATGTAAAGACAATGGAAGGCTTGGCGGGAGCCAGTACCAGCATGAGTATGATATCAATTCCTATGGGGGTAGTCAAGGAGGCGGAGAACAAAGGGGATACGGAGAAAATGAAGCGGGCTCTGGGCTATGCGGCAGATCTGGTAGAGCAGGCAGGAAAATACGAAGAAAAAACCAGCAAAGGAATGGAGTTGGATGCGAAAGAAGCCAAAGAGCAGGAAAAGCTGCGGCAGGAAGAACTGATTGAGGCCAAGAAAGCAGAGCGGGAAGAAGAGAAAAAGCAGGAGAATACAGGTTTTGACTCTGTAAAAATTAGTGAGAAAGGAAAATATCAGGCCCAAGCAAGCTCACCGGCTTCGGCGGCTATAGACGGCTCAAAAAGCACAATCTATGATAAATCCGGAGAAACCGTAGAGCCGGCAGCGGAGCCGGGAGAAAATGTAAATATAAGAGTATAATATCAGGTGATGAACTGCAGAAAGGAGGTGATGGCAAAATTTTTTCTTGATTTCCGATTCAGTTAAAAAAATCTTTATCAGCAAAGAGGCAGACATCGTGTACAAATTTTTCCATATTATAAGAATCATCGGATTCCAGATAGCACTTGGCAATACTGATATAAAAATCAGCCAGCAGGTAGGTAAAAACAGAGGAGGAAATTTTAAGGCGGCTGCCCTTGGCTTCCGAGACCGACAGCTTTTCTGTCAACAGCTGAATTAAAAAGTTTCGAAAAATTTCCATAAATGTGCCGTCCTTATTGGTTTCATATATTTTATAAATTGCAGAGCGGTTCTGCTCCATAATCCGGAGAATCTTCCATAAAAATTCTTTCATAGAATCCACATTTCTCAGATAAAGAACATCTTCGTCCAAACCAGCCTCATCAAAAAATGTCTGAAAGCAGTAACACAGCAAGTCATGCTTATCTTCAAAATACCGATAGAAAGTGGATCTGGGAACCATGGAACGGGTACAGATTTCAGTAAGGGAAATTTTTTCAAATGGCATTTCCATTAACAGATGAAACAGGCCTGCTTTCAGAAGTGTATAGGTTCGCCGGGTAGCAATCTTTTCTGATTTTTCATTAAACAGATCCATAACAAATCTCCATTTCCGTATCAAAGTGTACAATTACTCTAAAACTGTCCCATTTGAGACAAATTAATAAATTTGATTCTTGAGTATTTTATCATAATCATACATAATATGGCAAGTGACAGAAGTGACAAAGAAGAGGACGGTGTGAAAAAATATGGAAGGCAAAAAGAAACCTGAAAGTTTCATGGTGAAACTGGCGACTTTTATTGTGAATAAGCGAAAGGCTTTTATTGCGCTCTTTGCTCTGGCCTGTGTTTACAGTGTGATTTCCATTCCTAAGGTAGGAGTGATTAATGACTTGACCGAATATCTGTCAGAGGACACGGAAACCAGACAGGGGCTGGATATTATGAACGAGGAATTTACCACTTTTGGAACAGCCAAAGTTCTGGTCAGCAACATTACCTACAAAAAGGCTTTGGAATTAGCCGGGGAACTGGAAGAGATTCCGGGAATTTCTGCTGTGTCATTTTATGATGAAGAGAACAGCCGGTACGACAATGATGACAGGGCAAATTATTACAAGGATGCCTCTGCTCTCTATACGATTACCTTTGAGGAAGAGGAAGATACGGAAAAATCACAGCTGGCAATGGCACAGATCAGGGAGACTTTGGACGGATACTCTTCCTATATATATACCACGGTAGATAAGGATGACGCGGCAGCTTTAAAAGCAGACATGCGGGTAATTATCGTAATTGTTGTTCTGATTATTCTGGTCGTTCTCCTGTTTACCTCTAAAACCTACATGGAGATCGTAATTTTTTTAATTGTCTTCGGCGTAGCGGCTCTTTTGAATATGGGAACTAACTATTGGTTTGGGGAGATTTCCTTTGTAACCAACGCAGTGGGCGCTGTTTTGCAGCTGGCTCTTGCCATTGACTATGCCATTATTCTGTTTCACCGGTTTATGGAGGAGAGGGAGACAAAAGAACCTGTAGAGGCCCTTATTGTAGCGTTAAGCAAGGCAATTCCGGAAATTTCCTCTAGCAGCCTGACCACGATATCTGGTATGGTGGCTTTGATGTTTATGCAGTTTGGAATTGGCATGGATTTGGGCAGTGTGCTGACAAAAGCCATTATCCTGAGTCTTTTGACCGTCTTTCTTTTAATGCCGGCTTTGATTATGATGTTTTCCGGCGCCATTGAACGGACCGGGCACCGTAATTTTGTGCCCCGGATTAACTTTTGGGGAAAAATGGTGGTGAAACTCCGCTATATTACCATTCCGATATTTTTAGCGGTTGTGGCGGCCGCTAGTATTTTTTCCGGAAAATGCCCCTACATATATGATATTAATTCCATTGAATCCAGCAAGAAAAATGAATTTATGGCCTCTAAGGAGCGGATAGATGAAACCTTTGAGGTGACCAACACCATGGCGATAGTGGTTCCCCGGGGAAATTATGAAAAAGAAGGGAAGATACTAAAACGCTTAGAAGCACTGGAAAAAGTAGATATGGCGCTGGGGCTGGCTAATGTGGAAGTAAACGATGACGGAAAATATATTCTGGTGGACAAATTAAACCCCAGAGAATTTTCTGAGGTGGCTGAGGTGGATCTGGATCTGGTGCGGATGCTGTACCGGTTTTATGCTATTGACAGAGAGCAGTACAGCGCCTTTATGAAGAATTTGGATGATTATGAGATTTCCATTATCGACATGGTGGATTTCATCTATGAGCAGAAGGAAAAGGGCGGAATTGAACTTGATGAGGAGCTGTCAGAGGAAATTGATGACTTGTATGAGGCGGTCTGCGATGCCAGAGAACAGCTGGAAGGAGAAGAATATGACCGCCTGGTGTTTGCACTGAAGGGAGCGGTGGAAGGAGAGGAAACGTTTCAAACCATTGACGAGATCCGGAATATTGCCCTGGAATACTATGACGAGGTCTATGTAGTAGGGGATGCTACCAGCAACTATGATTTAAGCAGCTCTTTCCAGAGAGATAATGTGATTATCAGTGTGCTGACGGCGCTGTTTGTAGGGATTATCTTATTGTTTACCTTCCAGTCCGCAGGGCTGCCGTTTCTTTTGGTGCTGACGATTCAGGGAAGTATCTGGATGAACTTTTCTATGCCCTATCTGACGAACTCTACCATGTACTTTTTAAGCTACCTTGTGGTCAGTTCTATCCAGATGGGCGCGACTATTGACTATGCTATCGTAATCACCAGCCGATACCTGGATTTAAGAAAGACTATGCCTGACCGGAAGGCAGCAGTGGTGGAATCTTTAAACCAGGCATTTCCTACCATTATCACATCAGGGGCAATTTTGACTTGTGCCGGATTCGTTATCGGGGCAGTGACCAGCAATGCGGTTATCGCCTCATTGGGAAAGGTATTGGGACGGGGAGCATTTATTTCGATTATTCTGGTTATGACCGTTCTGCCGCAGCTTCTGATGGTCTGCGACAAACTGATTGATAAAACAGAGCTGACCAGAGCAGTGAGACGAGGACAGGAAAGAGAGGAGGCGTAAGGGATGAGAACGATTAAAAATAAGAAAAGATACGGATGGAAACAAAAGAATCTGGCGGTTGTTCTGGCGGCTGTTTTAATGGCAGGTGCAGTAGAGAGCAGCAGTCTGTGGGCAATAGAGGCTATGGCGGCCCAAAAGGAAAATCAGGAACAGACATCCGACTTTGCCCAGGAAATCGTGGAAATCCATACGGCAGAGGAGCTTGTGCAATTTGGCAGGAATTGCACTTCAGAATCTTTTTCCAAAGGAAAGGTATTCAGCTTAGAGGCAGACATTAATCTGACAGGAGCAGATTTTCAGGCGATCCCTGTATTTGCCGGGACCTTTGAGGGAAACGGACATAAGATTACCGGGCTTTCCATTCATTTTTCCGGTTCCGATCTGGGGCTGTTCCGCTGCATAGAGGAGGATGCCACGGTAAAAAATTTAAAAGTGCAGGGAACCATTTCCCCGGAAGGAAGCCGTACAGATATTGGCGGAATCGCAGGAAGTAATAAGGGAACTATTGAGAATTGTGAATTTTCCGGTGAGGTAACGGGCCAGGAAGCTTTGGGAGGAATTGCCGGAATCAATAAATCCGGGGGAATCATCCGGAAGTGTGTCAATGAGGGAACGATAACCGGAAACCTGAAAACCGGAGGAATTGCCGGATTGAACGAAGGACTGGTAGAGGGATGTATAAACCGCGGGGGAATTAATGCTACAGACCAGAATGCTGAGGCAGAGTCAGAAGCGTTCTCGTCAGGCGGAATTAGTCTGGAAGAAAGCATTCGAGTGGAAAGAGTCAATGATGCAGGAGGAATCTCCGGACTGTCTCTTGGAACCATTCGAGATTGTCAAAATTATGGGGCAGTAGGGTATCCTCATACGGGATATAATCTAGGCGGAATCGCAGGACGGCAGAGCGGACTGGTGGAGAGATGTTTTAATTACGGAGAGATTCAGGGAAGAAAGGATGCAGGCGGAATTATTGGACAGTTTGAGCCTTATCTGACAATTTCCTATGATGAAGATGTATTTGGCCAGTTGGAAGATCAGCTGGATACTCTGTCCGACATGGAACATAACTTATCCAGGCTTTTAGAGCAGGCCGGAGATAATGCGTCCGGCAATTTAGACCAGGTAGACGCTCGGATGGGAAATGTCAAAAATATCGGGGAAGTCTATAAGGACGTCTACAAAGACGATGGAAACCGATTTGACAGAAGTATGGATCGATCCACAGAAGAAATTCAGGAAATTCTGGAACGGATGGATTTTGATCTGACCGGCCGGGAGACAGAAAGAAAACTAAGGGATGCTAAAGAAAAAATCCTTTTGATTCAGGAGCTGGAGAAAAATCTGGAGACAGGGTATGAAGGGGATATTCACGACACAGAAAGCCTGAAGCAGTGGCTTACAAAACGCCTTCAGACGCTGAAGCAGCTTTTGGAGTACAGTGAACAGCTGAAGGGAGATATTGATTATCTGGTGGTGCATCTGCCGGAGGATGTAATAGGGGGAATAGACGATTTTGCCTTTGATCTGGAGGATCTGCAGTCAGAGGCCAGCATAATGCTGGATGTAATTCGGATAAACAGGGACCGGGTAAAAAGAGACCTGGAAAATATGGATGATGAGATGACCATGGAGTTGGATCTGCTTTCCGGCGATATGGATACCCTGACAGATGATTTAAGGGTAAGCCGGAATCAGATTCGCGACCAGAAAAATCAGATGGAAGACCAGATTGAGCGAATGCGGGATACCATTTCAGATGGAATCGATCAGGCAAAAGAGGAGAAGGAACTATTTGAGGATATTTCTGATGCAGAGCAGGGGGAACCGTCGGAGGGAATGGTTTATGAGTGCGTCAACCAAGGAATGGTTTCATCAGATTATCAGTCCGGAGGAATTGTAGGGATCATCGGAGTAGAGGTAAGCGCGGATCCGGAGCAGGACTTGGAGACAGAAGATGAAAAGACGCTGAATATGGTACGCAGTGCCAAGGCAATCGTACTGAGCTGCAAAAATCAGGGCGAAATTAATGTGAAAAATGATTATGCCGGAGGAATTGTAGGAAAAGCCAACATGGGCGCTCTGGTTCAGAATCAGAACTATGGAGACGTGACGGCAAAAGAAGGCGATTATGCCGGGGGAATTGCCGGAGACAGTGGCTTTATGCTGCGCCAAAATTACAGCATGTGCGCTGTTGACGGAAAGAATTATTTAGGGGGAATTGCCGGACGGGGAACCGATATTCAGGAAAATTACGCTATGGTTTCCTTTAAAAGCAGAGAAGGAGAGTGGATCGGCAGTATCGCCGGAGATGCGGATGAAGAGGGGACGATTGCAGGAAATATTTATGTAGAAGAAGGAATCGGAGCAGTAGACGGGATTACCTATGAGGCCCAGGCTCAGGGGCTTCCCTATGAAACATTCCGAACCTTGGAACAGGTGCCGGAGGAATTTGGAAGTCTGACAGTGACATTTCTGGTAGAAGACCAGGTGATAAAAAGAGTTTTATGTCAGTATGGAAGCGGGGTAAACCCGGAGGACATTCCTTTCGTTCCCCAGAAGGATGGATATTACTATGAATGGGAAGAAAAGGATCTGTCCTGCATCACAGGAAATGAAAAGGTTCGGGCAATCTATAAAGCATGGAATACCACCATTGCATCTTCAGAGGATAAAAAACCCCTTATGCTGGCAGAGGCAAACTTCTACCCTGGTACCAGGCTAATAGCGGAAAGGATTGAGGAAGACCGGTACACCTATTCCATTCAGCAGCCGGAGGGCGTTTCTATGCCGGAAATCATTACCGTTCACGTCCTGGCAGAAGGATATCCAAAGGATTCTAAGGCAGCGATTATGAAAAACGGAGGGCCGGAAGAAGCAGAATGCCGATGGGACGGGGATTATCTGGTATTCCAGATGAACGGACCTGGTGAGTTTGTAATTCTGAGGCCGGAAAAAGACCTTACCGGATGGATAGCAGCGGTTTTGACAATATTTGTAATCGGGGCTGTAGCAATCTGGAAAAAAGAAGGAAAAAAGATCCGGATATCAAAAAAGAAAGTATCAGAAAAAGAGACTGAAGTTTCTTGAAACATTGCCTTGTTAGGGATATAATAAAGGGATAAAAAGCAGTACAACAAAGAAATATGAAAATAAAAATCTCCCATAGAATCAGGTGCTGAAAAACCAGAATTCTATGGGAGATTCTTATTTTGTACTGAAAGAGCTAAAAAACAGGATTAGCGACAATACTTTTGCTATTTTTGTTGCCGGGAGGCAGCCTTTGTTTTTTTAATAAGAGCTAAGATATAGGTACTTAGTAAAATACCGCCCACTGCAAAACATGCCATAATAGCGAAAACAATTCGGTATCCGCCGATGCCGGGGAATCTGTCCAGAATTCCTCCGTATACGGCATACATAAATGCGCCGGGCAAATAGCCTACAAAAGAGCCGAGAGACATTGCGGATCCGGTAATTTCACGGGGAACATCCACCTCATCCATAGGAGCGAAAAAGATAGCTCGCATACTGTAAACGAAGGCGCTGATAGTAATGGTAATAGCCATACCAAGGATAACGCCCATATTCTGATGAGGAAGAATAGTAAAGACTGCTAAAATTACCGCAACAATAGCGAAAGCAATACGAAGGTATTTGGTTGCGGAGTGCAGCACCTTGTCTGTTATGTATCCGCCTACAGGGCCTCCCAGCATTTTCAAACCATATTGGTTAATGATTCCGTAAACGCCTACTAAAGCTACCGGAAGGGCATATACTTCTTCTAAGAAAGGAATAAAATAGGTCAGTCCGCAGTAAACGCTGTATACCAGGAATACATTAAAGGATACAAGCCAGATATTCTTATTTTTTAATGCGCGGATTACACCGTTTAAGGCCTGCTTATTTGCGCTAATCGCTTCGCCGGAAGTATTAGTCTGGGGAACTTTTTCATCTGGTTCCAGGAGGAAATACAAAATTACACCGATTACGCCGGGAACAACGGAATAAAACAGGATTGCCATTTTAAGGCCAAATGCATTGCTTCCGCAAGCGGAGAAGATAGCCAGCGCGCTGAAAGCGATAATGGTATCCATCAGGCCCCGTCCTGCTTCCATGATTCCGAACATACGTCCCTGCTCATCCTCGTTGCCCAAAAGACGTACTGTCTTTAACATGGTAGGCCAGTAGAGCATATCCGCACAGACGGCCAGCAGACAGTAAATCAGAAGAAAGACTCCATAGGAGGGGAAGGACGAAAGCCAAATTCCGCACAGACAGATACTGACGAGGGACAGTGGGATCATAATTTTTTTAGAGACACGGTCTGTTAAATAAATGGAGGCCAGAAATCCAAAAGTGGAAATTAGTCCGGCAATACTCATGGCAGTGCCGATCTGGGTGTGGGACAAACCCATAAATTCCTGCATCGGTACATAAAATGCATCTTTTAAAAATCCCAGTTTGTAAATTGTTCCGGCGCCCAGCATCAAGGTGCCAAAGGAAATCCATTTCTTATCTATTTTTCTTTTTGCTTGTTCAGCCATACTAATAATACCTCCCACATTTTTGTGATATTGGGTTTTGCCAAGCGGATTTGACAATATTAAGTATAGTTGTAAAAGTGTGTAATGTCAAGTGCTAATGTGTAAAAAAATGCAAAAATGTGTAAAATAAATGATTGCTTCCATATTATACAAAAAAATTAGTTGCAAAAATGTGTAAAAAGTTGCAAAAAGTAGTTGCAATGTGTGTAAAAGTATGTTAATCTATATAACATATAAAGCGGATTTGACAAGTTTAAAGGAGTTGGAATATATGTTATCAGAACAAAGATATGAAGAAATTCTGAATGTGCTGGATCGGGACGGAAGCGTAAAAGCGACGGCTCTCTGCAGCCTTTTAAATATCTCCAGAGAAACCGTCCGAAGGGATTTGGAAAATATGGAGGCAAAAGGAATGCTGAGGCGGATTCACGGAGGGGCTATGAAAGCGGAAGTATCCCAAGAGAAGGGACTGCCTTATACATCTTTTCATAAGAGAAAGGAAGAGCATTCTATCAGCAAAGAGGAGATTGCCCTGGAAGCAGTAAATTATATTCAGGAAGGTCAGGCTGTAGCCCTGGATTCCGGTACTACTTCCCTGCTTCTTGCCAAGGCTATCAAAGGAAGGTTTCACACCCTCACGGTTGTCACAAATTCCTTGGCTATTGCCAATGAACTGGCAGATGCGGAAGGGATTACCTTGGTTTTAACAGGAGGGATTTACCGTTCTGATGAAGAAGCGTTTGTGTCTGATATTGCTACGCTCATATTTTCTAAAATTAATGTAGACATATTTTTCCTTACTACCTGCGGTATTTCAGTGGGGCGCGGCATTACTTATCAGAGAATGGACGAAATTATTGTGCAAAATAAGATGATGGAAGCAGCCGCAAAAACGATTGTTATTGCAGATAGCTCCAAACTAGGGATAAATTCCCTTGTGAAGATGTGTGGAATCGAGCAGATTTCCATGATTATTACTGATTCCGAGGCATCTGAGGAGCAGATTCAAGCTTTTAAAGATGCAGGTGTAAGAGTAGTGATTTCAAAAGAAAGGAACGATTAATATTATGAATCAAAAACCAAGTGTATTGCTTATTTCTGTAGATGCATTGAAGCCGGATTATGTCTTTGAACAGGAAAAAGTAGGAGTCAGCCTCCCTAATATTACCAAATACTTTATCGAAAAAGGGGCTGCGGCGAGAGAAGGAATGAAGAGCGTTTTTCCTACCTTTACTTATCCCTGTCATCAGAGCATGATAACCGGAACGAACCCGGCAGTTCATGGAATTGTAAATAATGGTATTTTTGATCCCACAGGCCAGCACTTGGGAGCGTGGCATTGGTTTGCTAATACCAAAGTAAAAACCTTATGGGAAGCGGCAAAAGAGAGCGGGTATTGGTCGGCAAGCGTTGCTTTCCCCACTTCTGTCGGAGCAAAGGGAGATTTTATTGCCCCGGAGTTCTGGTGGGACGGAAGCGAGATTGACAGCAGATTCATTGATGCAGTTGCCAAGCCTCAGGGAATGATTCTTGAGATGGAAAAAGAAATCGGAACCTATGCAGGAGGTCTGGATCTTTCTGACTCAGGAGATGCTCAGAGAGGAAAAGCGGCAATGTGGGTTCTGAAAAATAAATTGGCTCCGGTAGTGAAGGAGAAGCCGTTCTTCCTGTCTGCGTATTTTGCCAGCTTTGATGAGAGCGCCCACCAGAATGGCGTATACAGCGATGAAGCGAAAGCAAGCCTGGAGAAAATCGATGCCATGGTGGGCCGGCTGATTGAAGAAGCGGAGCGCATTACAGAAGGAAATCTGGTTGTATGTGTGGTATCTGATCATGGCTCCCTCAACAATACCCATAACATCTCTCCTAATATTTTATTAAAGAAAGCCGGATTAATTGAAACAGATGAGACAGGAAAGGTAATTGCATGGAAAGCGTACAGTCAGAGAGCAGGAGGAACTGCAGAAATCCGTTTGGCGGATCCCTCTGATAAAGAAGCGGCAGATACCCTTAAATCTATACTAGACGGGCTGTTAACCGATCCGGAAAGCGGCATTTTAGAAGTAGTAAATCCGGAACAGGCAAAAGTAAGGGGCGGGTTCCCGGATGCTGCTTACATATTGGTTTCTAAAAAAGGCTATGAGCTTCGAGATGATGTGGACGGCGAATACTGCCGCACCAGGCTGACTCAGAAAGCCCAGCACGGTTACAGCGAGGAATTTCCGGAGATGCGGGCCTCCTTTATGATTACCGGAGCAGGCATTAAAAAAGGGAATGTGGAAAATGCCCGCCTGATTGATGTTGCTCCCACTTTGGCAGCAATTATGGGGGCGCAGCTTCCGGATGCACAGGGTATAAATCTTCTGAAGTGAGGAAATGACTTATGGCCAAAATAGAAGCGGTTTTTAAAACTCTTGCCGACTTTTTATGGGGAGACTGGCTTTTAATTGCCCTTTTAGGCCTTGGCCTTTTCTATACTGTGATGACTGGTTTTGTTCAGTTAAGATGTGCAGCTCTTTTAAAAAAAGGTTTTTTTGGTTTAAAAAAGGAGAAGGCCAAGGTAAAAGACGAGAAAAAGTGTTCTTCTTACCAGGCGCTTTGCGCGGCTATTGCCAGCTGCGTGGGAAGCGGCAATATTGTAGGCGTATCTACGGCAATTTTAGCCGGAGGTCCCGGGGCGCTGCTTTGGATGTGGGTAGCGGCGTTTTTCGGAATGGCGACCAAATTCGGGGAAATTGTAGTGGGAATGAAATACCATGGGAAAGACGGGCAGGGGAATATTAACGGCGGCCCCATGTATTATATTGAATATGGCATGAAGTGGAAATGGGCCGGTATTTTTGTGGCATGTATGTTGTTTATCCAGAATGCGGGAGGTACTCTGATTCAGGCCAACACCATTTCAAATGTAGTAAACGAAGGATTTCAGGCCCCGTTTTTACTTACGGGACTAATTTTGGCAGCCGTAATGAGCTTTATCATCAGCGGCGGATTTAAGAGGCTGGTTCAGGTGGCACAGAGAGTTGTTCCGGTTATGGCCAGTATTTATGTGGCCGGCGGACTTGTAGTACTTCTGCTTAATCTGGGACAGATTCCAGCCATGTTTGTCTCTATATTTAAGGGGGCTTTCACCTTTGAGGCAGGAGCCGGAGCTTTAGCAGGCGTTACCATGCGGGAGGCTATGCGTTTCGGCGTGGCAAGAGGCTTATATTCCAATGAGGCAGGGGAAGGATCTGCGGCAGTGCTTCATTCCTCAGCGGAGGTAGATCATCCGGTGCGCCAGGGACTTTATGGAGTAATTGAAGTGTTTGTGGATACAATGATTATTTGCAGCACCACAGGATTTACGGTTTTGATTACCGGAGCCAACACGTATCATACAAATGCCTCTACGCTGGCGGGGGCGGCTTTTAAAACTGTACTTCCGGGAATGCAGTATGTGATTTATATCAGTTTGATTCTTTTTGCCAGTACTTCTTTAATGAGCCAGTGGTATTTTGGACACGTCAGCCTTAACTATTTGAAAAAGCCTGGCTGGGCAAAAATTTACCGGATTCTTTTCCCGTTCATCATTATTATAGGCAGCTTAAGCACCATTGATATGGTATGGTCTATTCAGGATTGCGCCTTGGGATTGTTGATAATTCCCAATATTGCGGCTTTGATTTGTCTGGCACCCCAGGTGCGGAAGCTGACCAAAGAATTTATGGATCCGGCTAACGGATATCTGAAGGAAAGAGGAGAATAAATTATGAATGCTGAATATCAGAAATATGTAAATACAATTCCGGCTGTGGCGGATGCAGCACAATTAAAAGAAACATTCTGGCTGAATGATAAAATGGTGCCGGAATCAGAACAGAACATTACCTTGGTACATCCGGATCAAATTAAAGATGCCAGCCGCCGCTTGCAGAGGTTTGCTCCCTATTTAAAGAAAGTATTTCCGGAGCTTGAAGCAACAGGTGGCATTATTGAATCTGAACTGCGCGGAATACCGGAGATGAAGAAATTTTTAAATAGAGAATACAATGCGGAGATTACAGGAAATCTGATGTTGAAAATGGACAGCCATTTGCCGGTGTCCGGTTCTGTAAAGGCCAGAGGAGGTATTTATGAGGTATTAAAACATGCGGAAGATTTGGCTCTGGAGTCCGGAATGTTAAAGGAAACCGATGATTACAGCATTTTGGCAAATCCGGAGTTTGTAGAGTTTTTTGGAAAGCATACTGTGCAGGTAGGAAGCACCGGAAATCTGGGGATGAGTATTGGCATTATGAGTGCAAAGCTCGGTTTTCGGGTGATTGTCCATATGTCCGCAGATGCAAAGCAGTGGAAAAAGGATCTGCTTCGCAGCCGGGGAGTTGAGGTAATAGAATATTCGGACGATTATTGTGCAGCGGTAGAACAAGGCAGAAAGAATTCAGATGCGGATCCTATGAGCTATTTTGTAGACGATGAGAATTCACAAAACCTGTTTATGGGCTACAGTGTGGCAGGTGAGCGCCTTAAAGCGCAGTTGGAAGAGCAGAACATTGCGGTTGACTCAGACCATCCATTGTTTGTTTATATCCCCTGCGGAATTGGCGGAGCGCCGGGAGGAGTTACCTACGGAATCAAGGAGCTCTATGGGGATAATGTGCATTGCTTCTTTACTGAGCCGACCCATGCCTGCTGCATGATGCTGGGGATGGCTACCGGACTGCAGGACGGAATCAGTGTAAAAGATATTGGCATTGACGGAAGAACTGACGCAGACGGTCTTGCAGTAGGACGCCCATCTGCATTTGTAGGCCGGGTAATTGAGCCCATGTTATCCGGAATTGCTACTATTGAGGATAAAAAGCTGTATGACCTGATGCGAGGTCTGTTGGATAGTGAAGATATTTTTATTGAACCAAGCTCCTGCGCCTCCTTTGCAGCACTTATTCGCCCAAAGGAGTTAAACGCCTACGTAGAGAAGATGGGGCTTTCCGATAAAATGGAACAGGCGACCCACATTGCCTGGGCTACCGGCGGATGTATGGTTCCAGAGGAGACGAGAGAAGCTTATTTGAAGATGGGACTGTAATATTTGAAAAAATGGGGCAGTCAGGAGATGACAAAGCATCTTTAAGAAGATGCTTTGTCATTTCCTTTTAACACATTATAATGCTGCCTCTTACCCTGTTCCTCTGCATCCTTCAGTTTCGTTTCGCGGCGGTTCTTAATTTCTTCTGACATCGGTTTAATATCACCGGCGGCGGTAAGTGCCTGCCTAGTCAGGAGCGGTCCGAATAATTCATAAACCAGTACGGCAAACAGCGTAATGTTCCGGATTAAACGTCCCTGTTCTCCAAGCTGCATTGCCGTTGCACACATTCCCAGTGCAACGCCTGCCTGCGGGAATAACGTAATGCCAAGATATTTGCAGATTCGTGCATCGCACCTGAGCGCTTTGGCACTCAGGAAAGTACCGATATATTTACCCATGCAACGGAAGATGATATATACTGTACCGACTAGAATGATTGCGGCTTCATGAAATACGCCAAGCTCCAATTCCGCGCCGCTGATAACAAAAAATACGGCAAACAGAGGCGAGGTCCATTTATCAGTAGCTGCCATCAGATCATGAGACAACGGACAGATATTGCAGAAAACGGTTCCTAACATCATGCATACAAGAAGGGAAGAAAAACCTATATATACCGGCCCTGCCTGGAAACCCAGGGAAGAGAGAGATGTTGTGACAAAGACCAGAGCAATCGTCAGATTCAGACGATTGGTATTGGAGTTAAATGACTTCTCAAGCCGTGTCAGCACCCATCCCATGATAGAACCAAGAAACAGGGAGGCAATAATTTCGATTAACGGATTGATAAAAATGGAAATAAAATCTACTGTACCGCTGATAAGAGTTTTTGCAATACCGAAACATATGGCAAATATAATTAAGCCGACCGCATCATCCAATGCTACAATCGGAAGAAGCAGGCTGGTAAGAGGCCCTTTCGCTTTATACTGGCGGACTACCATAAGAGTTGCGGCCGGTGCGGTTGCAGCCGCAATTGCGCCAAGTGTGAGCAGCTGCGAAAGCGTAAGTTTATCTGGCATCATCAAATGGACGATATACAATGCGGCATCCACACATATGGTTGCGCTCAGCGCCTGGAAAATACCGATTATGGTTGCTTGCTTTCCTGTTTGCTTTAACTCTTCCAGTCTAAATTCGTTACCAATGGAAAATGCAATAAATCCCAGAGCAATCTCTGAAATAACCGACATTTGACTGACTGCTTCCAATGATGTAAATCCCAGTCCTTTGATATTGAGGGTACCCAGGCAGTACGGTCCGATCAAGATACCGGCAATTAAGTAGGCTGTTACAGCAGGCAGTTTAAGGGGCTTAAATACACGCGTCATAAGCAAGCCTGCAAACAAGGCAATAGATACTGGTGATAATATAGTCATACTTCTTTTCCTCCCTAAGTCATAAAAGAACGGACAGCATGCGTGTTCGTTCTCCTTAAATATCTACTGCAAAAGTCAAAAGAATCAAAATAAGGAGCGCTCAAGATGTGATTTCCTGACAGCCCCTTATTTAAAATTACTTTCCTAAAATAATCGAAGTTAAATCCATAGGATCTACAATCTTTCCGTCTTTATAAACCCGCATATTACCGCTGGCAATTTCGTCAATTAAGATAACCTCTCCGTTATTGTAACCGAACTCAAACTTAATATCGTAAAGTTTTAAATCCTTCTTTGCCAGATCATCAGCAACAATCTTGGTGATTTTTAATGTCTGTTCTTTCATAGACTCAAACATCTCTTTACTCATAATATGAAGGGCAACTAAACCTTCACAGGTTACAAGGGGATCGCATCGGTCGTCATCCTTAAAAGTTGCTTCCACATAACCTCCGGGAAGTTCGGTACCGTCTTCAATATATGCGCCGTAGCGGCGGATAAAGCTTCCGGTAGCAACTAAACGGCAGATAACTTCGAGGCCTTTGCCGAATACAGTAGCAGGCAGTACCTCCATGGTTGCGTCTTCAACGTTTGCACTTACGTAGTGGGTCTTGATTCCCGCTTCTTTTAGCAGTTCAAAGAAATGGATAGAGGTTTCCAGATTGGCTTTGCCAATGCCGTCAATAGTTAAACCTACGGAATTTTCTCCTGGATCAAATACGCCGTCCTTACCAGTGCAGTCATCTTTAAACTTTAACAGTACATTGCCGTTATCTAGCTGGAACACATCTTTGGTTTTGCCTTCGTATACCTTCTTCATATTGACCTCCGTATATTGAATTTAAAAAACATAGCAGTAGTGTAACACAAAATGAAAAAGAATACTATATTTTTATTTCTATATTTCCTGGGTTTTTCCGAGACGATTTTTTCCATTTTTCACAAAAATGCAGGATACTTCACGGTCAGCCAAGGAGCAGGCCGGCAATGGGAAGGCCCACAGCCAATACGGTGATCAAGCTTAAAGCCGTCATAATAATACCATACTTGTAGATCTCTCCCGTATTCATCCAGGCAGAATTGCCATGAAGAATAGCGGAGGTGGTGGAGGCGGCAGGGGTTACCACAGCGATACAGACCATATACATAGACAGGGATGTGATTACGGCGGCGCTGGCGCCGATTTCCATAGAGAATACATGAATGATAGGAATCAGCAGCATGCCCACTACCATGTTGTTGCACACGTTGGTGAGAATACAGGCGATAGTAACACAAGCGATGGTAAATATCAAAGGACTCTTGCCTTCAAATACCGGGGTCAGCACGCTTTTTAACAGAACGGTGATGCCGGTAGCTTCATCCGTCAGGGCGTTTCCAATGGTCATAGCGGAACCTACAATCAACACAACCGGCCAGATCATATATTTGGCGGCAATGGCATTAAAGTTTACTAAAGGCTTGCTTTCTACATTTAAGAAACAGCAGACAGCAATAATCAGAACTGGGATGGCATTCTGAGAGGCAGTCAGGATCTGCTTAATGGGGCTGTCAGGCAAAAGAGGCGGACACAGTACCCAGATAATAAAAATAATCAGGGCAAGCGTCATGGACTTTTGGCGCAGGTTCATAGGAGGCAAGGGTTTTTTATTAAAAATCTCAACATTTACATCTTTTAACAACGTAATATCCGGACGAAATATAAATCGCATGGATAAAATAATAACAGCCAGACCGGCTAAAGATACTGGAACTGAGATTGCCATAAAGGAAAGGTACTCAATGGGAGCGCCGGTTACCTTGGCGTAGTTGCCTAAAAGCCCGGTTAAAGCGCCCTTAAAAGGAGTAGTTGCAAAACCGAAAGAGGCGGCCATAACAACGGCGATAAGCATTAAGGTTGCGTACTTGTCCCCTTTTTTGTAGCCCAGAGTGGCGAAAAGGCTGTAGAGGATGGGCCAGAAGATAAAGATAGTGGGAGTGGGGGCAGTCAGCACGGAAATCATGTAAACACCGGTTAAAAACAAGGCAGTAAAGATCCAGGGGTGCCCGTTGCTGACTTTACGGGTAATGAACCAGCGGGATATGTATTCACATACGCCTTCCTCTGTAATAGCGCCGGTCATAAGAATTACAAAAAACAGCATTACCACAATGGGACTGCCAAAAGTAGAGGATAACAGAGAATTGAAATTTCCGAAACCAGTTAACCCCATCATCAGCACGCCAAACAGGCTGGGCCACAGGGTATCCACAAAAGTCCACAGATACATGGTTCCAAGGAATACTCCAAGAACTTTTACACCCACCTCTGTTACCGGCCCAAAGGGAGGAATGAAGGCGAAGATAACCATAATTAAAATACCGATGAGACTGTGAATGTAATAACTTTTTTTACCATTCATGGCGATTCTCCTTTGCTGTTGAATTTGTACAAATATTCTGTTAAAATAATATCATAGGTCCGACGGCAAAAAAATAGCAATTACTAAACATTCAGAGGTAAATATGCACAGGAGAAGGCGAAAATGATATGGATGTAAAAGAATTTTTTCAAAAAGAAGGGATTCGATTTCGCAAAGAGAAAAATCAGTATTTTTCTTCTATTAATAATCAGGAAAATCAGCTTCACTATCTGGTATCCGGAGTATGCGCCCTGGTACGCTTTACAAAGAACGGGGAGGAGATTATCTATCATTACTTTAAAGAGGGGGATGTAATCGGCGGAGTGCCCTTTTTCCTTTCTCACTCCTGGAAAATGGCAGGCGGCAATGGAGGAAGCGGAGGAATGTACCATTATTGTTCCTTGTACACCAAGACCGAGTGTGTGCTGTATAAGGTCCCT
This sequence comes from Enterocloster bolteae, assembly GCA_021772025.1. Classification (GTDB taxonomy): domain Bacteria; phylum Bacillota; class Clostridia; order Lachnospirales; family Lachnospiraceae; genus UMGS1370. The sequence continues at coordinate 15,629 of JAETNT010000007.1, read as the reverse complement.
TTTTTAGTGGTGGAGAGAAAGATTAAAGAGGATCCGGAGTTTGCCTGCATAATCGGGGCCTGCATTTCCAGACATTTTATGGAGATGATTACTCACAACCACACGGCTATGGAGGAACACACTACAGAACGGCTGTGCAGAACCCTGCTGCAATTGGCGGATTGGAAAAAGGGCCGGCTGGAGCTTCAGAATTATTTTACCTACACTGAGCTTGCCCGGTATCTGGGAGTTCATTCGGTGACGGTATCTAAGATTATGCTGAGTTTAAAAAAGATGGGGATAATCGAAAAGGAGGGTCACAAAATTATTATCTGTGACCCGGAGAAATTGATGGATTTGGCGGAACATTCGGGAAAATTTGATTCCGGAGAACTATAAAGCCCGGCAGCTGTCCCGCTCAATAATGGAATGAGGAACAATAATTTTGGTGGCCAGAAGATTGGGGTTTTCAATGTGGTTAATCATCTGGGATGCCGCCTCCATGCCAAGCTGAAGGGAATTTACGTCAATGGAAGTAAGCTGAGGGGAGGTAAGCCTTGCAAACAGGGAGTTATTAAAGGAAATAATGGAAAGGTCCTTCGGGATGGACAGTCCGATTTCCATACATACCCGCTCTAAGGCTACCGCCAGAATATCATCGCTTACCATAACTGCAGTGGGCCTGTCCTCCTGGCTTAAAAGCCGGCGGATAGGCTCGCTTCCCTCTGTGGAAACCGAGTAAACCTCTGCACAGTATTCCGGTTTAAAGGGAAGGCCCAACCGGCTTAAAGCCAGTTGATAGCCGGATTTCCGATCTGCGGAGAATAGCAGCTGGCTGTCGCTTCCGATATAGCCGATTTTTCTGTGGCCTATTTCATAAAGATATTCTGTGGCTTCCTGCCCGGCTAAAAGGTTATCGTTGTCAATGTAGACGGTCTGATTGGCAAACTGGTAAGCCTTTCCCACCAGCACATACAAAAGCCCCTCTCCGTAAAGATAATCAATGACCGGATCTTTTTGCCGGGAATAGAGAACAATAAACCCGTCTACCTGACCGCTTCTGGTCATAGTCTTTACCACTTTGAGAATTTCTTCCTCGTCTTTTCCCGTTATTACCGTATTAATATACTGTCTTTGATTACAATATTGACTGATTCCCCGTATGGCTTCCAGATAAAAGGAATTTTCGTAAGCTTCTTTTTCGGACACCGGCAGAATAATGCCGATAGCCCGGGAATTTTGGGTTGCCAGATTGCTGGCCTGGAAATTGGGCTCATAGCCCAGCTGAGCCATGGCCCGGCGAACCTTTTCCTTGGTTTCCTCACTGATAGAGGGATTGTTGTTGCAGGTCCTGGATACCGTGGAGGGAGAGACCCCTGCCAGGGCGGCAACGTCTTTGATTGTAACAGCCATAGGCGGCGCCTCCTTAAGGTGAACTCATATCCTTATTTTAGAAGAAAGAAGGGAGAAAGTCAAGAGAGTGAGCGCAAATTCAATGCAAGAATGAAAGAAAGTTGCATAATAAAGTGGCGCAATGCACAGAAAAGCAAGGCAAAAATTGTGAATAACAGAAAAAATAGAAAATGTATAAAGAAAAGACTTGAAAAATTTATGCAATGGTAATATATTTAATGCAAACGGTTGCGTAGAATTAGCGCAACAAAATGCAGGAAATGCGAAACAAAAATATTACAGGGAGGTTTTTCGTATGAAAGAGAAAAAAGCTATTAATTTTGATTTCCTTCAGAAACTTGGCAAGGTTTTAATGGTGGTGATTGCGGTTATGCCGGCTGCCGGTCTGATGATCAGTTTGGGAAAACTGGTTCAGATGGGCGGAACAGACATCCACATGATTCTGATGATCGGCAGCACTATGGAAAATATCGGATGGGCTATTATTAACAATCTGCACATTCTGTTTGCGGCGGCAATTGGCGGTTCCTGGGCCAAAGAGCGGGCAGGCGGAGCTTTCGCAGCAGTGATTGCGTTTATTTTGATTAATGTCATTACCGGAGCGATTTTCGGTGTGACAAGCGATATGCTGGCAGATCCGGCAGCGGTAACTCATACTCTTTTTGGCAGGGAAATCCTGGTAGACGGCTATTTTACCTCCGTATTGGGGGCTCCGGCATTAAATATGGGTGTATTTGTAGGAATTATCTCTGGATTTGTAGGCGGAATCGTGTATAATAAGTATTATAACTTCCGTAAGCTTCCGGATGCCCTGTCTTTCTTTAATGGAAAGCGGTTTGTGCCCATGGTAGTCATTGTATGGTCCGTGATTATTTCTTTGATAATGGCAGTTATCTGGCCGGTGGTTCAGACAGGAATTAATGCGTTTGGTGTGTGGATCGCCAATTCTTCTTCCACATCCCCGGTACTGGCTCCTTTTATTTATGGAACCTTAGAACGTTTGCTGCTGCCCTTTGGCCTTCATCACATGTTGACCATTCCGATGAATTACACTTCTTTTGGAGGTACTTACACCATTCAGACCGGCCTTCAGGCAGGAACCTAAGTATTTGGCCAGGATCCGCTGTGGCTGGCATGGGTTACGGATCTTATTAATTTCCTGGATGCCGGAGATACTGCATCCTATGAGAACCTGATGGCAACAGTAATTCCCGCACGTTTTAAGGTTGGGCAGATGATCGGTGCTACAGGCCTGCTTTCCGGTATTGCCCTAGCCATGTTCCGCAGGGTAGACCCGGATAAGAGAAAGCAGTATCGCTCCATGTTCCTCTCCACAGTGCTGGCAGTCTTTTTAACCGGCGTTACCGAGCCTTTGGAGTTTATGTTTATGTTCTGTGCTCTGCCATTGTATCTGGTTTACGCAGTGCTTCAAGGATGCGCCTTTGCCATGGCCGGTATTGTGGATTTAAGGCTTCATTCTTTCGGAAATCTGGAGTTTATTACCCGGGTGCCTATGTCAGTAAAGGCAGGGCTTACCGGCGACATTATCCACTTTATTATCTGCGTGGTTGCATTCTTTGCAATCGGTTACATAGTGGCGTATTATATGATTGGAAAATTCCGGTTTGCCACTCCGGGACGCCTAGGCAACTATACCGATGAGAGCGGAGAAGGGGAGGACAATGCTGCTGGAAAAACTTCCTCTGGTTCTGAATCAGGTTCCGGAAACAGCCAGGCAGAGAGAATTATCGCTCTCCTTGGAGGCCGGGAAAATATTACTTTGGTAGATGCCTGTATGACCAGGCTTCGGGTTACGGTAAAGGATCCGGAAAAGGTTGCGGATCTTGGAGCGTGGAAGGCGGAAGGAGCTTTGGGATTGTTAAAGAAAGATAATGGAATTCAGGCTATCTACGGTCCTAAGGCGGATGTATTGAAATCCGACATTAATGATATCCTGTAAAGGAGTCTTATGAAAATTATCACACTGAACACACACAGCTTGGTAGAACCGGGCTATGAAGAAAAATTACAGCAGTTTGCAAAGATTGTTTTAAAAGAGCAGCCGGACATTATGGCTTTTCAGGAGGTGAACCAGACCGCTCTGGAAAAAGAGGCAGACATAGCTTTTCTCACAGGCTATGTCCCCTGCCAAAAGGCTATAAACGTCAAGGCAGACAACCACGCCGCCAGGCTGGCGTCCCTGCTTTTGGAGGGCGGCCTTTCTTACTTCTGGACCTGGCTTCCCATAAAAATGGGCTACAGCCGTTATGACGAAGGGCTGTCCATATTCAGCCGTGAGCCTATAGAAGAAACTTATGAAGGCCTTATCAGCAAAGACTGTGAGTATACCAATTGGAAAACCCGTAAGATTCTGGGCATCCGCACAGGCAGCGGAAATGGTTCCTGGTTTTACACCGTCCATATGGGCTGGTGGGAGGATCGCGACAGTTTTGCGGAACAGTGGGCCAGAGCGGAGCAGATCTTGAGGGCGAAAAAAGAGCTGGGACAGGGCCTGTGGCTTATGGGAGACTTTAACAGTCCGGCTCAGGTAAGAGACCAGGGCTACGATTTGGTCACGGCTTCAGGCTGGAAGGATACGTACCTGCTGGCGGAAGAGCGGGATGATGGTATTACCGTGGAGGGAGCCATTGACGGCTGGAAGGAAAAAGAAGCAGGCGCCTCGGGAGGGATGCGTATTGACAGTATTTGGACCTGGAAAGAGGAGCGGATTGCTTCCTCTAGAGTGATCTGCAACGGCTGCTATTATCCAAGGGTTTCAGATCACTACGGAGTAATGATAGAAGTGCTGTGATTATAATATATAAGTTTAGGAGGGCGTAAAAGTGAAACGGAGAGCGGGAATTTTATTATCCATTACCAGCCTGCCGTCAAAGTACGGCATCGGCTGCTTTTCAAAAAGCGCTTATGAATTTGTAGACTGGCTTTCTGAGGCAGGACAGAGCTATTGGCAGATCCTCCCGTTAGGGCCTACCAGCTATGGGGATTCTCCCTATCAATCTTTTTCCACATATGCAGGAAATCCTTATTTTATCAGCCTGGAGGATCTGGTGGAAGAGGGGGTTTTGACAGAGGAAGAGTGTGAAAAGGCGGATTTTGGAGAGGAGGAGACGGACATTGATTATAAGAAGATTTACGAAAGCCGTTACCCTCTGCTTCGCCTAGCCTATCAGCGCAGCAATATTTCTCAGTGCCGGGAGTACCACGATTTCGTCTGGAACAATGGCTGGTGGCTCAATGATTATGCTTTGTTTATGGCGGTAAAGGACCGATTTGGCGGTGCTCCCTGGACAGAGTGGGCCGAGGACATCCGGCTCAGATGGAACAACGCTATGGACTATTACCGAAAAGAACTGTATTTTGAAATTGAATTCCATCAGTATCTTCAATATACGTTTTATAAGCAATGGAACCGGTTGAAGGCATATGCGAACTCGAAGGGAATTAAGCTGATTGGAGATATTCCTATCTATGTGGCCATGGACAGCGCTGATGCATGGGCTAATCCGGAGCTGTTTCAATTAGATGAAAACAATGTGCCGCTGGCAGTGGCGGGATGTCCGCCGGACGGTTTTGCGGCAGACGGACAGCTTTGGGGAAATCCTTTATACCGATGGGATTACCACAAAAAAACCGGATACAGTTGGTGGATTGACAGGCTGAGACATTGCTTCCGTCAGTATGATGTGGTGCGTATCGATCATTTTCGGGGCTTTGACGAATATTATTCGATTCCCTATGGGGCAGGGACTGCCAAGGATGGCCACTGGGAAAAAGGACCGGGACTGGACTTGTTTTTAAAGGTCAGGGAAGCTCTGGGAGAAAAAGAAGTCATTGCCGAGGACTTAGGCTATGTAACGGATTCGGTGCGCCAACTGGTAAGGGACAGCGGCTTCCCGGGAATGAAGGTGTTGGAGTTTGCCTTTGATTCCAGGGATACGGGCTGTGCCAATGACTATCTTCCTCACAATTATGAGAGCAACTCCGTAGCCTACACCGGAACTCATGATAACGAGACAGCCGCAGGCTGGCTAAAGAGCATTACCCAGGAAGAAAAGGCCATGCTGCGGGATTATCTCTGCGACAGTTATACTCCTGAAAATCTTCTGCATAAATCCATGATTGCCTTGATTATGCGAAGCCGGGCAGATCTTTGCATCATCCCCCTCCAGGATTACCTTGGCTACGGAAACGAAGCCAGAATAAACCGTCCCTCCACAGTGGGAACCAATTGGAGATGGCGGATTAGAAAGGAAGAACTGACAGAAGAATTAAAACAGGAAATCCGGGATACAGCCAGAAAGTACGGCCGCCTGGCATAGATGCTTCTGCGGTATAGAGTTTGTTTAGGGGTTATCACTGAATAGGTTTTCAGGACAGCCCCTTTTTGGGGTAAAATGATAAATATTTATGGAGAAATAATTTTATGAGTATTGAAAAAAATACAGTAGAAGAAGAACATCTATATTCCGGAACTTATGAGAAAGAAATAACAGAACCCTTTAATCCTAAAGATGTGGATATTGTGCCTCAGACGATGGTAGTTTCTAATATAGTTGATCAGTTAAAATACGAAAACATTTTATTGGAACCGGATTTTCAGAGACATCCTGATTTGTGGAATCCTACGCAGCAGAGCAGATTGATTGAATCATTGATAATTCGCATTCCCCTCCCTACATTTTATTTTGACAGTACCGACGATGATAAATTGATAGTTGTAGATGGTTTGCAAAGACTATATGCTATAAAGAGATTTATGGTACTTGATATAAATGATAGGGATCGCCTTGCATTGACTAACCTTGAGTATTTAAAAGAGTATGAAGGAAAAAAATTTGAAGAACTTCCCCCCATTATACAGAGAAGGATAAAATCACAGGCATTATCTACCTATGTTATAAGGCCCGGGACACCAGATAAAGTAAGAACAAGTATATTTACGAGAATTAATACAGGGGGACTGACTTTAGAACCAGCAGAAATCAAAAACTCTGTTTATAGAGGGCAAGCAGCTAATCTATTAAAAGAACTGGCACATTCTGAAGAATTTGTGAGAGCTACAAGGAATAAAATAGATTCGAAAAGAATGTTGGATTGTGAATTTGTAAATCGATTTATGGCCTTTTATTTGTTAGGAACAGAGCAATATTCAGGTAATTTGGAAGATTATTTAAATGATGTAATGATTCAATTACAAAAAGAATCAAAAGCTACAATCGAAAAGTGTCGCAGGGATTTTTTGAAAGCAATGAAATACTCTGCTAATATTTTGGGCAATATAGCTTTTAGAAAAATTAATGCAAATGAGCGATTTGGACAGATTAATAAACCCCTTTATGATGCAGTGGCAGTTAATTTAGCAAAATTGAGTACGCAAGAATGTGAAAAGTTATTGGAAAAGAAAGATGAATTATTAAAAAAATATATTGAATTGCTGAAAGATAAAAAGTTTGTAGGTATTATTACGAGTGGGACTGCTGCTATAGATAATGTTAAGAGCAGACATAGTATAATTTATAATCTTTTTCAAGAGGTATTAGCAGATGATTAATTATATGCAAATAGAAAATTTTAAATCAATAAAGAAATTATTATTGCCATTAGAGAATTTAAATCTGTTTTTTGGGATGAATGGGATGGGGAAATCCTCTGTGATACAAGTACTATTACTTTTAAGACAAAGTTTTTGGGAAAATTATAAATCAGGATTAGATTACTTATACACAAATGGAGAAATGATACAGTTGGGGACTGGTAAGGATATTTTCTGCCAAAGCGGTTTTTCTGATACTATAAGATTCTACATTCAATTTAGTAATGATGTAACCTATGACTGCTGTTATAAATATGAATCAGATAAGCCAAATACCGATCAGTTAATGCGGATTGGAGAGAGAAAAGGCGAAAATTATGATACCTCTTTGTTTTCTGGACAATTTTCTTATTTGGCTGCAGAACATATAGGCCCCAGAAAGCACTACAGCATTGAGAATTGGAGAAAGAATGGGGCGGCGCGATTGGGAACGATGGGAGAATTTATAGTTCCTTTTTTAGCACTTGAGGGAGAGAAAATTCGCATCCCTGATGAAATGTGCCTGCAAACAGGAAAAACAAATCGGCTGATCGATCAGGTATCAGCCTGGATGGCAGAAATATCTCCAGGGATACGGATATCTGCAGAATTACTTCCGGCTATCGAAAAGGCAAAGCTGGCAATTAGCTATAGCGGGGACAGACTGGTATCGGATTCTTTTCTGCCTGTTAATGTTGGATTTGGAATCCCATATGTATTGCCTCTTGTTGTAGAACTGCTTATTTCTGGCGAAAATAGTCTGCTGCTAATTGAAAATCCAGAATCACATCTTCATCCCAAGGGACAGACTATGGTAGCAAGACTGATAAGTTTAGCAGCGAACCATGGATGCCAGATTATTTGTGAATCACATAGTGATCATGTGATTAATGGGGTAAGGGTTGCTGTAAAAAACAAACAAATAAGTAATAAAAAAGTAGGAGTTTCTTTTTTTTCTAAAAATAAAGATCAGGAAACAGAAGTAGATAATCTTTATATAGATGAAAAAGGAAATTTAAGTGATTATCCTTTAGGATTATTAGATGAATGGGGAATCCTTATGACTGAATTAATATAACGTATGAAAATTTTGAATATTACAGATGTGATAAACTGTAGGGAGGAAACAAAAGAAATTGGATTTGTTTTTTAATGAATTGTCCATAAATGGAAGAAAGGATATAAACAAAGATTCTGTAGTAACTTTTGTCCAAGTATACCAGGCACTGCGAAAATATAACATTACAACATGTAGAATTGCTCCCATAAATAATCAAAAATTACATGAGATGATTCAAGGCATGCCAGACTTTCTGAATATAAGAAATTTTTATTTTTCTTTTTTTCGTTCTCCGTATGAATCTGAAATAGTAGAAAATGAGCAAGATGAATACTTAATGCATGAGTGGCTTTATAACGGCAGATCGTGTATAGGCTTGCCATTAGCTGTTATATTGAGTTCGGCCGCTTTAAGTATCTACGATTCTGACTGGAAAGATGCATTTATTAATATCACAAAAGATGGCGATATTAATGCAGTTAGAAACATTTGCATAAAGCAACATGTTGATTTACATATTCCACAGATACAACTATGTGAAGAACCGGATTTGGTAGAAAGTGATTTGGAAGTTAAAGATAAAAAAATATCTTTAAGAAGTGACCATGGAGTCGATGTGTTAACAGAGTTTTCAAAACGGTTACTCAGATGTCCTTATGTAATAGGTATAATTAATTCGTTGCCATTTAATTCTTTTGAGCGAAAATTTATTAAAAAGATACGTGAAGATGGGTTGATTGAGATTGTTTTACCTTGGACAGATAAAGGATATGGTGTTGTAGTTAAAACAACAGGTAGAACTATTAGAGAAACTGAAATAATAGGAAAAATTATAATGGAAAAGTATGGAGGAGTATAAAACTTCCGCAGTTAATAGTTTTTAGGGTTTGGGATTTATGTGCTGGTACAAAACTTTGAACTTGTAGCTTTTTTCTAATTGTGCTAAAATGCAAGCATATCAAGTAAGAAGGAATTGAACAGCTATGGGTGAAAAACGGCAGTATGTTGTGGTAGTAAACAGTGTGCGGGAACAGGCGTACCAGACGCTTCGGAATGAAATTGTGAGTATGGAATTAAAGCCGGGAACGGTAATCAGTACGCAGGATACAGCGACCCGGCTGAATCTCAGCAGGACGCCTGTGCGGGAGGCGTTTATCCAGCTTCAGGAGGAACGCTTGCTGGAGATATCGCCGCAGAAAGCAACAGTGGTATCAAAAATTGACTTTAACCGGGTATATCAGGAATGGTTTATCCGGGAAGCGCTTGAAGTGGAAAATATGCGTGTGTTTGCAAAGAGAGCATCCCAAAAGACCCTGGAAACTATGAAAGAAATGATAAAGGATCAGTACGCGGCTTTAAAGACGGAGGATTATGTAAAATTTCTGGAATTAGATAACTGTTTTCACCAGATGGAATTTGCAGATACCAATGGAGAGCTGGCGGCTTCCCTCATCAGGAAGATGAACGGCCATTATGACAGGCTTCGCCTGATCACATCTAAGGAAGAGGGACGGGGCGATGGAATTGTTAAGGAGCATGAGGAGCTGATTAGCAGCGTTTCCAGGAATGATGCAGAGGGGGCTGCAAGTTTGTTAAAGCACCATATCCATGAATTGCAATCTTATCAGGAAATTGCTCTAGTGCGATGGCCGGACTATTTTGTACATAGTTGAATAGAAAAATGTTTGATGGCGGGATCGGGAGTCCCGCCATTTTAGTATAGTACGGTTTATAAGACGGAATTATAATAATGGCCAGTGAAATTCTACTTTTCTATTGACAGTGACATGCTAACATGTTAATATAACAGTATCAAAAACAAATCTGTTTGGGGTAAGAGAAAACTACTATTTAATGAGGAGGATGAATTTCATGAAGAGAAAATTAACGGCTTTTGTTTTAACCGCATCGATGATGCTTTCCCTGGCGGCCTGTGGCGGAAGCGGAGCAAAAAGTACATCATCAGCGCCTGCTTCTGAACCGGTAAATTCTGTTGCAGAAGAACCGGCAGACGGTCCGGGGAAAGAAGAACCAGCGGCAGCGACAGAAGGAAAATCCTATACCATTAACGTTGCGTCTACCTTTGCGCCAGAGGGGCCGGTTCATCAGGTAATGGAGGAATTTAAGAATAATATAGAAACCGCTTCCGGCGGAAGAATTAAAGTAGTAATTCATCCAAGCGGAGCCCTTGGAGGCGCCAGAGAGGTATCGGAAGGCGTCCATGCGGGTACCATAGAGATGGGCGCTCTGGGATGCGAGGATTTTGAATATTATGCGCCAGAATATTCTATTTTAGAGGCTCCGTATCTGTTTCGAGACGTAGAACACTTTAAGAACTTTTTGAACACTCATGGAGACCAGCTTTTTTCAGAAGTCCAGGAAAAGTCAGGAATTATTACCTCAGCTTGGTTTTACAGAGGCGCACGGATGATGACCTCGAACAAGAAAATTACGACGCCGGATGATCTGAAAGGATTGAAATTCCGTTTACCGTCCATTCCTGTTCGTGTCGCTGTATTTGAAGCATTTGGTGCATCTCCAACCATAGTGGATTTTGCAGAGCTTTATATGGCGCTGAAAACGGGAACAGTAGATGCTCAGGAGAATCCGCCGGAGACAATCTATTCCTATAAATATTACGAGGCTCAGAAGTATCTGATTTTATCTTCACATATATTTACTCTGGCAAGATATATTACCTCTGAGGAGTGGTTTAATACGCTGACTGCAGAAGACCAGCAGTTGATTGATACGGCATGGAAGGATGCTGCTGAAAAGGTTGCAGGAGAATATCCGGATCCGGATGTAACTTATATTGAAAAATGCCAGGAGGAAGGCATGGAAGTCGTAACGCCGGATAACCAGGCATTTATGGAGCTGGCAGCTCCCGTTGTTGAAAAGTATAATCATGATAACTGGAAGCCGGGACTTCTGGACTTGATAAATAATACTCAGTAAGCAGCAGAAGCCTGATATGAAAGGAAGAGAATGATGATAAAAAGATTGCTTTCTTGTCTGGAAAATATTTGTTCCGTGTGTCTTTGTATCCTTGCATTTTCTGTACTGTTTCAAATATTAGCGCGTATGATTTTTCATATTCCGGCCACCTGGACGGTTGAGATTGGGCGGGCCATGTTTCTGATAATCGTGTTTTTAGGCATGCCGATTCTGATTTATGAGGATGGCCAGATGGTTGTAACCATGGTAAAGGAACTGTTTCACAAGCGTCCGGGCGTAACGATGGTATTTAACGTTCTGGGGGATATCTGTACCTATTTCTTTTTGGTAACCCTGGCTTATGGCTGTTATGACCGGATGCTGTCAGAGTGGACGGCGGCAATTCCTACGGTAGAATGGCTCACATACGGATATCTGTATCTGGTTATGCTGATGGGAACCGTATTTATGATTTATGCAAAGATTATGCATACAAGGAAGTATCTAACAAAAAAGAAGAAAGAACGCTTGTGAGACGTAAGTTTCACAACTGGAATATGTTTTGATGAACTGGCAGGCGACGCGCAGCGGCGCGTGCCGATATAGCTAAAAGGAGGCAGAGACATGTATCAAATCGTAGCGCTGGTTTTAACAGTGGGTCTTATTGTACTTTTGGCTCTGGGAGTACCGGTAGGAATATCCCTTTGTGTTATTGGATGTGTGGGATTTATTATAAATATGGGAAGTGTTGCAGCCTGGTTTCAGCTGATTGCAATGCCTCTAAAGCTTACCAGCAGCCTGCAAAATTTTCTGCTGCTGTCCATTCCGCTGTTTATTCTGGCAGCCAAAATTATGAATGGTTCTTCCATAACAAAGAGGATTTTCCATTTTGCCAATGTGGCGGTTGGATGGATGCCCGGAGGTCTGGGACATGCCAACGTTTTGGCCTCTCTGCTGTTTGCAGGCATGTCAGGGACAGCTGTCTCTGATGCGGCAGGCTTGGGACAGATTGAAATTGAGGCTATGAAAAGTAATGGATATGATGTGGATTTTTCAGCAGGCGTGACGGCGGCCTCTTCTACCATAGGACCAATTTTTCCGCCGTCTGTACCCATGGTTATGTATTCAACCATCTCTGGCGTTTCGGTAGGAGCTTTGTTTTTAGGAGGCGTGATCCCCGGTGTGTTGATGACATTGTCTATGATGGCCATTATATATGCAGTGGCAAAAAGGCGAAACTATCCAAAGATGCCATTTCCTACGCTGAAAGAGTGCGGGATTGCTTTTTGGGAGGCATTGATCCCTATGATGACTCCGGTGATTTTACTGGCTGGGATTTGGACCGGATTTTTTACCACCACAGAGTCAGCAGTAGTGGCTACGGTATATGCTCTGTTTGTTTCCTTTTTCGTATTCCATGAAATGACTGTAAAAAAATTGTGGAACATATTAAAAGAGACGGTCAGGGATACGGCTTCTATCGGTTTTGTGACGGCGGCAGCTGCATTTTACGGATGGGTGCTGGCCCGCTGCGGCATTTCCAACGCCATTGCTGAGTGGCTGGCAGGTGTGACGACAAACCCAACTATTTTCATGTTGATTGTCAATATTGCTCTGCTGATTATCGGATGCTTTATGGAGAGCATTGCGGCGATTCTGGTGTTTGGCCCGGTACTGTTAACTGCTGCCACAGCAATGGGGATTGCTCCCCTGTATTTTGGACTGGTTATGGTGTTAAATCTGATGATTGGCCTGTGTACCCCGCCCTTTGGCGTGTGCCTGTTTGTCATAGCCGATACAGCAAAAATCAGTTTTCAAAGAATGGTCAAGGCTATGCTCCCTTTTTACATTCCATTGTTTGGCTGTTTAATCCTGCTGTGTTTGGTACCGGAAATAGGAACATGGCTGCCAGCAATATTGACGTAACAGTTCAGACGGCAGGGGAGTTGGATGGATATTCGATACTCCTTGCCCGGCTCATTCGGGCAAGAAGATGCCCTGTCTAAACTGTTACATATTAACAAAATAGTAAAGGATGGACGTTTGCCATGATAAAGGTGATAAGAGGAGCCATTGAAGGGACCGTGAATCAATATGTCAGCAGAAAGAAAAACCCCGAGATGATGGATTCCGAATTTGGCGTGATTTATTTAAAAGAAAAAGAAATATTTGAGATTGTCACAGGTGAGGAGTACGTGTTTTGCTTAAACTGCGGAACGGTTTGTCTGGAGTGGGACGGCGAGACGGAGACGGTGGAGAGGAAAAGCTGTTTTACAGATGATCCCTATGTACTGCATGTCCATAGCGGCACCCGGGTGAGAGTGACAGCTCTTTCTAAGGAAGCGGAAATCAACGTGGCCAATACCCTCAATGAAAAACAGTTTGCAAATAAGCTGTATCGTCCAAAAGATTTGTTTTTCACAGGAATTGTAGATGAAGAAAAGCTGGGAGGAAGGGTGAAAAGGATTAAGCGGGAATTTTTCAACCGGACCGTGTGTCCGGAAACCAATCTGTTTTGTGGGGAAGTGGTGAACTTCCCAGGCAGTTGGGCTTGCTTTCCACCTCATTTGCATCAGGAGCCGGAGATTTACTATTATAAATTTCTGCCGGATCAGGGCTATGGATTCTCAGAGTTCGGAAGTGAAGCCATCAAGGTAGTGAACCGGAGCGTTACCTGCAATCCGGGCGGACAGCTTCATTCTCAGGCCACTGCTCCCGGATATGCCGGGTACATTATGTGGACGCAGCGGCTTCAGGATAATGGAGGAGATATTCTTTACCGGACAGATGAAAAACATGCATGGCTGGAGGAGAAGGATGTGAAGCTATTCCCGGAACGGGCAGAATAGGAGGCAGCAATGTACATATCATTTAACGAGGCCTGCGGACTGGGATGTTCGACACTGGAAAAGGATCTGAAATTGTGCGAACTGGCCGGGTTTGATTATATCGAGATTCGGCTGGACATGCTGATGGAGTATTTAAGAAAACATAAGGTGGAAGAACTGGCTGGATTTTTTGCATCCCATCATTTAAAGCCCCATGCATTTAATGCTCTTTATCTGTATCCGGAATTTTTGCGAAAGGATGATGACAGAAAACGGCAGACATTTCTCCTGGGACAGTTTTTATTTGCCTGTGAGATTGGAAAGCGTATTGGAAATCATCACATGATTGTAGTTCCCCCGTTTTTGGACGGGCCCAATTATATCCCTTTTCCGGGAACAGAAACGGAGCGGGATGAAAACTGTATTCGCATGTTGAGAGAGCTGGGATTGATAGCCGGGGCATACGAGATGAACCTGTGTTTTGAACTGGTAGGTTTTCCGCGTTCATCTGTAAGGAATATTCAACATGCCAGGCAGATTGTGGAGGCAGTTTCACTGGATAATGTGGGTTATGTGTTTGATGCGTACAATATTTTCCTCTACAATGGGAAAAATGAATATGAAGAAATAAAGACAGTAGAGAAAGACAAGATTTTTGCCGTTCACGTCAACAGTGCGGATGATGTGCCGGAGCAGGAACGGGCCCAGGAGAAGAGGTGTTTTCCGGGGCAGGGAGCAGTAGATATAGACAGGTTTTTTGGAGTGCTGAAAGAGGCAGGCTATACTGGAATGTGTTCTGTTGAAACATTTCGTCCGGAGCACTGGAAAAGGAGCCCGGAGTGGGTGGTAAATCAGGCCTATGAGACCACCCGGGCAGTAATGGAAAGAAATTGCGTATGGGAGGGAAATCATGAATTCTGCTGTGATTAATTCCCCGTCACTGGCAAACTGTAACACGCTTCATATCCGAGAAGATGTGGAGGAACTTCGGACGGCTGGGGTGAATTTTTTACATATCGATTTGATGGATGGGAATTATGTGCCCAACTTGTGCTTTCCGCTGCGTTTTTTAAAAGATCTGAGGCAGGAATACCCGGATATTGTTCTGGATGTGCATATGATGGTGACCGATCCTACGGCTTATGTAGAACCTATGGCAGAGGCTAAGGTGGACTATCTGAGCTTCCATGTGGACAGCACCCCGTTTGCTATCAGAGTGATCGACAAAATTCGGGCGGCAAATATCCGTCCCGGGGTGGTGATCAATCCGTCCCAGCCGGTGGAAGTGGTAGAACCTTATGCAGATCTGGTGGAAATGGTAACGCTGATGGCAGTGGAGCCTGGATTTGCCGGTCAGAAATTTATGCCCAGGACAGTGAAACGGGTTGGAATATTGGATGCAGTAAGAAAACGGGTTGGAAAGGATTTTTTGATTAATGTAGACGGAGCCATGACCTGTGAGCATTTGATTCCCTGCATCTGCCAGGGGGCTAATGTGATCGTTACCGGAATTTTTACAGTATTTAACCAGCCTGACGGGATTGTTTCAGCCTGTAAAAGGTTCGACGCCATGTGTAAAAAGGGCTTAGAGACAAGGATAATTAGAGAGATGAAACAGAATTAGGGACGGGGCAAAATGAAGCTTTATTTCATTTTGCCCCATCCCCTTTTTGTATCATAGAAGAACTGCAAAGCAGGAAGCTTTATTTCCGCGAGCAACGAGCCAAGTGGGCATGCTCGCATGCACATTTGGCGACTGCCGCGAGGGTCAAATACCCCGCTGCTCTGCAGCGCTGCAAGCTTGATGCCCCGTTGCTTG
>JAETNT010000073.1 GCA_021772025.1 Enterocloster bolteae | reverse complement strand
ACAGCTGAAAAGAAAGAAAAGCTGTGAAGGCGGCAGGCTGTCCGGATTCCGAACCGGCTGACAGCAGGTTCCTAACAAATGATGTCGTTTGGAAGCATTCATGAAACAACCCTGGGGACTTCATGTTTAAACATTGATACAATTTATATTCTGTGGTAAACTAGCCATATCAGCATCCAGATAGCCCCGGTAAGGCTGAGATCTGATGGAATAGAAACATAGAAATGGAAAATCGGGCATGAACTATATTGTATTTGACTTAGAGTGGAACCAAAGTCCGGGAGGAAAAGAAGGTTCCGTTGTAGGATTCCCTTTCGAGATCATCGAGATTGGAGCAGTAAAACTTAATGACAAATTAGAACAGATAGACACGTTCCATCAGTTTGTGAGGCCTAAAGTATACAGAAAGCTCCATTACAAAATATTAGAGGTAACTCACATGGAGCTGGAAGTATTAAAACGGGAGGGCCAGCCCTTTCCCCAGGCGGTAAAAAGCTTTTTAGACTGGTGCGGAGATATAAAAAATAATGTTCGCTTCTGCACCTGGGGCTCTATGGATCTGACGGAGCTGCAAAGGAATATGGAATTCTATTATATGGAGAATCCATTTCCAATGCCTCTTTTATATTATGATGTACAAAAGCTGTATAAGCTGCTAATGGGAGGGGAAACAGTTCTTTCCCTGGATCAGGCAGCAGAGGAAATGGGGATTGAAGAAGAAAGACCTTTTCATCAGGCTTTGGATGATGCCTACTATACAGGAAAGATTATGGGACAGATGGATTTTGAAAAGGTCAGAGAATTCCTTTCCATGGACTATTACCAGCTCCCAACAAAAAGGTCAGAAGAGGTACATTTAATATTTCCCGGCTATAACAAGTACGTCTCCAGGACATTTGATACCAAAGAAGATGCACTGCAGGATAAATCTGTAAATGATATTATCTGTCCTCAGTGCGGCCGGACTCTGAGGAAAAAGATTCGATGGTTTTCTGTAAATCAGAAGCTGGAGCTGGGTCTTGGAACATGTCCCGAACATGGCTATGTCAGAGGAAAGATTCGAATTAAAAAGGCGGAGGGCGGAGAGATTTATGTAGTAAAAACTACAAAATTTGTAGGAGAAGAAGGTCTGAAGGAAATGAACAGCCGCCGCCAGGAGGTAAAGAAAAAGCGCCTGGATAGAAATAAAGCGAAACGCCAGGCGCAGAAAAAAAGAAACTATTCTATCTGACTTTCCTGCATCCGGTATCCGACTCCGATTTCGGTAAAAATATACTGGGGCTCCGCCGGATTTGCTTCCAGTTTGCGCCGGATATGGGCCATATTTACCCGCAGGATCTGGTTATTGCTGTCTGCATAAGGCCCCCAGATTTGATTGATGATATAGTCATAGGTAAGAACCTTACCGGAATGGCGGGCCAGCAGGGTTACCAGCTTATATTCAATTTGGGTCAGATGAATAGTCTGGCCTCCCAGAGTTACCAGGCGTCTTTCATAATCAATAATCAGGCTGCCGCATTGGTAAACCGGATCCGGCAGCTTGCCAGGGGAACTGGATTGAAGATGATGGTGCCGCAGGGCAGTACGGATACGAGCCAAAAGTTCAGAGGTGCCAAATGGTTTGGTAATATAATCATCGGCGCCGGCATCCAGCGCTGCTACCTTTTCTCTCTCTTGGGTTCTGGCTGAAATAACGATGATGGGAAGAATCGACCATTCCCGGATTTGCTTGATCACTTGAAGGCCGTCTATATCAGGAAGTCCCAGATCTAAAAGAATTATGTCGGGACAACCGGATGTAGCGGAAGATAATCCTTCCTGGCCTGAAGCCGCAGTGTAGACTTTATAGCCATTAGCATTTAAAGTAGTTTCAATAAAGTTTCGGATACTCTTTTCATCCTCAATAATTAAAGCAGTCAGTTTAGGTGTCATTCGTTTGTTCTCCTCCTAGAGGCAGGCTAAAGGTGATACAAGCGCCATTGGCTACATTAGAAGCAGTAATGGTTCCGCTATGGGCAGAGATAATTGTTTTACAGATAGAAAGCCCGATTCCCATCCCTTTTCGAGAATCGGTACTTTGATGAGTATAAGCAGCCCCGTCAAAAATAGTAGAGAGACGATCTTCCGGAATGCCAGGGCCGTAATCAGAGATTTGGAACCAGACTAAGCCGCCTTGAATATATGTATTTAAATGAATCGGCATATTAGGGTTGCCATGATAAAAAGCATTTTCCATCAAATTAATAAGAACCTGCTCAATTAATGTGGCATCCATAGGAATCATAATAAAATCATCGGGAATCTGAACCTTTATAACGGCATTGGGAATCCGTTTTTTCAGCCGAAGAACAGCCTCGGAAACCACTTCTTCTAAAGGCTCCGGTATTTTGGTTACTTGAGTATTTCCATCCCGGATACGAGTAATAGAAAGAAGATTTTCTACCATATTTAAGAGCCAGTTAGAATCGTCATAAATATTTTGGATTAGGGCAGACTTTTCATTGTCTGACAGGGCGGCAGAATTTTCCAGATAAGTGGAGCTGGCGCCGATAATGCTGGTCAGAGGAGTCCGCAGATCATGGGATATAGCCCGCAGAAGGTTTGCCCGCATCTTTTCTTTTTCTGCTTCCATCAGAAGCTTTTCCCGTTCATTTAAAATAATAGACTGAGCCTTCATCCGGGTAGTCGCCGCACTGGTGATGGTAGCTACAGTCAGCATACACAAAAACGTAACCGGATACCCCCGCATAAGGAAATTGAGTTCCATATATGGATAGGTAAATACCAAATTTACGAAAATTGTACATACGACAGAGGCGATAATACCGGGGATATAGCCTTCTGTATATCGGGCGATCATCAATACGCTTAAAATATAAAACATAGACACGTTAATAAGAGAGTCGCTGATATAAGAGAATACTGTAGCTATTATAGTGGCGGCCGCCAAAAACCCGGTACAAATCAGAAAATTGTTTATGGCGATTTTCCGGCGGGATGCGTTTCTTTGTGTAAAAATAGATTGGGACGGCTGCAAAAAAATCCCTCCTAGTAAGATCTGCGTTTCATTTTCCGGTTCACAGGCTGTTTTTTTACCGTGTAAGAGGAGCGCTTTCTTTCCTCCAGAATAATATCAAATTCGGCCTGGGAATAACCGATATCTTTCAGCCTTTGTTCCCGCCTCTCCCGACGCCTCTGCCGTTCTCTGGATTCCCGTTGCTCTATCTGGACTTTTGCAGTGACTCCGATGGCAATAAGCCCGCCTAAGGAAACGATTATTCCCAGAGCAATCCAGACAGATGAAGGAATACTGGGCAGCCGGAAGCCTTTTGACAAGGAGTCTTCCGGCTGACGGCTGTCAGCTTCCGATGCTTCCGCATTAGAAAGACTGCTGGCATCCGGCAGAGGGAAAGCATCCCCCTCTGAAACAACAGGAAGCTCTTCCGGGGGGATGGTTTCCACAGGTACATGAGAACTGTCTGCCGTGGATATAGCCGCCAAAGCAGCGTAATTCCGCCTGGCTTCAATTCCCTTAATCGTCAGATAGGCAGAGCCGATGGCCCGATCATTATAGGAATATTGAATCCGTGCAATCGCATCCTCCGGATCTTTGTCTCCCAGGTTGTAATCTAAAACAGCTTGAGCATCAGAAAGCTCGGCTCCCTTAGGCAGGGTAATAGAGCACTGATCATCCAGAGATAAAACCGAAATATCACTGGTAGTAAGGCCGGAAATCGTCATATCATTTTCGATGGAAGTATAGGTATGATCATAATCGGCTACCTTAAGCGTTTGGAAATTCTGGAAACCAAAGTCCAGCATGCGTTTTGTATCGGAATAATGAACCTGAGATCCATTAAGCACAACGGTAATCAAGGTCATATCATTCCGTGTGGCAGCAGTAACCAGAGTATTTCCCGCTAAAGAGGTGTAACCGGTTTTTCCAGCAAAAGCTCCTGGGTAGTAGACGGGAGAATTTTTTTTCATCATCTGGTGATGGGCATAAACCACATTGTGCGGATCCTCCGGATCCGGGTACCGCTTTATGGGGGCGTGCCGGTAATAAAGCGCACTGTCGATTTCCACAAATGTCTCGTTTTCCAAAGCAGCTTTCATAATCAAAGCCATATCATAGGCAGAGGTGTAATGATTGGGATCATTAAGGCCGCTGGGATTGGCAAAATGACTGTCCTGACAGCCCAATTCCGCAGCCTTTGCGTTCATCATATCTGCAAAGGCTTCCCTGGATCCGGCTACATGCTCGGCCAGGGCATTGCCGCTTTCATTGGCAGATGCCAGCATCAGTCCGTACAGGCAATCTTCGACTGTGAGAACATCGCCAACAGACGCCGCCATATTACTAGAGTTTTCCTCCACATTAAAGACGGCATCATAAGAAAAGGTGACCATCTCGTCCAAATCACAGTTTTCAATTACAACTAAAGCTGTAAGAATTTTGGTAATACTGGCAGGAAAATAGGGTTCGTGAATATTTTTACCGAAAAGAACCGTACCGGAATCCGCGTCAATTACAATTCCGCCTTCCGCCTCAATATAGATATTGTCAGGCCAATCAGGGGCGGCATATGACGTTAAAGGAAATAATCCCAGGATTACCAAAACCCACAGAAGTACCCAGGAAATCATAAGGGCACAATATCTGTAAAATTTTGTCATAAATGATTAATCTCCATGTAACATTTGCTTTTTTTACAGTATAGGCTATTTTCCCTTATAAGTAAAGGTGGTTTTAAAGGGTTTTCTCCATAAATAAAGGCAAATTCCAAAAATTACAGCAACAGAAACGCCGAAAACTCCCAGAATTCGAAAAGCAGTGTCCATAAAAAAGGGTTCAGGCACAATATTTATCAGCATATCCGTAGCCGGATCCAGAATCCATAAATCGTTATCAAAAAAGATATGGTGGAAAATCACAAAGTATTTATTAAAATTTGTGGAAATAATTCCACCCAAAACCCCCCCGAAAAGAAAAACAATACCCATTCCCAAACAGACGGCTTTGGGAAGGATTACGGAAAGCTTTGCCTTAGTAAAAATCAGGAATGCCAGGCAGATTATCATTCCTAACACGGCAGCCCTGCGGATGAAGAGCCCGCCTAAAAATAGGTTCCGTACATCCTCCATATGAGCGATTTCTCTAGAATTGAAAAATTCCCGATACTCCCCTCCCATGTTGGTGAAAACATGAAGATCCTTACGGTTGCCCCGTAGATAGTCCATCATTTCATGGGTTACCGCAAGAAGGTCGTCCATAGTCATTTCCGGCAGATCATCCAATACCTGATACTTAGTATATTCTGTTTCATAATAGCCGGGAGTCCAATAGGTGACCGCTTCAATAGAAGTAATTAACAAGATCGCTATGAGACAGACAGAAAAAATAAAGCCGGTCAGATTTTGCAGCAGTTTTATCAATTTCATAGAAAAACCTCCATAATAATTAAAGAAAAGACAGTAGTTGAGGCGTGAATGTCCTTGTCCGCTGAAGGTATTGTACAATAATTAAAAAATTAGTTCAAGGAAAAAGGCCGCTTAAAAGCGGCCTTTCTTTTCTTGTGTTCGCTTAATTACCTTTAATCTGGTAAATTCTTCCCGCTCCTTCTCTTCCAAAGCATTAGAAATAGACTTAGTCAGCGCTTCGTAAGTGGGAATAGTAATATTTTTCAAAGCATTAGCCCGCTTCTGGGTCTTTTTAATATTGGAAGCTAGCCGATAAGCAGAATTTTCCACCATGGAGAGGCGGATAGTCAGCTCTTTTACCTTCTCAAATTTCAGTCTGGCAATATCCAGGCTTTCACTGGTATTGTAAAAAGAGTAAGAGGGGGCCGGAGAATTTTCTTTATATTGAACCAGCGGGATCTCCGTACCCATTATGCTTCGGGTCTTAATCTTAACCGAATCCTCTATTGGAATGGACAGACTGATTTCCTGGACATAGTTGATGCCCATATCAATATTGGCCTGCTGGAGCGCCTGGTAGGCTTCTGTAAAAGTGGCGTCAATCTCTGATTGAATATCCTTGGCCTGGTCAATGAGCCCCATCAGCTCCCGAATTAAAATGTTGCGTTTTTTATCCATAAGGCCGTAGCCCTGGCGGGCCAATCCTAAGGAATTTTTTGCCAGAATCAGATTGCCTTTGGTAGGAAATGTATTAGGATTCATAAGATTCCTCCTGCTATTGTGCGGCTGACTCTGCCGGGTGATAATATTGGTCTAAAATTTTAGTATCAATACGATCTAATTCCTCTCTGGGGAGCATTCCCAAAAGATCCCAGCCAATGGTTAAGGTATCTAAAATGCTGCGGTTTTCGTGAACATCCTGGCCCACAAAACGGCTTTCAAAAGCTTTGCCGAACTCCAAATATTTCTTGTCAATGGGGGAGAGCTCATCTTCACCGATAACAGATGCCAGAGCTCTGGCATCTCCTACTTTGGCATAGCAGGAAAAAAGCTGGTTGGCAACCGCCTGATGGTCGCTCCTGGTGTAGCCTTCGCCGATACCGTCCTTCATTAAACGGGATAGGGAGGGAAGGACGTTAATAGGAGGATATATTGACTGGCCCTGAAGAGTCCGATCCAATACAATCTGGCCTTCTGTAATATATCCGGTCAGATCAGGGATAGGATGGGTAATATCGTCATTAGGCATGGTAAGAATAGGAATCTGAGTTACAGAGCCATTGACCCCTGCCACAATTCCTGCCCGCTCGTAAATGGTAGCCAATTCGCTGTACAGGTAACCAGGAAAACCCTTACGGGAAGGAATTTCTCCTTTGGAGGAGGAAACCTCCCGCATGGCCTCGGCAAAAGAAGTCATATCTGTTAAAATAACCAGAATATGCATATTTTTTTCAAATGCCAGATATTCTGCCAGAGTCAGGGCAATTTTAGGAGTTAAAAGGCGCTCTACCACAGGATCATTTGCCAGGTTGATAAACATAGCCACATGTGAAGATACGCCGCTCTCTTCAAAGGTACGGCGGAAATATTCCGCCACATCATATTTTACCCCCATAGCCGCGAATACAATGGCAAATTTCTCGTCTGAATCTTCTCCAAGCGATGCCTGCTGTACAATTTGAGCGGCAAGTTGATCATGGGGCAGGCCGTTACCGGAAAAAATAGGAAGTTTCTGCCCCCGAATCAGGGTAGTCAGCCCATCAATAGCAGAGATGCCTGTACGGATGTAATTTCTGGGGTATTCTCTGGTAACAGGGTTTAGGGGCTTCCCGTTAATATCCAGCTTTTCATCAGAGACAATATCTCCCAAGCCGTCAATCGGTTCTCCAATGCCGTTAAAGGTACGGCCCAGCATAGACGCCGATACGGCAATCTCCATGGGATGCCCGGTGAGGCGGGTATGAGTGTTGCGAAGAGCCATGCCCTCAGTTCCTTCAAAAACCTGAATAATGGCCTTATCCTTATAAATCTCAATAATACGGCCCAGCTTTTTTTCTTTTCCGCCTACTGTCATTTCTACAATTTCGTCATAAGCGGCGCCCCGGATGCCTTCCAGAACTACCAGAGGACCGTTAATGGCGCTTAAGCCTAAATATTCAATTGCCATAAATGATTCCCTCCTTTATGCGTTGCGTTCCAGAACATCATCATAGAACTGATCAACTTGTTTCTTGTAGCTCTCAAATAAATCCAGGCGGTCATTGGGCACATCATATTTAATCGCAATAATTTTATCAAAAATAGAATCCTGCTTTAACACGGACATAGGCATTCCCATAGAAATCAGGGAGCGGCTTTTTTTATACAAATAGAGGATAACTTCCATCATCTTAAACTGTTTTTCCATAGGTACGCAGGTATCATCCTTGTGGAAGGCGTTCTGCTGAAGAAAGCCTACCCGGATGACTTTGGCAATCTCTAAAATAAGCTTTTGATCATCGGGCAGTACGTCTGCGCCAATAAGTTTTACAATCTCCATCAGACTGCTTTCCTGAGTAAGAAGAGAAACAATCTGATTGCGGTAGTCTACAAAACGTTTATCCACATTATCTGTATACCAGGGAGCCAGATCCGCCAAATACTCAGAGTAGCTGGTAAGCCAATGAATGGCCGGAAAATGCCTAGCATAAGCTAAAGACTTATCCAGGGCCCAAAAACAGCGGACAAATCGTTTGGTGTTTTGGGTAACCGGCTCGGAGAAGTCGCCGCCTTGAGGAGAAACGGCTCCGATAATAGAAACGGATCCCTCAGTGCCGTTTAAATTCTCCATCATTCCGGCCCTTTCATAAAAAGCGGAAAGGCGGGAAGCTAAATATGCCGGGAAACCCTCTTCAGCAGGCATTTCTTCCAAACGGCCGGACAATTCACGGAGAGCTTCGGCCCAGCGGGAGGTAGAATCCGCCATGATGGCTACATGATAGCCCATATCCCGGTAATACTCAGCCAGAGTCAGGCCGGAATAAAGGCTTGCCTCGCGGGCAGCAACCGGCATGTTAGAAGTATTGGCAATAAGAGCAGTTCGATCCATCAGAGGATTGCCGGATTTGGGATCCACCAGATGGGTGAATTCCTCCAAAACCTGGGTCATTTCATTCCCGCGCTCGCCGCAGCCAATATAAATAATAATGTCCGCATCGGACCACTTGGCAATCTGATGCTGGGTCATGGTCTTTCCGGTTCCGAAACCGCCGGGAACTGCGGCCGTACCGCCTTTGGCAATAGGGAACAGGGTATCTAAGATACGCTGTCCTGTAACCAGAGGTTTGGTAGCCGGAAAGCGCCTGGCAGAAGGCCTTGGAGTACGGATAGGCCATTTCTGGGTCATCGTCAGTTTTCTTTCGGAGCCGTCCGGAAGCTGCAGGGTAATCAACACGTCGTCAATGGTGTATTCCCCGTCAGGAACCACATCTAGAACATAGCCGTCCATATCCGGAGGAACCATTACCTTGTGGACAATGGCACGAGTTTCCGGCACTTCGGCAATGACGGAACCGGGAAGGAGCTGATCGCCTTTTTTCACTATTATATGAGTTTTCCATTTTTTGTTCCGATCCAGAGAATCCACAGAGACACCGCGGCTGATATAAGCGCCGTCTCTCTTTGCGATTTCTCCTAAGGGGCGTTCAATGCCATCGAAAATATTATTTAAGATACCGGGAGCCAGGGTAACGGAAACCGGTGATCCGGTTCCTACAACGGTTTCTCCCGGTTTAATGCCGGAAGTTTCTTCATACACCTGAATGGTGGTGCGGCCGGAGTCAAGGCCGATAACCTCGCCTACTAAACGATTTTCACCGACATAGACCATTTCGTTCATTTGGAAACCGGGATCGTTTTGTAAGTAAACTACGGGGCCGTTGATGCCGTAAATAATGCCTGTGCTATTCATGGTCCCCACCTCCTAAGTCAAATTGAAAATTGTGCCGGGCTTCATTTAGTTTGGTCTCAAAGGAATTATCAATCAAAATATGAGACTGGGGAACCACTGCCCGGGTACCGCCGGAAAAGGAATATTGGCTGACTTTAATAGCCTCGCGATTTTCCACAGACAGGTGCTGAAGCAGCGGTTCGTCCGCCGGATCAATGTAGATAATAATATCGCTGCTGCCTGCTAATTTCCGGGCAGCCAGGATTTGCTCTTCCAAAAGCTTAAGGTATGCCGGGGAGGACATAAAATCTGACAGCATATTTTGAACCTCTACAAACAGCATATCCTTTAATTCTTCCTGACGCTTGCTTATCCGGCGTTTTAAATTGATCTGAGCCAGAGCCAGCTTTTTATTCATTTCCCGCCCTAATTTATCAGATTCCCCCTGAAGCTGCATGTCAAGACGTCGTGCGGCATCCTTTTTGTGCTCTTCAAAGGCCTGCTCCAGAGCGGAAGCATATTCATCATACAGGCGGGCGCTTTTTTCCCTGGCATCTTCCATGGAAATGTCCAGAAAGTGCTGTAATTTCTCGTCCGTTGTCAAAATAAGTCACCTGCTTTCTATAGTTTCAGTCCAATTGCTTCATTTACATAGGAAGTGATAAAGTTGGGCTTGCGGCCGGTACCATGGCGATCCGGAATTTCTACAATCAAAGGGAACTTTCGTTCCAGCTTTACCTCATCAATGATTTCCGGAAATTCTCTTCCAAATTTTTCCGTCAGAAGGAGAATGCCAATTTCTTTGTTGGCCAGAACTTTATCAAGGGCTTCCTTAAGCTCCGTCTTTTCATGGACGACGCTTCCTTCCACACCTGCCAGGCGCATACCGGTCAGGGTGTCAATATTGTCGCTAATCAGATACAGCTTCATAGAATCACAGCTTACCTAAAATCATAAAAGAAATAATAAGTCCATACAGACAAACACCTTCGGCAAGACCAACGAAGATTAAAGATTTACCAAGGATAGAGCCATCCTCGCTGATAGCGCCCAAAGCGGCGGAAGCAGCAGCGGAAACGGCGATGCCGCCGCCGATACAGGACATACCGGTTGCCAGAGCGGCGGCCAGATAACCCCAGCCGGCAGCGGAAGTTTGGGAAGCAGAGGTCTGAGCAGCAAAAGCGTTACCGGAAAACATCAGAGCACTGGACACGATGAGAGTACCGAAGAACAAAAATGCATTAACGGCTAAAGCGGTTTTATAGCGCCCCCTGGTCTTTTCACCGGCGGCAAATGCACCGAAAGGAACTGCAATACTTAAAATTAATGCCAGAGCCAAAGTGATTTTTACTGCGAAAGTCATGATAATCTCTCCTTTTATATTTAGAAAATTTATGATATTTAGTAGTAACATAAAGTTGAAAACGACAGCAGCCTCTGTCGGACAAAGGCGACTGGCCGTGTCAGCTTAAGCAGAAGCTTTTCCATAAGGATGAAATGCCCGTCCGGTACCGCGGTAGAACCGGCTGAATAACTCATAATATTCCAGACGCAGTACTTGAATCCCTACAATTAATCCTTCCATGCCGCATACGAATAGATTTCCCAGTACCACAACCAGCCAATTGGGATTTCCGGATTCTACGCCAGCCAGCATGAGAACAACTTCCATCATGGCGGCGTGGCTCACGGCGAAGGCGCCTACACGGACAAAGGATAAGGTATTGGAAAAGTAGCTTAACAATACCTCGAACATTTCAAAAAATCCCTGAACTACAAACATTCCCCTGCCGCCTTCAATTTTTTTCGCTTTTTTCTCCACCATTGCAGTCAACGGTTCCTTCAGGAAAATCAGCGCCAAGGGAATCATAAACATTACCACTAGCATAATGGTTGCGGGAAGAGGCTTCCCGGTCATGTACAGAGCAATGGTTATTACCAGGCTGGCGTAAAATACAAATCCGGCAATTCCGTTAGTATCAAACCAGGACTCCACCGGTTCATGAGCTTTATAAGCATTAATAATATTCAGTACCATAGTAAGGAGAATAATGCCCATCCCTATGGCAACCGCCACAATAAACACGGTGTTCAGCATACCGATAAAAGGAAGGTTGGTCATAGCCTGAGCGGGCCTTAACCACAGAGGTTCCATAATATCCTCAAATCCGAAAACGCTGCCGAATAAAAATCCAAAGATGGTAGAAAAGAAACCGCAGCAGGAAATAATGGCGGCCAGATTCATTTTCTTTATACGATACAGCAGGAATCCCCCAATCAGCAGGCATAATCCCTGCCCTGCATCACCAAACATAAATCCAAAAAGGAAAGAGTAAGTGATACCGATTAAAATGGTAGGATCAATTTCATTATAAGCCGGAAGGCCGTACATTTGAATAAACATTTCAAATGGTTTAAACAGCCGGGGATTTTTCATTTTGGTTGGCGGGCCGTTTAATAAATTGGTGTGGTTATTTTCCACAATACAGAAAATATTGCCGTCTGCGGTAACCTGGGCGCGGAATTTGTCAGCATCTTTTTCTGTCATCCAGCCGCATAAGATATAAAAAGTATGCTCTTTGTGTTTCGTACAAGCGGCCATCTTCCGGATATCAAAATTATTGGTAAAAGTGGAAAGCCTTGCGTAGGCTTTTAACAGGTCAGTTTTTCTGGACTGAATTTCGGAAGAAATTCGATTCTGCAGGCCTTCGATCTCTTTTTGGAGAGAAGCAGCCTGGGCCTTTAGAACCTGACAGATCTCCGTAGGAGTTCCGTTGTATTCATCCTGCAGGTAGAACCGCTCGAAATGCATAGAGGCATAGATGGCGTCTACCTTGTTGGCCAGCCGTTCCGGAACGAAATATACCAGCCATACATAATTTTCGTCCTCGTGGCAGGGAAATAAAATAGTATCAATGGTATCGTACACAAAAGCAGAAAATTTTTCGTAATATTCCCTGGAGATTCGGCCGAACCGGTATTTAATATACCGGAACTTAAGAATTTGGCTGATATTATAATTCAAGCCCACAAAAGGAAGCACCTCATTTAAAGATTTTTCTACAGTCTTTAACTCATCCTGTTTTTCTTGAAGAGCAGTATTAA
Organism: Enterocloster bolteae; assembly: GCA_021772025.1. Lineage (GTDB taxonomy): Bacteria > Bacillota > Clostridia > Lachnospirales > Lachnospiraceae > UMGS1370. The sequence continues at coordinate 4,354 of JAETNT010000073.1, read as the reverse complement.
AATCCATAAGGACGTGATCCAGATCCCGGATAAAGGAAGCGGCCGCAGGGGCATCCGTTTTTGGATCCGGCCGGCAGCCGGAGCTTTCCGGGAATAGGGCCGCCAATTCCGCCGCCCGCTGGTATTCCTGGCGGTAAGGATTGGCTTCGATAAAAGGACGCAGATCAGGGACTGTTTTTAACTCAGACAAGGTATTTTCAAGATGAATCTCATACTTCGATAAGTATTCATCTACTACCCGGTCAATATCGTCCTTAGGCCCCGAAATGCTTAAGAACTTCATTTTTTCTATCAAGATATTAGACCTCCTTTAAAAGAATTCGTTAAGGAGTCTATGATGGTCTGGGAAGGAACTCCATAACGGATACTTTCTATAAGTGTGATCAGCCGTTGAATTTCCTGCTCTTTGCGGTAAAGATAAGTATTTAACACCGCAATAGAATAAGGATTTTTCTGGCTGGTGTATTGATAAATGTGTTCGTTGACTTGGCGGGCCAGGACTTCCGGATGAGGAGGAGCAGGAGAAAACTGTCCCGGCATGTCTCCATAACGGCTGTTTTTTAGGGCAGAAAAAAAACCGTCCATGGTTTCTGACTCTGCCATATTCCGGATGTCAGAAGCCTTTAACCGATATTGGATGGGAATTAGCATTGCATAAATTTCCGAAGAGGCCATACGGTAAAATTGTTTACATCGGTAAAGCCACTGAATATTCAGCATATCGAGCCGGCTGCCAAAGCACTGGATTAGAATATTCCGGTCAGCCGGCTTTAACTTTTTATTTATAATCCGCCACATAGTTTTAAAATAAAACATATCCAGAATATTTTCGCAGTCAAACAGAGAGAGGCCGTTTTCACAGTTTAAATTAGCAAAAGCCGGATAAAATACAGAACCTTCCAGTGCCGCGATAAAATCGGTTAAGGATTTTGATTCCATTATCCTGGTAAAATTCAGAGAAGAGTGACGGTCAAAAAATTGCTGAAACACAGATAAATTCAGGTCTAAAGGTGTGTGGCTAATGAGGCTTCTCAGATACCTTTTGAGAAATGCTACCTCGTAATGAATAAAGTAAAAATCCAGGAATTTTCTCTGTGTCAGATTTGAAAAACGGTAAAGCTTAGCAAAGTCCTGATATTCAGACAGCTTTAAATATTGTTCGATAGCACCCCGGTGAAGCTCGCCGGATTGTGCGTCCCCCAGCGGTTCTGCGTAAGAAGGATGCCTTTTTAAGTATTCCACACAGGCGGTAACGGAACCTAAAGCAGCCATCTCCCGCATTTGCTCAGGTGTAATCAAGCGGCTTTGCATGGCCTTTACCTTAGCGGTCAGGCCGCTGTAGGCTAACAGGTTTCCCATACCATCACTCCTTTATCATATCTTGAAACAGCCTTTGCGCGTACTGCTTGTGGTGCAATTCATAGGAAGCGTTTAATCTTTCTATGGCCTGATTCGCTTTGGATTCTTGTTTAGAAAGCCGGGCTTTCAGATTCCGTTCCAGATCAGCCCGGAGGGCATCCAGCTTGTTTGCTGTATCTGCTTCCAGCCCGGCGTCAAAATCAGCTGTCCGTTTTCTCATTTCCTCGGAAAAGGCGGCTTTGCGGTCATTTACACCATCCATAATAAGAGAAGCAGAGGCCTCAATTTCTGAGATTTTTTTGATTAGCTTATCCACAAAAATACCTCCTTACTTTGTTTTTTCAAAATATAGTCATTATACTACCACATATTTTAAAAAGCTATAGTCAAAAAGTCAAAAAAGCCCTAAATTGGAGGGCTTTTTTGAAAAATAAATATATTCTTAACACTTCCCCTTGTCTGCCGGGGGCTGCTACTCCTGAGTTAAATATTGGGTAGCAACATATACATCCGTTCCGTCATAATTAATAATACTCCAAAAGTCATCATGAACGCCTACATAATTGACCTCAGTTCCCGGGGCAAGCTGTACGGCAATCCGCGCGCTGGTAGAAGGCTCATAGCGGACATTTAAAGTGGTAGTAGTTTTGTAGACAGCAGTTTCTTCAGGAACGGCCGGAGTGGTTTCCACAACTTCGGGAGGCGTCTCCGGTTCTGTAGGAAGGGGCTGCGTCTCCATACTTTCTATTGGAGACGTAGGAGCCGTGGTTTCGACCTCGTCCTTTTTATCAGGCATGAATACTCGAATTAGGACCACCAGTAAAATAATGCCTGCTAAGACAGCCAGCAGGGGAAGAAGATCACGCAAAGTAATACCGCGTTTGCGTTTCTTCTTTTTGCCGGTGGGGCGCCGGTTTCCGGATCTTGCTCCAGAACTGCTTCTTGCAGTATTGCGGGAACCAGAAGGACGGGAGCCAGAAGAGCGGGAACCGGAAGAAGACCTGCTGCCTGAACCGGAGCGTCCGGATTCCAAAGGAATATAGGCAATGGTACGGTTGCTTCTGTACTCGGTTTTATAATCAGAAAAAGCATCGGCTTCCTGGGCAAGCAAAGTAAATGCAAGGTTTGCATCAGCTGAACTGTTGTGTCCTTCATGGGCCGCTTTATTTCCAATCATGCGGATTCTATGGTAATGGTCACGGGTAATCTTGTCGATCCAGCGCCCTTCATATAGCTGATCAATCGTGCTGGCAAGATCGCTTTCCACGATGCAGGCCTTGTTTCCTAATGCTTTTATCATAATCTCCAGAGTTTGGCGAGCCTGAATCATCGCTTTATTGTAATCTCTTTGTCCAATGAGGCGCTCTGTTTCGCTGACGCCTAGCTGTACTTTATCCCAAATATTAAGGGGCTGCCCCATATCAAAACCTCCTTATCCCCAAAACGACTTAATTTCTTTTATTATACTAGATTTTGACAAAATTTGCACTGGAATTTTCCGAAAATATTATTTTTTTTTGTTTTAAATTCAAACGTTTAAATGAAAATATAGAAAAAGCTTGCCAAAATATAGGAGATTCATGTATATTAAACAAGAACCCTTTACTTATTGAGGGCAGGATTATAAAATAGTATGGAGGATTTTTATGAGACTGCGTCATATCAAGGGATCTGAGGAAAGCATAGGCGCCAGCCCGTACGTGATTCAGGATCCTAAGGCTCACAGAGGCCAGTGGTGCAAACTCTTTGGCAATAACCACCCCATTGAGGTTGAAGTTGGCATGGGAAAGGGCAAATTTATTATGGAGCTGGCCCAAAACCATCCGGAGATTAATTATATTGGGATCGAGAGATATTCCAGTGTCCTTCTCAGAGGACTGCAAAAGAGAGAAGAAATGGAGCTTTCCAATATCTGGTTTCTCTGTGTAGATGCCAAGGAGTTGGCAGAAGTATTTGAAGAAAGGGAGGTAGATAAAATATACTTAAACTTTTCTGATCCCTGGCCCAAGGATCGCCACGCCAAGCGGCGTCTCACCTCACCGGAATTTATGGCAGTGTATGATAAAGTGCTGGCGAAAGATGGAAGAGTAGAATTTAAGACGGATAACCGGGGCTTATTTGAGTACTCTCTGGAATCAATCCCGGCTGCGGGATGGCAGATTGAGGAAAAGACCTTTGATCTCCATAACAGCCCTATGGCAGCAGATAATGTGATGACAGAATATGAAACAAAATTTGTAGCCAAGGGAAATGCAATCTGTAAGCTTATTGCAAAAAGAGTATGAAACAAATCTTTGTGCATACACTAATAAAAAAGAACAGGTGCTTAAATGAATCTGCCTCCAAAGCTGGTGCGGCGTTTAAGATGTGCGACTTGTGACAAAATAGAGTTGGACCGAAAAGCATTGCATATAAGAAAATGCTTTTTAGAGGTTTGTAAGGTTCTGGAGTGTAAAAAAGACAAATGTAAAAAAAGATAGCGAAGGAGAATGATGATGGAAATGATATTTACAACACAAAATTTTGAAGAGGAAGTTTTAAAATCTGACAAACCGGTACTGGTGGACTTTTATGCGGACTGGTGCGGGCCTTGTAAAATGATGGCTCCGGTAGTAGAAGAGCTGGCAGAGCTTTACCATGGCAAAGCAAAGGTGGGCAAACTCAATGTAGATGATAATGAGGACATTGCCATGAAGTATGGCGTAATGTCCATTCCTACCTTGCTGATTATTAAAAACGGCAGTGTAGAGGCAAAAATGATTGGCGTTCAAAAGAAGGAAGTTCTGAGGAATGCTTTGGACAAAGCCTTATAAATTTTATATCCTAAACGGGAGCCTGGCAATCCGGAGAGATACCGGGTTCCCGTCAGAAAAAGTTATCAGGACAAACGCATGAGTAAATAAATTATGAATAAATCCCCTTTTTCTGGTATGATAAAAAGAAAAAGGGGATTTTGACTATGGATGAACTGCTGGAATGGATGGATTATATCGAG
>JAETNT010000162.1 GCA_021772025.1 Enterocloster bolteae | reverse complement strand
GCAACTGCATAACCTTAACATACTCAATATTCAATTTTTAAAGCAGCCACCGCAAGATGGCTTATTTGTCGTGTACTCAAGGTAATGGATACCCTCTATTTCTCATTTTCAATCTTTTCTCCTACTGCATGACCTGCTCATCCTGGGGTTCCACCCTGAGCAATTACTCCGACCAGATCCGCAGCCAGAAGGATGCCATTGGTTCCGGTATCACCATCGGTCTGCTGGTCACGCTCCTGTTTGCCATGACCGGCGCCATCGTGCTTCCCTTCATGCCTGAAATCATGTCGGGAACGCCCATCCTGCTAATCTGCCAGCAGTATCTGCCCACTGTCCTTACCGCCATCTACTGGGTGGTCGTGGTACTGGCCGTGGTTTCCACTGCCCCCAGCTTCACGTTCAACTTCTCCAACCGCTGGGCCACGGTATGGAAAACTGAAAAACTCAGCCACAAAGCCAAATTCTTCATTCTCTCCATGGGCTTTTTGCTGACCTGCTGGCTGATTTCCAGCGTGGGCCTGGTGGCCATTGTCCAGAAGGGGTATGTCATGCTGGGCAACGTGGCACTGTTCGCCGTTGTAATCCCGCTTCTTATCTCCATTTACCGGGTGTGGAAAAAGGAACATTGCTGTGAGGAAAATGGTCCTGAAGCTTAACTATTTGCTTGCTGATGTCTTAGGGTATGTAAAAAACTCACCTAAAGAAAAATCGCTGAATTTGTGAGACTTCAGCGATTTTTTGTTATAATTAATTATGCGGCTAACTAATAAGCCATGAATCAGGAAGTCCTTCTGTCCCAAGGCATCTGGCAGCAGAACAATCCGTATGAACCAAGAATTGACTGCTATCCATCAAAATATAATTTCAACCCTCGAGTCAGTTCGCATTTTGCCGGAACTGACGATTCCTATTTGGGACTTATTTTACAGCCTCGATGGTGACATTATTTAGTTGCTATTTTCAGGATTTTCTCAATATCCGCTTTCCCTGTTTCTGCATCTACCTCAACCTCCATAGATACAGGGAGTGATGCGTTTAGACGCTTCACAAATGCTTCCCCTAACTTTTTTCTTCCAGATAACTCCAATACCTGTTCTTTGACATCCAGTTGGAATGACCTTCCATCCTCATTCTCTCCAGCCAGAAGCAGTTCTGACCCTCCATACTCATGGCAACCACCATAACCGTTGAAGCTCTTCTTTCCATATCGATGGTCATAGTTGTCTTTCCCCTTAATCTGCTGGTGATACATATACGTTCCAGGTGTGTACAAAAAGCAAAGATTTAATAATTTCATAGACATCCTCCTTGAAAAACAATATTTATGGTTACATTGCTATTATAGGAGCATATCTCCTTTGCCAAAAGGGACGGAATATCTATTTATTTGTCGAAAACAGCCTCCATCGTTTCATGCAGGTAATCGTTAAATCGATGCAGTTCTGTTATTGCTTTTTGAATGGATGGAATCTGGTATATCTCAAGAATCTTTTTATAATACACTTGTTCCAGATTACTCTTTGGTATGAACAGCCAGCCAATGTCCCGTTCACGCATAAATCCCCTACTTACCTTAGCAAGTACAAATTCGCTTTCCTCTGTTCTTCCAAACGTATAGGTACTCCCCTCCCGCTTTAAATCTTCTCTGGCCACCTGCATGATGGTACGGGCAGTTATGCCGGCATATTTTGTTTTATCCATAAGTATCTCACGATATACGTTTTTTATATGCTGCAGATAAAAGGGGGCAATGATTC
>JAETNT010000072.1 GCA_021772025.1 Enterocloster bolteae | reverse complement strand
GAGGTAAATATTTTCATCACCCCGCCTGGTCATGCTGTTTAGTGAGCAAATGCCTTCGTCCAGCAGGTAAACGCAGGCATCCGGCTCTTCCGGAGCCAGGAGCTTTAAATAATAGCCCTTTCCTACCTCCAGCCTTGTCCCGCATTTCTTCAGCATTTCCCAAAAATTATGTTCCATGTCAAACTCCTTTGTAATAATTTCCTCTATATTGTATCATAATTTAAACAAAAAATCTACAAATATAACACACGTTATATTTTAGAATTCATTTTTATGGTACAATTAGACAAAGTTATATATTTAACAATTAATAAGAGAAAAGGGGTAAATGAAAATGGCTAACACAGTGGACAAAAAGGAAAGGATGTTAATGATCCATTCTCTCATTGGCGTAGGTATTATGTTGTTTTTCAGATATCTGCCCATCAGCCTTCCTGAAGTAACACCGGTGGGAATGGAGGTTCTGGGTATCTTCCTGGGAACCTTGTATTTATGGACTTTTGCGGATCCAATCTGGGGCAGTTTGCTTTCTATCGGTATGCTGGGCTTTTCGCACTACAGCAACATGAACGGAATATTAAGCGCTGCATTCGGCTCTCCGGTTACGGTTCAGGTATTGTTTATGCAGATTATGTCCGGCGGTCTTGCATATTACAAAATCAGCGGTTACATAGGCCGGTTCTTCCTGACCAGAAAGTTTACTAACGGCAAGCCTTGGCTGTTCCTTGGCGTCTTATGTATAGGCTGCTACTTCATCGCAGGCTTTATCAATGCATTTACTCCGATTTTCGTATTATGGCCGGTTCTGTACGGAATCTTTGACGAGGTTGGCTATAAGAAAGGTGATGCATTCCCCAGAGTGGCAATCACCATGATCGTAATCGGTTCCCTTATCGGCTTCCCTATGGCTCCCTTTGCCCAGAACGGCCTGGCGTTGCTGAGCAACTTTGAAAAGATTACCGCAGAGATGCCCGGAGGCCCCATTGTGGTAAACAGCGGCGCTTATCTGATAACCGCAATTATTTTGGGTATGATTATGATCTTTGCAGCGATTATGCTCTGCAAATATGTATTCCGTCCCGACACTTCCAAGATGAAGAATTTTGATGTAGAGAGCTTAAATAAGAATCCTCTGCCTCCTATGAATCTGCAGCAGAAGCTGTACTGCGTGGGATTCCTGCTGGTTATCTTAGGGCTGATGCTTCCCTCCCTGTTCCCCGCACTGCCGGGCATGGCTTTCTTAAAGCCGGCGGTTTACGGCATCGCTATGACTATGGCTGCTATTATGGCTGCTGTCCATATTAAGGGCGAACCCATTATGGACATTCCTAAGATCCTGGCTACCAACATGAGCTGGGGCGCGTACTTCATTATTGTTGCCGCTATACTTCTAGGAAGCGTATTAACTGATCCTTCCACCGGCGTTTCCGCATTCCTGGCGTTTGTTTTGTCTCCGATTTTCCAGGACATGTCCCCTGCTCTCTTTATTGTTTTGGTTCTGGGCATGGGCGCTGTCTTAACCAACCTGTGCAACAGCCTGGTTATCGGTATGATTTTACAGCCCATTATTATGACCTACTGTATCCAGACCGGCGCGGATCCCAGACCTATCGTAACGCTGATGATTCAGTTTGTACTGTTATCTGCGGCAATTACTCCGGCAGCTTCTCCGTTTGCGGCAATTCTTCACAGCAACAAGGAGTGGGTTCCTACCAAATATGTATATCAGTATACCCTGCCTATCGTTTTAGTGGAGATGGCAATTATGCTGATTATCGGTATCCCGCTAACCAATATTTTAATGTAGGGGGCAAAACACCTTTTGACCCCAACATCATAGTTTTTACGGCATAAAGCGTTTGTATTTATAGAGGATTCCATCGGGATCCTCTATAATCGCGAAATCAGAAAGGAGATTGATAACAATGGCACAGTATGATGTAGTGATTATCGGCGCTGGCCCGGCGGGCATGACAGCCGCGATTTACGCGGCAAGGGCGGATATGAGTGTTTTGATGCTGGATAAGCTGGCCCCCGGCGGACAAATTATCAATACCAATGAGATTCAGAATTATACCGGTGTGGGTACGGTAAACGGAGCGGAACTGGCATATCAGATGTTTGAACACACTCAGCAGTTTGATACGATCACTTTTGACTACGCTACCGTCAGGGAAGTAAAGGATAACGGAGCCGAGAAGGTAGTGGTGTGCGAGGAGGACGGGAAGGAGTTTACAACAAAATCCGTAATCCTGGCAACCGGCACTCAGCCCAGATGTTTAGGAATTCCCGGTGAGGACAAGTTCAGAGGCAACGGCGTAAGCTGGTGTGCAATCTGTGACGGCGCCCAGTATAGAGATCGGGACGTAGTGGTAATCGGCGGCGGAAATTCCGCGGTAGAGGAGTCTATCTTTTTAGCCGGCATGGTAAAGTCTATTACCATTGTCACTATGTTTGATTTAACCGCGGATCCCATTGCCTGCGATAAACTGCGCGCTATGGAGAATGTAACCATTTATCCCTATCAGGATATTTTAGAAATTACAGGCGATACCAAAGTAGAAGGCGTCCGGTTTAAGTCCACCAAGACAGGGGAAGAAAATACGGTAAAGTGCGACGGCGTTTTTGAGTACATAGGACTAACCCCCACAACCGACTGCTTTAAGGATTTGGGCGTATTAAACAAGTTCGGCTATGTGGAAGTAGACGAGCGCATGGCTACCAAGACAGCAGGAATTTTCGGTGCAGGCGACTGTGTTACCAAGAATCTGCGTCAGGTAATTACCGCCTGTGCCGACGGCGCTATCGCCGCCCAGGAAGCGTCTCACTACGTAAAGAACCTGGAAACCTGATGAACTAGTTCAGCCGGCGGGCAGGAAGACATCTGCCTTAGCGGCTGTTGATAAACCATACAATTTAAGGAGGAGAGTACCATGCTAAAAGAAGTAAACAGTACTGAATTTAAGGAGCTGGCCGACAAGGGGCTGGTTCTGGCCGACTTTTTTTCAACAACCTGCGGGCCCTGCAAGATGCTGGGATTCGTATTAAAAGATGTTGAAAAAGAGTTTGGCGACGACCTGACCATCTTAAAGGTGGATTTTGACCAGAATAAAGAGCTGACGGCAGAATATGGCGTAGCAGGTTACCCCACTCTGATCCTGTTAAAGGACGGCGCTGAGGTAAAACGCCTTCAGGGTTTACAGCAGAAACCGGTAATTGTAAATATGGTTAAGGAGAGCATGTAGTTCCGGATAAGAAGCGGGTGTAGAAAAAACAAAAATGGAGGAAAACAAAATGGGCGTTAATTACATCTATGAAAATCATTTGATTGACCGTCAGTATGAGGCAGAGCAGGCAATGCTGAAAGAATTTGAGGCTGGCAATTATACCATCCAGAATCCTTTGGTAAAGTATAATCTGTACATCATCAGCCCTCTGTCCGCAGTGGTGTGCTTTGAGACTGAGGAAGAAACGGCAGTTACCATTACGGTATTCGGCAAGACCAGACAGGCGAATATGAGCCATACCTTCCCCAAGGCAAAGAAGCATGTGCTTCCGATTGTAGGCCTTTACTCCAACTATGCGAATAAAGTAGAGATCCGTGCATACCGCGGAGACTCTAACGTGATCACCATTGACGTGCCGGATGTATACAACGGTAAAAAAGTTATCCACTACATGGATACCACTCCTGAATATCTGCAGGACAACGTTATCTTAGTTTCCCCGGCAGGCGAGGATTTGGCTTCCGCATTTGACTATGCAGGCGATGCAAGATGGCATATGAATGTAGCCTGTGTATTTGATGTAAAGAGGTTAAAGAACGGCAACCTGATTATGGGTTCCAGCCGTCTTTTGAAGATGCCTTACTATATGTCCGGCCTGTATGAAATCAGCCCCTGCGGTAAGATCTACAAGGAATTCCGTGTACCCGGCGGTTATCATCATGATGAGTTCGAGATGGAAGACGGCAATATCCTGTGCCTGACTGAGGATCTGGAGAGCGAGACAGTAGAGGATATGTGTGTTCTGTTAGACCGCAATACCGGAGAGATCCTGAAAACCTGGGATTACAAGAAGTTCTTAAATCCTAAGACGGTAAGTCATTCCGGAAGCTGGTCTGAGGAAGACTGGTTCCATAACAATGCTGTATGGTATGACAAGAATACCAACTCCTTAACCTTCTCCGGCCGCCACATTGACAGTATGGTAAATATTGATTTTGAAACCGGAGAGTTAAACTGGATTATCGGCGATCCGGCAGGCTGGCCTCAGGATATGGTTGACAAATATTTCTTTAAGCCTATCGGCAATAACTTTGGCTGGCAGTACGAGCAACACGCAAACGTAATCACCCCTGACGGCGATGTTATGTGCTTTGACAACCATCATTACGGCTGCAAGGCAGTTGACCGTCCTGACAAGGAATTAAAGGCAAAGGACAACTACTCCAGAGGCGTCCGCTACCGCATCAATACCAAAGACATGACCATTGAACAGATTTGGGAGTACGGTAAGGACAAGGGGGCAGAGTTCTTCTCTCCGTATATTTGTAATGTAGAGTACTATAACGAAGGTCACTATATGGTACACTCCGGCGGTATCGCATACGATGCTGAGGGTAATCCCTCTGAGGCTCTTGGCGCATTCGCAAAGGATATGGGCGGAGACCTTCACAGCATTACCGTAGAAATTTGTGACAACAAAAAGAAGCTGGAAATGGACTGCCCCGGCAACTATTACCGCGGTGAGAAACTGAAACTGTACAGTGACGGCATTAACTTAGAGCTGGGCAAGGGCCAGATTTTAGGCGCTATGGGCCACACTAAGGAATTCGAGACGGATATTCCTATGGAAAGCTGCGGCGAGATGCTTCCGGAAAGCTGCAACGCAAGAATTGTGGAGGAAATTGACCGCTTCACTTTCTTCTCCAGATTTGAGAAAGGCCAGATGGTTATGATGCTGTTAGAGCAGGGGGATGAAGTTCACAGATATTATATCTCCACTACCGCTGTTGCCTATTTGGCTATGTGCTGCGGAACTTTCCTGGATTCTGACGAGCGCAATACCAAAACCAGCGTAAACAAGACAGGCTTAAAGGGCACCTATGACGTAAGAGTGATTATAGACGATAAGAAGTACGAGACCGGCGTCCAGATTAAGTGCTAATCTGTTCATCGGAAGAATCAAATACATAAGGCTGTCGTAAAAAGAACTAAGGTTTCATTTTGCGGCAGCCCCGCTTATACTTCAATCAAAAGGGGAAATTACCGATGGGAGTTCTATTTAAAGAAATCGATCACATTATCGATCGCCAATATGCCGCTGAAGAAGCCTTTCTGGCTGAGTATAAAAAGGGCAGCTACACCATTGACAACCCGTATGTGGTAGTAAATCCGTATCTTATTGCTCCGCTTACTGCTCTGGTAATGTTTGAGGCTGCAAAGCCTGCGTTTGCAAAGGTTACGGTTAAAGGGAAAGCAGCAGCCGGTGATTATATGTACCGCCCTGCCAGCGATGCGATTCATATGGTACTGCCTGTTTATGGGCTGTATCCCGAATATGAGAACACCGTTGTAATTGAGCTGAGCACCGGAGAGACCAAAGAGTTAAAAATTCAGACCGAGGCGCGTCCGGAGAAGCTTCACAAGCCTACCAGCATAGAAACCACCCCGGAATATTTTGGCGATAACGTCATGTTTGTAAGTCCTACCTCCCCGGCTCTTACCGCTGCTTACGACTATGCAGGAGACGCCAGATGGTACAATACCTTAAACCTGGCATTTGACTTAAAGAGAGTGAAAAACGGCCGCCTTCTGGTAGGCACGGATCGTCTGGTAGCTCCGCCTTACCACACCACAGGTATTTATGAGATGGGGATGATCGGCAAGATTTATAAAGAGTTCCGTGTACCCGGAGGCTATCACCATGATGAATGGGAGATGGAAAACGGCAATATTCTGATTTTAAGCCAGATCTTAGAGAGAGGAACGGTTGAGGACTACTGTGTAATGGTAGATCGGGAAACCGGCGAGATCTTAAAGACCTGGGATCACCAGGATGTACTTCCGGTTTACCCGGTAGGCGGTTCCGGCAGTCAGGACGGCCATGACTGGTTCCATAATAACGCCGTATGGTACGATAAAAAGACCAATTCTCTGACCTTCTCCGGCCGTCACCAAGATATTATTATCAACCGTGACTTTGAGACCGGTAAGTTAAACTGGATCATCGGTGATCCTGAGGGATGGCCGGAAGACATGCAGAAGTATTTCTTCAAACCGGTAGGCGAGGACTTTGACTGGCAGTATGAGCAGCATGCGTGTATGGTTCTGCCAAACGGCGATATCATGTGCTTTGACAACGGCCATTACAGAGCGAAAGTAAAGGAAAAATACATTCCTGCCAAAGACAACTTCTCCAGAGGCGTTATCTATCGCATTAATACCGAGGACATGACCATTAAGCAGGTATGGCAGTATGGTAAAGAGCGGGGAGCGGAATTCTTCTCCTGCTACATCTGCAACTGTGAATATTATGAAAACGGCCATTATCTGGTACATTCCGGCGGAATCGGCAAGAGGGGCGATGAATACTTAGACTTCCCGGGGGCAGGACTTACCGACGAGATTGAGAGCGGAGCAGTTCAGTTAAGCTCCATTACCGTTGAGGTAAAGAACGACAAGGTTCTTTATGAGATGCATCTGCCGGCTAACTATTATCGTGCCGAGAAGCTTCGTCTGTATGATGAGAATGACCGGGTAACATTTGGAAAGGGCCGGCTCCTTGGACATATTACTTCTACCGAGGAGTTTATGACAGAGGCTCCCGCAGAGCCGTCCGGAATGATCCCTGATGAGTACAAGGCGAAGATAGCCAAAGAAGCAGACCGCATCGTGTTTAAAGGGAGTTTTGAGAAGGGAACCCTGGTAATGCTGAACTTGGAAGGAAAAAACGGTACTCCTACCCGCCGCTATTTCGTTCCCACCACCAAACGTCCATTCCTTGCAATGTGCGTAGGCACCTTTTTAGAGCACGACGCAAGAGCAGTAGAGTTCCCTGTAGGAACCGAAAATATCCCTGGTGAGTACCAGATTACCGTCACGATTGATGACAAGAAATACGACACCGGAGTGTCAGTAATTGTTTGAAAAAATATAAAAAACTTGGAATTTGTCGGTTATATATAGACATAACCGCCAAAACCATGTTATAATTGGAAATGATGTGGGAGAGTATGCCGGAAACAGGGGTTTCCGGCACTCGCCAAGTTGTTACGTTAATTTTTGGTAGCAGATACCATAAAAAAGGAGGATAACTCAATGGGCTACAAAGTAAGCTTCAATGAAGTGAACCAGATTTTTGCCGATTTGAGCAAGGAGTACGAGATCTGGGCACCCAAAAGATTCCCGGGCAAAGGCCGGTATTCTGACACGGATATTATCCGCTATGACAAGGTAAAGACCGTAGAAGAAATCGTTTTTGACGAGAAGTCCGACTTCCCGGCAAAGGAGGTTTTATCTCCCATTACCGAGCCTCTGTTCTATTTTACTGAGGATGAGTACAGAGAGAGCAAGATTAACAGCAAGAAGCTTCTGATTTTTATGCGTCCCTGCGATATCGCGGCTCAGCAGCGTCAGGAGAGAATCTACTTAGGAAACGGCGGATTCAGTGATATGTACTATGCGAGGATGCACGAGAAGGTTAAAATCGTCATGATGCAGTGCGATTTAGACGATGATACCTGTTTCTGCGTAAGCATGGGAACCAACAAGACTGATAACTATAGTCTGGCAGTAGTCTGTAAGGACGGCGCATTAAAAGTTGAAGTAAAAGATGATACGTTTGCTTCTTATTTTGACGGTAAGGCAGCGGAGGACTACACTCCTTCCTTCCCAACCGAGAACAAAACCAAGGTTACCCTTCCTGAGATCCCCAACAAGGAGGTGCTGACCAAGTTAAAGAGCCATCCCATGTGGAATGAGTACAACAAGAGATGCATTTCCTGCGGCAGCTGTACCGTTGCCTGCAGCACCTGCACCTGCTTTACCACTACCGATATTGCTTACAATGAGAACGGCAGCGTAGGCGAGAGAAAGAGAACCAGTGCTTCCTGCCAGATCGAGGGCTTTACGGATATGGCAGGCGGACACAGCTTCCGCACTACCCCTGGCGATCGTATGAGATTTAAGGTACTTCATAAGTTCCACGATTACAAGGAGCGCTTCAAAGACTACCATATGTGCGTAGGCTGCGGCCGCTGCATTTCCCGCTGTCCGGAATTCATTTCCATCACAGCGACTGTTGACAAGATGAACAAGGCCATTGCAGAGATCGTGGCTGAAGAGAGCAAATAAGGAGGAGGGGAGATTACTATGAACAATCCGGTAAAACCAGTTGCCTGCAAAATTCTGGAAGTCAAGCAGGAAACTAAGCTTGAATATACGTTTAAAGTGGAGACCGATATCAAACCTTCCCACGGACAGTTCTTACAATTGTCTATTCCGAAGGTAGGAGAAGCTCCTATTTCCGTCAGCGCATACGGCGATGGCTGGATGGATTTTACGATCCGTTCCGTTGGTAAGGTTACCGAGGAAATCTTTAAGAAAGAGCCGGGGGATGTTCTGTTCCTGCGCGGCGCATACGGCAAGGGCTGGCCGGTTGAGAGCCAGTTCAAGGGCAAACATATGGTAGTGATTGTCGGCGGTACCGGTTTAGCGCCTGTACGCAGCATGCTGCGGGTATTTGCCGAGAATCCGGGCTACGTTGAGAGCGTTACCCTGATCGCAGGCTTTAAGAATGAAGAGGGCATTGTATTCCGTAACGAGATCGAGGGCTGGAGAGATAAGTTTAACTGCATCTACACCCTGGACAGAGATAAGATTGATAACTGGGAAGTCGGGTTTGTAACCCAGTTTGTTTCCAAGGTTCCGTTCAAGGATTTCGGCGACAACTATGAAGTAGTAATCGTTGGACCGCCGCCAATGATGAAATTTACCGGTATCGAAGCAACCAAGTGTGGTGTTCCGGAAGAGAAGATTTGGGTATCCTTCGAGCGTAAGATGTCTTGTGCAGTCGGCAAGTGCGGACACTGCCGTATTGATGAGACCTATGTATGCTTAGAGGGCCCGGTATTCAATTACACCCAGGCTAAGTATCTGGTAGATTAAAGAAAGGGGCGGACAAGAATGAATCACGATATTGATGTTAAAAAGACACGAATTAACTGTTTCAGACAGTCTAAGGTACCCGGAGAGTTTATGCTTCAGCTCCGTGTTCCGGGCGCTTTGATTGATGCAAAGCATCTGGCATTGGTTCAGGAGCTGTGCGAGAAGTACGGCAACGGAACATTCCATATGGGTATGCGCCAGACCTTAAATGTACCGGGCATTAAGTACGAAAATATACCGGCAGTAAATGCTAAGATCAAGGAGTACATTCAGGATGTAAACGTTGAGATGTGCGACTGCGATATGGAAGCAGACGATGAAGGCTATCCCACCATCGGCGCCAGAAACGTTATGGCATGTATCGGCAACTCCCATTGTATCAAGGCCAATGCCAATACCCATGAGATGGCGAAAAAGATCGAGAAGCTGGTATTCCCCAGCCACTACCATATTAAGGTTTCCGTTGCAGGATGCCCTAACGATTGTGCAAAGGGCAACTTTAATGATTTTGGCGTAATGGGTATCTACAAAATGGTGTATGATCAGGATCGCTGCATCGGCTGCGGCGCCTGTGCAAAGGCTTGTGAGCACCATGCAACCGGCGTTCTTTCCTTAAATGACCATGGAAAGATTGATAAAGACACCTGTTGCTGCGTAGGCTGCGGCGAGTGCGTTATCGCTTGTCCTACCGGCGGCTGGACCAGAGGCGACAAGCACTTATGGCGTGTTACCCTGGGCGGACGTACCGGCAAGCAGTTCCCCCGTATGGGCAAACTGTTCTTAAACTGGGTAACCGAGGACGTAGTTCTGGGCATGTTCGGCAATTGGCAGAAGTTCTCCGCATGGGTAATGGACTACAAGCCTGAGTATCTTCACGGCGGACACCTGATTGACCGCGCCGGTTACGTTAAGTTTAAAGAGATGATTCTGGACGGTGTTGAGCTGAATCCGGAAGCTAAGGTTGCAGAAGAACTGTACTGGACTGAGGCTGAGCAGAGAGCAAACATCCATGTAAAGCCCATATCCAAGCATCACAAGGCAGGTCCCCAGTAGTCGGAAGGGATCGGAATTTGATGAATCAGAAATAATTTGATTTATATAGGAGAGCCAGGGGTTGTACAGCCCCTGGTTTTCGTTTAGAATAGTATTGACAGCCGCTCAGGCGGTGCAAAATTTTGCAAAAAAACAGGCTCCGCTTTTGGCGGAAACCCTTGGATTGGAGACGGAAGAAATGTACTGTATCAGCGTAAGCCATAAAAAAGCCCCGGTATCAGTTCGGGAAAAATTTGCCTTTTCCCCGGAGGAAAAGAAAACATTGCTGAGATGTCTTTTGGCCAGTCAGGAGATTAACGGCGCAGTAGTGCTTTGCACCTGCAACCGCAGTGAGTTTTATGTGTCCGGAGGAAAAAAGGCAATTTCTATCTTACAGGATCAGGTGGCGGAACTAAAGAAAATCCGCTTGGAAGAGCTTTTGCAGTATTTAAATATATACAGCGAGGATCAAACTGCCGCCCATGTGTTTAAGGTGTGCTGCGGCTTTGACTCTATGGTTTTAGGGGAAGATGAAATACTGGGACAGGTAAAGGATGCTTACCAATTTACGTTAGAGGAGCGGGCGGCGGATTATGAGATCAATACCGTATTTAAGCGTGCAATTACCTGTGCGAAAAAGATTAAAACCGATACCAACCTGTCAAAGACTCCTGTGTCGGTGGCGACCCTTGTGGCTAATGAGGTGTTCCATTTTCAGCGGGAGGGGAAGACTCTGTCGGTGAAAAAGGTGTTGGTTATGGGAGTTACGGGAAAAATAGGCGGTTCTATCACGAAAAATATTTTAAGTAAGCCAGGAATTGAGGTTTACGGTACAGTAAGGAGCCATCGGGCGGATTTGGCTCTCCAGTGGAAAAGCGATCACATTCATCTGGTAGACTATGCAGATCGCTATGAATATATGAAGGATGCGGACATTGTCATCAGCGCCACATCCGGCCCCCATTATACGGTGGTAGGGGAGATGTTGGAGAGAGTACTGAACTCAGACAAGAAACGGCTGTTTATAGACGTAGCCGTGCCTATGGATATGGATCCGGAAATCGGAAAGCTGCCGGGTGTGATCTTGTATGATATTGATTTTTTTGAAAAGCTTTCTAAGAATAACAATCAGATAAAGAGGAAAGAACTGGACGCTGCCAGGGAGATTATGGAGGAAGAGCTGGATGAGTGCAAAAGGGAACTTCTATTCCATCCCTGCTTTGGAAAAATGGGGCAGTGGAAGGAAATTTTTGAGAAATATCCTTTGGAAACTGTTTTGTACCGGATCCGGGATCATGTAAGCAGCGAGGAATTAAAAGTATTTTTAAATGTGATGAATGGTATTGGAAAATGGATAGAGGAATGAGATATGGCATATTTTCCGTTTTTTGTGGATATTGAAAATCAGGATTGTTTGATTGCGGGGGGAGGGACGGTGGCCCTCAGGAAAGTGGAGGTTCTGCTGCCTTATGGCCCCCGGATTACGGTGATATCACCGGAAATAGAGCCGGAGATGAAAGAGCTGGCAAAGGGGCTGGAAAGAAACGGGTTTGGAGCGGCCGGCGGGCCGGGATCCGAAGCCGGACAAATTATCCTGAAGCGGCGGCAGTTTTCCATGGAAGACCTGACGGGCCGGGACTTTGTCATTGCAGCCACAGATGATGCAGAGCTGAACCGCAGGATTTCGGATGCCTGCCGGGCGCGGCGGATTCCGGTGAATGTAGTGGATGTAAAGGAGGAGTGCAGCTTTATCTTCCCCTCCATTGTTCGGGAAGGAGACATTGTGGTGGGGATTTCCTCGGGAGGAAAGAGCCCTACGGTAACCCAGTATTTAAAAAATCAGGTGCGCCGGGGGATTCCCGAAGGATATGGCAGACTGGTAGATCAGCTTGGGAACTACCGGAATTTTGTGAAAGAAAGGGTGCCGGATGTGGCCGACCGTACCGTGATTTTTAAGCGCATGGTGGACGCAGGGAGAGAAAACGGCTGCCAACTGGATGATCGCCTGGTGGAAGAGCTGATCAAACAGGTGACAGAGGAGAGAAAAGACAGAGAAGACGCCAGCCCGGTCCTCTGAGGCGGCTGCGGTAACGGTTTAAGGAAAGAATGGAGAGAAAGGATAGATGGGAATGGTTCAAAGAGTCCGTATCGGAACCAGAAAGAGTGCTCTGGCGGTGGTCCAGACTGGTTTGGCTGCTGATTTAATGAAAGAGAAGACTCCGGGCCTGGAGATAGAGCTGGTGCGAAAGCAGACTACCGGAGACAAAATATTAGATAAGCCTTTGCTGGAATTTGGCGGTAAGGGGGTCTTTGTATCGGAATTTGAGGAGGCCCTTCAAAAGGGCGAGATTGATTTTGCCATTCACAGCGCCAAGGATCTGCCTATGGAGCTGGCAGAAGGCCTGGAAATTGTAGGCGTACCCAAACGGGGCGATGTTAGGGACGTGCTGGTTACCAGGGGAGATGGCATACTGGAGGAAAAGGCTGCCAAAGGAGAAAGGATTGTGGTGGGAACTTCCAGCCTGCGCCGCCAAATTCAGATAGAGTCTATTGGCCCCAGGCGCTTAAACGGTGCGCCGGTGGCCTGTCAAAACCTGAGGGGCAATGTTCATACCCGGCTCCGTAAATTATTAGAAGGCAGTTATGATGCCATTATCCTGGCAGCAGCCGGACTGAAACGGCTGGGGATCCTGGAAGAAGGGGAGCCTGACGGCAAAGCAGGCGGCGCCCGGGCGGATACTGCAGAGCGCACTGCCGGGCAGCTGGGCCTGGAAGTACAGAAAGAGGATACCTGGAAACAGGAGGACATCGTCCGTTTCACATATTTAGATTGGGAAGAAATGATTCCTGCCGGCTGCCAGGGCATTTTGGCCGTGGAAGGCAGAACCGGCCACAGCGTTAATGAGGCGGCGGAACGGATCAACCATAAGGACACATGGATTTCCTTTCAGCTTGAGCGGCGGGTTCTGCGGCTTTTGGATGCCGGCTGCCATGAGCCTATCGGCGTGTGCAGCAGGATCATCCAGGGCAGATTAGAAGTGCGGGGCATTTACCAGGGAGAAGGGGGAAAGCCCGTTTACTCCCGCTGGAGCGGAAACCCCGAAGATTGGGAGAGGGCGGCAAAAGCAGTAGCAGAGGAATTAAAGGGGAACAGGCAGCCCGGCTCTGTTATCCTGGCCGGGGCCGGCCCAGGCGACCCGGGCCTCATTACAGTAAAGAGCCTGGAAGCCCTCAGAACCTGTGACGCGGTAGTTTACGATTCCCTGGCGTCTCAGGAACTGTTAAAAGAAGTCCCCCTGGGCTGTGAGAAAATCTATGTGGGAAAACGGGCCGGACACCATTCCATGAAACAGGAAGAGATTAACCGCCTGCTGGCGGAACAGGCAGGTCTTGGCCGGAAAGTGGTGCGGTTAAAGGGCGGAGATCCCTTTGTCTTTGGAAGAGGCGGTGAGGAAGTTGCGGAGCTTCAAAAGGAGGGGATTCCCTTTGAAGTGATTCCCGGAGTGACTTCCGCCGTTGCGGCCCTGGCATCTGCCGGGATCCCTATTACCCACCGAGGCATGAGCAGAAGCTTTCATGTAATGACCGGACATACCAGAGAAAACGGCGTTCCGGAGGATTTGGAGCAGTTTGGCCGGCTGTCCGGCACTCTGGTATTTTTAATGGGACTGAATCATTTAGAAGAAATCTGTGACTGCCTCATTAGACAGGGCCGGGAGAAAAACACTCCGGCGGCAGTTATCCAGAGCGGCACACTGCCAGATCAAAAGACGGTGAGGGGAACTTTAGGAGATATTAAGGAAAAATGCCGGGAGGCAGGCATTGGCTCTCCTGCGATTATCGTGGTAGGGGAGGTGGCTGGCCTTCATATGGAGAGTACATTAAAGCAGCCCCTGTGGGATGTGAGAATTGGCATCACCGGAACCCCGGCATTTACCGCTAAATTAGAAGCGGCTTTAAAAGAACAGGGCGCCTGGGCGGAGAAAATAGCGGTACTGGACGTGGTTTCCTATGCAGATACTGCCTCTGTGCAGGAATGTATGGACAATTTGTCTGGCTATACCTGGGCGGCATTTACCAGCGCCAACGGCGTGAGGATTTTCTTAAAGGCATTGCTGGACAGCGGAAGAGATTACCGGAGCCTAGGACACTTAAAGCTGGCGGCTGTGGGCAAAGGAACGGATCGGGAGCTTCGGGTCCACGGACTGCGGGCCGATTACATTCCGGAGAAATATTGCACAGAGGACTTGGCCCGGGGGCTTTCCGGCATTCTTGGGCCAAATGATAAAATTCTCATCCCCAGGGCAGTGCGGGGCTCCCGGGAGTTGACCGATATTTTATCCCAGTCGGGGCTCCTTTATGACGACGTTCCTTTATATGATGTAAAAAGTCTGGGCCTCCAGGGTGAGGATTTGAAAAATCAGTTAAAAGGCCTTCACTATCTTACCTTTGCCAGCGCTTCCGGAGTGGAAAGCTTTTTAGAAAATTTGCCGGAGCAGGACAGGGATGTTTTAAAGGACATTACGCTGGTTTCCATCGGTTATGCCACTGCAAAAGCCCTGGAGGAAGCCGGATATCCATCCGATCTGACTGCAGAGGAATTCAGTATTCCGGGGCTGGTGGAATGCATTTTGAAGGATACGGGTAAGGAACGCTTATGTACAAGATTATAAGAATACGGGAACAGCCGGAATGGAAGGACAGAGGAGCAGAGTGGTTTCATGAAAAGTGGGGGATTCCTCTGAAAGCCTATGTGGAAAGCATAGAGGAATGTCTGAAAAAGGAAACCCTGATTCCTCAATGGTATCTGGCAATAGAGGGTGATAGAATTGTGGGAGGAGTTGGCGTCATCGAAAACGACTTCCATAACAGAAAGGATTTATCCCCCAACGTGTGCGCTTTGTATGTGGAGGAAGAGTACCGCAGTCGGGGAATAGGAGGAAAACTGCTGGACTTTGTCAGTAAGGATATGAAGGAAAAAGGGATTTTCACCCTTTACCTGATTACGGATCACACTTCCTTTTATGAAAGATACGGCTGGGAGTTTTTGTGTATGGTTCAGGGAGACGGAGAGGAAGATCTAACACGGATGTACGTTCTTAGAGATCCCTTACCCGATAAGCTCGGGGAGAGATCCCCAGCTCCTTTTTAAATATGCGGTGGAAATAGCTGAAATTATCATAGCCTACAGCCATGCTGATATCCGTAACAGACAGTGCGGTTGAACGCAGGAGAAAGCAGGCCTGGTTCAGCCGCTTTTTCTGCACCAAATCCGTGTAGGTGGAACCGGTGAGCCGTTTAACGGTCTTGGAAAGCCAGGTGAATTCACAGTTTAGCTGGTTTGCCAGGGCAGTCAGGCTGCCGTCCCGGTAATGCTCTTCAATATACTGAAAGACATTCATCAGGATTTCCTGCTCATAGGAATTATCGCTGGTTTCCAGCTTATCCATATGGTTTAAAAGCTGCAAGAATAAAAGCCCCATGGTTACCTGATTCATCAGCCGCTTATTCTGTACGCCGTGGATGATGGTCCATACCAAATTTTCCACCAGGTTTTGGACAGGAAGCACATCAGCTACCTTAAAATGAAGAAAGGACACAGGAGAGTTCAGGGACTGAAGGCAGCCCACAACAAAATCCCGTAAAAGCCCCGGCTCGGATCCCAGCATGGTAAGAGTCTGGTCAAAAAATTCCGGAAGAATAATAAAGTTTACTGCAATATCTTCCCTGCCTGCCGGAAGAATCTCCTGGGAGGCGTGCTGATTCAGAAGCAGAAGCTCCCCAGTATGAAGGGTCAGCCGGGTTCTGTCTATCATGTGGGTAGTCTGCCCGGAGCACATATAAATCATTTCCACATAGTTGTGAGTATGCCTGGGAAAATGGACAAAACGGGTGTGGGGACGCACCTGGATCAGTTTTCCGGCTTCAAGAATTTTCCGGCTGTCAATGACAAAAGACGGACTGTCCCAGTAAATGGACGGATCCATAGAAAAACCGTCTAAAATCCGCTGCTCTTCTTCTGTAATTTTGCTTAACTGGTCTAACAGGAGCTGATTCATGGGGCAGAAATCCTTTCTGGTACAGTTTATACCGGGCCGGGGAGAGCTGTCCGGGTATTTACATTGTAGCGTATATAATTGGAAATAGCCAGAAGAATGAGGATCATTTTAAGATTTGAAGATGCAAGGCTGAACTGTTACGATTTGAAAGGAAGCAGTTTAAATGAATCAATCAGAATTAAAATTAATTTGGAAAAAAGAGGAAGACGCAGCGCATATTAAAGGATGGGATTTTTCACATATCCGCGGAAGATATGAGGAAGAGCATGACCTGCCATGGAATTATGAAGAGATCGTAAGACAGTATTTGAGCCGTGATTTGAATATGCTGGATTACGACACAGGCGGCGGCGAGTTTTTATTGTCTTTAAATCACCCTTTTGATAAAACATGGGCTACAGAAGGGTTTAAACCCAATGTACAATTATGTAAGGAAACATTATTACCATTAGGAATTAATTTTAAAGAGTGCAGTACCCCTTCCGAGATTCCTTACGATAATGAGACTTTTGATATCATTCTGAACAGGCACGGAAGTTTTGATGCGGGGGAATTGCATCGCCTGTTAAAAAAAGATGGAATCTTTATTACGGAGCAGGTTGGAGGCGATAATGAAAGAGACTTGGTCGAAATGGTTCTTCCAGGAACCCCAAAACCTTTTCCGCACTTGAATCTGAAAGAACAGAGAAAGGCGTTTGAAGATGCCGGGTTTCATATTATCCGTGCCGAGGAAGCATATCGGCCCATTAAGTTTTATGACGTTGCTGCGTTTGTGTGGTTTGCACATATTATTGAATGGGAGTTTCCCGGTTTTTCCGTTGATAAATGCTTTGAAAGACTATTAAAAATGCAAAAAATAGTTGAAGAGAAAGGAGAAGTTGAGGGAACGATTCACCGCTATTTAATCGTGGCGAAAAGGCCTTGACAACCGCAGCCTAGACAGATATACTTATTACATAAAATGAATAAGATCTTCAGGGCAGGGTGCAATTCCCTACCGGTGGTACAGCCCACGAGCCGTAAGGCATGATTCGGTGAGATTCCGAAGCCGACAGTATAGTCTGGATGAAAGAAGATTGTAAAATGCAAAGAGAACTCCCTCCCTGCATATAGCATATTTGCTCTGGTATGTTTTTCATTCCAGAGCTTTATTTGTGTGCCGAGCATGGCATTAATCTTACTGGTGAAAGTCCAGTCACGGGTATTTACCGCCAAGTGTAGTGAACCACAAGTCGGTATCAGTAATGGTATGGATGGAGGAAGTGGT
>JAETNT010000071.1 GCA_021772025.1 Enterocloster bolteae | reverse complement strand
CAGGATGACAGTCAATGTTGCTGTTTTTAATATTACTTTTTTTCGGGAGCCGTTTGACTCCCTATTTGTGTTTGCTTAAATGGTGTTTTTGCTTTAATTTATTTTTCACTCTTATTGCCTCCAAATATTGAAAAAATTTTGTTGTTGGGTTACAATAAACTCGAAGTCGTTGCAGCGACTAACGAGTACATATTTTGTGGAAAATCTGTAGGTGCTATACCTACGGATTTTTTTTGGAGAAGCTCGAATCATTAGACCTCCTTTTCACTAAAAAATGGTGAAGTGTTGGCTTTTATAAAACTCCGATTAAGGAGTTTTATAAAAAGTATAGATGCTGCCGTCCCTTCTCATCTTTGATTTCTCGCCTAAATAATTTATTAGAGTCATAGAGCTTTTTTAGGCGATTACTCGCACTGTTGATTTCTATTCCGAAATATTCTGCAATATCCCTTGCAGATACTTCTTTGTGAGACTGCACAAAATCGAAAGTATTTTGTAAATTGGGTTCTTGCTTAATCAAAAACTTATAGCTGGAATCATAATATAAAATATTAGTTTTTTCATTGTCCATTTCGTTGCGAATAAGCAATGCCCCCTGTAAATTCTCTATGATAGCTTCATTACAATGGCTTAAACGAAGAACTACATTTTTATACTTTGCAATATGCTTTTGAAGGTTAATTACAAATTCATCTGCAAAGGAAGCATCGCATCCTGTTATACCTTCAAAAGAACAATCCACCAAAGTACCGCCGTTGAGATATTGAACGAGAGGAAATACTTCTGTGTACATTTTAACTGCATTAGGTCTATAAAATAATTCTTTATTTAGACCAACTTTCTGTGCTAATTCATTCATAAGAATACATAACACTTTTTTCCCTCCCATCACACTTCACTAAAAAATGGTGAAATCATACTCTTAGAATAATACTTTTTATTTCGGTTGTCAAGAGCTAATTTAAAATAAATAATGTTTGTGTTCCTATTATAGGGTATTTAAATTTTACTATATTAAATTTTTCGGTTTTGCCGAAATAGCGTAGCATTGTATTGCCTGATCGAATTTGAACTTCGCCTCCATAAGTATGCAGGTGTTTTTTCACTATTCGAAAACCTAATCCGCCATTGTTATTTCCTCGACATGAGAATCCTTTTATAAATGCATAGATGAGAGGATTTTTTCTGTTTTCTGCAATCCAGGGATAAGCTTTATCAAGGCTTTGTCCTATACCCATGCCAGTATCACAAAAAGCAACACGGACAGACAATTTTTTTCCAACAGGGCTATATTTTTGTAAAGTATAATAGCATATACCATCCTGATTTTCTTCACTATGCTCTAAACTGTTTCCAGCGATATGACGTATATATTCTGATATTTGCTTTACATACTGATCGGGATGCCGTTCGGGAAACCATTCATATAAAATCCTTTTAGTGTCCGATATCATCTCATCACATTGATTTGGCCTACTCATTATTTTCATTTCGACCAGAGTATTTGTTGTCCTCTTTTTCCATAGAGGGGGTTTTTGGGAAAAATCGATAAATGCTAATTTATTGATTTGTATACGTTCTAAATACATTCGCATATCGTTCTTTACATCTAACCAAGTTACTACTGTATGTGTCCGGTCATAAATCTGTTTTGATATTGATAAAAGCAAAATAGTGGATTCTGGCAAAATAAATTCTATATTTTTAAACGATAGGGAAACTTGCTCCCCTGATTCCAATTGCGATATTTTTTTTAATAATTTATCTAAATTGGTATTCATATATATCATGTTAGGTAATTCTAAAGTCATTGTCAATTCACCCCTCACATCAGAATACCATTGTTTAAATAATGTGTCAAATATTAGCCTACGGGAAATTGGATTTTTAAATATAAGATTGTGTTTAGGTGTGGGCTTCTATGATAATGTATATTATTATAGAAGCCACGCTAATTTTTGTTATATATGTTGCTTAATAATCCTTGAAATCAATCCAACCGCAACATTCCGCTCCTCATCAATCCGGGTAACAACGAAGCTGACATCATCTTTTTTCCCTGGGAGCCGGTTGTCATAGCAGGAGTGGGCAATCGCATTCACACCGATACTAAGCCGCACGAATACCGTCCCCTTATGAATATCGGTTACGGTCCCGGCATATTTGCCCTGGATTTTGCACCGGGCCAGGTTGGCCTTGCTGGTATTACCGTTGACACTCTTCACATCGGCTTTCACCGCGATATTCTGGATATCTGGAGCATCTACCGACAGGATACGGACCAGAATCTGATCCCCGACGTGGAACCGCTCATTGGCGTCACCCAGCCAGTCCCAGGAAAGATCCCTGGCAAGGATGGAGCATTCCACACCGAAGATCTCCACGCGGACCACCTTTTCGGCTACGGCGATCACCCTGGCCTGGACGATGCGATCCTCGCACACGCGGGAGTTTCCGGAGCTGTCCGGCATATAAAAGATCTGCCGTTTCTTATACATCGCTTCTTTTCGGCTGGCGACAACACTTCGGCTGGCCGTGTCAAGTCCCTTCACCAGAAAGTCAATTTCACATCCAAGCATATTGCCAAGGACTTTGCTCTGGCGTTGTACCAGCTCCCCATAATTACGCTTTTCGTCCTCAATCAGGTTTATCATCATCTCGGCCATGGGGATCACCACCCTCATCTCCTTGTAGTAGATCACCGCGATCATACCACCCTGATCCATTTTTTCGATACCGCCAAGAGTTCCGGTCAGAACCTTTTTGGTGCGGTATGCATTCTGAAATTCATGCCAGACAATATCCTCCCGGCTTTCCGGTGTCTCAATTTCACTGTCCGCATCAATCGTGAGGATGGATGATGGGACTATTTTCTTGACTGGAGCCGTATCCGGAGCGGTTTCTTTGGTGCTTGCTGCTGTTTTTTGAGTTGCCATAATAAATCTCCTTTCAAAATGGTATATAAAAACCGCAATCAAAAGATTTGCGGCATTTAACTGGACATGATAGATTCTTTATCGGTAGGTACAATCTGAAGCTGATCGTCCGAGCGGTATTCCGGTAACTGCCCGGTTTGAAATACTGGAGCTGCAGATTCCGGAGCGGGGACCTTTGGCTTTAAATCCCGTTTTCGTTTGGGTGCCGGATGAGGCTTTACCATATTCGCAAAGTCCGGTTCTGGAGCCTCCGGCAGCTGTCTCCAGTCTGGAATATGTTCTATCGCCTTTCTGGGAATCAGCTTTTTACTTTCCGCGTGAAGGGAATAATCGAACTTTTCTGCCTTTAAAACCTTCTGGCTCCGCAGAATGATAAGCTCCTGGTCCAAAGGAAACCGTAATACCTCGTCCATGGTGAGCAGTTTCCGCTTTCCAATGGAGCTTGTCTCCCGGTATTCCGGTGTATAGTCTGAAATGCGCCAGGTTCCCAGCTGTTTAGCCTGGCTGGATACTCCGATAGTAATTTCTCCGGTCCGGTCTGAAATAAATGTGGCTGTAAGCTCATCTGTACAGCCTAAAAATAGCTGTGTATCGCAGTTTCCGATAATTTCCTGCCACTGATTTAATGGATACCGGTTTTGCATTTGCGGAAGGTTCTGGAAGATACATGCCAGAAACAGCGACCTGCTTCGGATGGTACTGATTTTTTTGGTAAGATCCGGTATGACTCCAATATTCGCCAGCTCATCGGCCAGGATCTGCACTGGGACAGGGAGCTTGCCACCTACTCCATGTTTATCCGCATACCGGACGAGCTTGATAAAAACAAAGCTCATGAACATGGAAGAGAGGAAATCAAAGGTACTGTCCTGATCGCTGGTGATACAGAAATAGGCACATTTTTCATAGCCTGGCCGCGTCAGATTGATCTCGTTGTAGCTGGTGATCTGGCGGATCAGTTTATTCTGAAATACCTGCAGCCGGGAACCGAGTCCAACAATCACGCCGCTCCTTACCGTATCAGACGCCTGCCGGAAAATGGAATAAGGCGCTTTAGCCGGATGGGAGACCGGCAGCAAATCAAATAGGCTGTTCAATTCCTGCTCCAAGGTATTTGTGAGGAGCTTGTATACCTGGCCGATATTCTTTCCCGCAGGTGGAAATCCTTGCTCTACATACAGCACCAGTGCTTTCAGCAGGTTCAGCTCCGCGTTATCCCAGAAATGGTCTGGTTTGCCCGAACCGGTATTTTTAATAATGACGTCTGCAAAGAGCTGGGCCATGGTTTCCTGCCCCTCAATCTCCATCAGACAATTCCATGAATCAGAATTTTCCGGATTAACCAGGTTAAATGCCCGGACGGTATAGCCATTGGACTCCAAATATGCGGCCATATCTTCATAGAGTTCGCTTTTGGGATCGGTTATAATCAGCGATTCCCCTCTGGCAACGCAGCCAAATATCAGATTGCGGGCAAAGGCTCTGGACTTCATGGAGCCGGAGGCACCGTACACGGCAATATTCCGGTTCATTCTTGTATTCTCCGGCAGGCAGATGGCTTGATTCCCCAGCTTCCCAAGGATAATCCCGCGTGTGTGGCTGGGATCTTTGACAAGCTCCAGCACCTTATGCATTTCATCTTCCGTCATAAAGCCGGAGGTTCCATAAGCACCCTGGTCGGAGTATTTTAAGTTCCGTTCCTCATCATAGACCAGCTTATCCCCAAAGCCCATCCGCATCACCATGAAGATCAGAAGTCCAAGCAGGGACAGGCAAATAAAAATTCCATACAGATTGTACGGGAAAATCGTCATGGCATGAAAACAGGCGGAAGGACTGCCGGAAGGAAATCCGGGGGAAACAGAGCTTCCCACGCTGTATCCGTTATCCAGCCAGGCATTGTAGTTTATAAAAAATTGTGAGAGATAACCGGCTGCATAGAGTATCGGCAGGATTATGGGCGGAAGCAGGAATACCAGCTTCCATAATTTCTGTTTCAGTTGAAAAACCTCCTTTTAAATTTTTCAAGGTCGATTGTGCTGACGGATACGGCGTCGCCTACGTATTCCAGGAGGGCTGCCTTCTGAAAGTCAAAGCATAGAATCTGGCCGGTAAGCTGGTGCATCCGGAGCGCGGTAATAAAGCGGCAGATTTCCAGCATGTCAAAGTCATAGGCAAAAAGCACAGGGATTCCCGGTTTCTGGACTGCATCGTGTTCAAATGGAAAGGCTTCGCGGTCTGGCGGCTGTAAGTCGGACCCCAGCAGGCCAGCCAGCTTCGCAAGCAGCGGTGGAGAGGCCAGGAGTTTTATCAGCGCTTCCCCGGCCGGGGTGTCCGGAACAAAATGAAAATAGTCATAGCTGGTATCCAGCGCAAAGCAGCATTTATGGTACCCTCCGGTGCTTCTCATCAGGATAGTAGCCGTATACATATCCGTACCAACCATAATGGCATGGATTTGGGTATCTGCCCGATAATGCCGGGAAAGGACACCATGGTTCAGGTGGTGCTGTAAAATGGCCTTCAGCTTAATCTCTGTATTATAGGACCATTTCATAGCACAGTCCCCGGTATAGTAAATCACGTATACCGTGGAATCCGACAACAGAACGCCCATGGTCCGGGAATTGTTGACTTTTACGGTTTCCATTCCCAGTTCTTTAATCTCACGGGAATGATAGTATACAGGACAGGGCAGCGTCTGCATGGAAGCCGGTTCCCCGGCCTGGAATAAATTTGGTTTTCGGTCCCGGAATATTTCAATGCCGGCCGCTGTCAAAAGCTGGTATGTACGGGCGGTCTGATGGAGCCGGAGTCTGCGGGGCGGTTCGCTGCGGGGCTGGTTGGTATCGGAACTGCCCGTCAGATAGAAGGAAAACCGTTCCGGATTCTCGGCCAGGAGCGCCTTCTTGCCGACTGATGAGAGGCGGTAGCCACGGAGCTTGTCCCGGTAATGTGTTTTTAGTAGGCGCTCATCCTTCATGTGGGTAATCATCTTTTCACCATAACTGCCACCCATGCCAAGACGCCAAAGCAGGTCGGCTGGGAACTCGCCTGACAGGGCGGTTAGCTCCATGAGCCTGTACTGGAATGTATCTGTATTCAAAGTTTAATCCTCCCTTACTTAACCGTATCCGACTGAAACTCCGGTAAAACCGTGCCTTCTGGAAATGCCAGAATCGTGAGTTTCCAGGGGAGTTTCAGCGTTTTTTACCGTAGTCGGATAAAATGTGATTGAAAAACTCAAAAATCCGACATGGATTTCAGGCGGCCTTCATGGCTTTTCAGCCAGTCCGGAAACTGTCCGCAGGCCATTAAAGTAACAACCGTGCAGTCCTGCGGCCCGAACTCGGTTGTATGATAGGTGTCACATAAAAGCCCCGTGTCGTCTACCATCAAGAAGGCGGCGATGGTATCCAGAATCATTTTGCATTCCATATTGTCGTAATCCCGGATTCGTCCGATGGAAAGTTCCTCATTAAACACATGGGAGAAGCAGACCACACATTCCCCGTATTTCGTAACGGCGTTTTCATTGACATAACATTCCAGGGCGTAGTAGAGCGGATCGGTCAAAAACGTGGTGCGTTCCTGCTTCCTTTTCTTAGGAAGAAGTCCCGGCAGGGTGATAGATGTCATGCCGTCCTCCTGTGAGATTGAAATACCGTGGGCCTGGACTGTTTTTTCCATCAGGGTGGCCTTTGGTACAATGTTGGCGGCATAGATTAAGCCCCTCAGTGAGCAGGCGATCTTTTCCGCCCGGATTGCGGCGTCTGTGCTGACCTCTTCATAGTTCAGCGGGTATTTTTCTGTATCGGTAATACGCAAGGCGAGAATTGCATTGGTGATTTTGGGCAGTTCATCTTCAATTCTCTGTAGGCGTAAATTCAAAATTCTTCTATCCATAGGGGGTGGTTACTCCTTGCTTTTTATAATATTGTATGGTTCCATCAGGAAATACCCGGCAGAAAGCCGTGATACATGGAAAGTCCAGTTTGCTTATCTGGGATTCTGTTTCCACAATCACAAGCCGGTGCGGGCGCTCAGTGGTTGGAAGTGTGGATACCGCATGATTTATCAGCAGTTCTTTTCCCGATGGAACACGAATTACTTCATATATTTCATCTTTTGCAAAAAAGGTGAGTATGACCGGATAGCTGCTGGCAGTATGGTAAGAAACCTGCGGGAGAAAATCCAGAAGCACCCATATTCCAGCCAGCGTGTCCGGATTTATTACCGTATCCTGATACATCGTAACCGTATCCGTCAGGCGGTTGTAATAGATTCGCCCCTGGTGATCCAGCCGCGTCAGGAGGCCGGAAAGGACATCCTCCTTCAGTTCCGGTAACAGCCGCATAATCTGGCCGTAAGTCAGGCACTGGTATAAGGACAGGCAGCGCAGCAGTTCGGCCGTCTCCTGTTCATGCCGTTTATGATACATTGGATTCCCTCCTTCAGTTGTAAGTATTGTATAAGTACACTCTGCGTATAAAAATCAGCAGGTCAAATATGTACGCACACTCTACTTATATGTTACGCAGTAGCCGGTTCCGGCTCCTGGCTTTGCTGCCTTTGCCTTGCAATCAGCTTTTTCAGTTCTTCACGGTCTGTTGTGATAAGCTCTTTTTCCAACTGTGACGCTTTAAACTCTACCGTGACGTTATTGTTATTTGTGGATATCAGGGCGTTACCGCGCTCAAAATGAGTGATAGCCATGGTCTCGGCCTCTGATAAATGCAGAATATCCTGTACTCTCTGGGCCTCTTCATCCTCCAGATTGAGAACAATTTTTGTTTTAGAGTTATTGATAATGCCTTTCCCGTACTTGCCGTCATCCAGTGCGAAGAAATCGTTTAAATCCTGGGTCGCGCAGATCGCCGCCCCGGCGTACCCTCTTATTATTTTAAAAATCTCGAGAACAAATTCCGCGGCAAGACGGTTGGAAGAAGCGCCTATTAATTGCCATGTCTCATCAATAAAGATTGCTTTTTCAACGGTACGGTCCTCCTTGGCCTTATCCCAGACGAAATCCAGAGCTACAAACATGCCGACCGTCAGCAGATCGCCTGTCAGCTCGGAAATATCCAGGACGGTATACTTATTGTCCAGATTTACATTGGTTCTCTGGTTAAAGGTAGAAGCAGAACCATGTACCAGACGGTTTAAGATATTTGCCATGCGTCTGGTATCCGGATTCTTTTTCAGAATGTTATAAACATCCTCCAGAACCGGCATTTCTTTGTATTGGTCCGGGTGTTCCGGATCGATCAGGCTTTCATTATTATGTGTGATTCCTTTCCCGTTGTAAGTCTGAATCAACACCTCATCTAACAGCTGTTTCTCCTCATGGTTCATATCCGGAATCAAGAGTGAAAAGAAGATATGTAGCCGTTGGATTTTAGCAGCCAGCTCCGATTTATCTACGATTGGGCCGTCAAGCAGCTCATTCGTCGCCTTGTCCGTTTTCCGGATTTCCATAATGTTGATACAATTCCGGGAGGCCGGTGAAATCTGGATAAATTCTCCGCCGATATTGGTGCAGGCCCGGTGGAACTCATGACCTTTTAATGGGGCGATGATAAATACCTGGATATTTTTCCGCCGCATCCTTAGCGCCATAAGCTGCATGGAAAAGGTTTTTCCGGCTCCGGAAGTACCCAGCAGCGCAATGTTGGCATTTTTATAGACACGGCTGTTGAAGATGTCCACGATAATCAGGGAATTGTTGTGCTTATTGACCCCCAATAAAATGCCGTTATCGTCGCACATCTCAAAGGAGGTAAAGGGATAACAGCTCGCGGCGCTGGTCGTGAGCAGATTGCGCTTAGAGCGCTCAAACAGCTTTTTCTCCAGCGATACCAGAGGCAGAGCCGACAGAAGCGCCTGCTCTTCCCGGAAATGGCAGGAGACGGCTTCCATGTCCTGTGACAGCAGAAGCTTTTTCATTTCATTACTCCGCCACTCCAATTCTTCCAGCGATTCCGCCGTAATCGTGATAAGGGTATTGAGGTAGTAAAAATCCTCGTTGTTTGACAGCCCTTCCTTCAGAAAATATCCGGAACGGATTGCACTGTCCAGGTCATCATAATCAGAATTCGTGTCTGAAGTTTCCTTGATTTTTGAACGGTTAATCCGGAGCTGCTGGCCCAGCTTCTGCTGAATCCGGTCCTTCGGTTGACGGTCAAAGAAAAGGTCAACGTCAATTCCGTCCCCGGCGTTTACAAGGAGCGAGATCCAGCCTGCACAGACCTGTGAGCGGTAGCCCCTGGATGGAATTAAGAGATAGGTATGGTATACCCCGTCCATCACCACATAGTTACTGTGCGTGTAATCAATTTGCTCCGGAGCAATAAATTCCTGTGCTGGTATCCTGTCTAAATCATTCTGCCTGCCCGCATTGATGTACTGGCCGATTACTTCATTCACCCGGACAGGGAGCGGCTTTTCCACGCTGGACTTCCGGTTTAAAAGGCTATATAAGATATCGGTTGCCGCCTCATCCGCATTATCCGGCTGGACAATCTCATTCCCACATTGCTGAAGGTAAGTCCGGGCCGTCTGGACCGCTGTAGTAAGAGCATTGATGGCATCCACCTCTTCATTATGGCGGTTGCTGCCTGTAAACGGCTCATACTGAAATATGATAAAGAAGCGCCTGGTTATGGCCTCTTTGGAGCCAATCTGCCGGATCAGCTTTTCGTAGTCTTTCTGGAGGGCAATGCAGCGTTCATCTGTTTCTGACTGCATCTCCGCCTGGATGGTTTCCAGGTGCCGGTTAATATCGGCCCGGCGCGTCAAAACTTTGAACTGCAGCTTGACCGGACTGATTTTTAAATAGCTGACAAAAGAGTAGATGATATTCCGCTGCTCCCTGGCACTTCTTAAAAGGAAGTTGATGGGTACCACCTCGATGATCTTTACATAGCGGTGATCCTTTGTATAGATAATGCCGTTTGCGATCTTCTCAATCGGGAGATAGGCTGCGGCCGGATTCAGATAACTGTATTCGGGAGCTTTGGCCTCCGGCTTTTTTGCGGATTTGCTTTTGCCGGAAGACTTGCGCTTTTGTGATTTTGCTTTTGCCGGCTTCTCCTTCTTTTCACGTACCTGGCCGAATTCCTCCGCAAATTTTTCTTTTTTAACTTTAGGCGCCTTTTCCTTCCGGGGCCGGCCCTTCTTCTTTTGTGGCTGTTTATCAGCGCTATCCGGTTCCTCCGTTTCAGAGATCCCGACAATCCGCCTCTTTTTTAGATATACAAAAAAATTGATAACAAAAGAGGAAAGGCTTTCTCCGTCAATCCCAATAATGGCAAAGAGAGCCAGGGGAAGGACGATTACACAGGCAACCATAATTTTTGTTGTCAGGGTAAAGGGAAGTTTAAAAATGGGAAGTCCGACATCCAGAGTAATTATGGCAGCTTCGATAGCATTTCTTATTTTCACAGTACCGCCAAACAGTGTTCCGCTTTCTATAAAGTTGGGC
Organism: Enterocloster bolteae; assembly: GCA_021772025.1. GTDB lineage: Bacteria > Bacillota > Clostridia > Lachnospirales > Lachnospiraceae > UMGS1370. The sequence continues at coordinate 7,260 of JAETNT010000071.1, read as the reverse complement.
GGTATAATATACAGTTCATTTTCTTCCTGTTTCATGGACATAGATTGTGTTCACCTCCTGGTGCAATAAAAAAACAGAATCAGTCGGATGACTGTTCTGTTGGGCTTGCTTCATCTTCAACGACATAGGGCCTTCCGCATAAGACAATGCGGTTAATGCTGTAGATTGGCCGGTAGACAACTTTTCCCCGTCCGGAGGAAGCGTCCACGATGTAGCCGTCTCCACAGTAGATTCCCATGTGGCTGATATTCATAAATCGGTTGTTAGTTTCAAATGAGTAAAAAACCAGATCTCCGGGAGCCAGGTTCTCATACGAAACCGCCAGGTTATTCTCGACAATGTAACGTCCCTGTGCGGCGGCAGTATTGGAGCCTTCATACATTAACTGGACACCAACCTGGCTATAGGCCCAGTAACAGAAAGAGCTGCAGTCAAAATATCCGGGCTGATTCCGCTTCCCCTGGCTGTAAGGAGTGCCTATTTTGGTAAGCGCCAGGTCAACCGCCGCATTCCCGGTTTCACCGGGGCGAAGGTTCGGATTGATGTCTACTTTATAGGCAGTATCATACAGAAACACATTCAGGTTATTTGCATACTCCAGAGCCAGAGAAGACTGTTCATCGGTGAGCTGAAAAATATGCTCTGCAAAATAGGCATCACCCGCATAGTTTACGGTGTAGGTATAGTGGTAAATGGTTTCTTTCGATCCGTCCTCAGCGGTTACCTCCTCGCTGGTTATCACGGTGCTGTAAGAGAACAGTCCGTTTGCAGCTTCAATCATCTGCTTCAGCTTTGGAAGATTGATCTCCTGATAATCTCCCTGGGATGCGCAGAACTGGGAAATAATAAGTGTGCTTTCATATACAATGCTGTCAGCAAAGTCATCTATAATGGTATAATCACAGTCGCTGCCCAGGGAATCGCCTTCCTGTTTGATTTTTGCAATGATCTGGTTATGCTTTTCATATAGAATGTTTTCAATCGTAGTTTCCACATCCGTTAAATTTGCCAGGATGACCGAGTTATCATTTAAAACATGATCCGGGACAGAATCCAGACCGCCTCCTCCAAAAATCAGAGAGGGCAGCATCAGGATATATAGTATGGGAAGAAAAAGGATAAAGGCGGCAATGGCAATGATTTTCACAACCGTCTTTCTTCCTTCCCACAATCCGGCAGCGACAGCGCCATATGGCCCGCCAGCTGCAGTTCCCTGGGCGATTTTTGTAACAGCTTTTCCGGTTTTGACAGCTCCCCGGAGTGTATTCGCAGCAGACGCGGCCGTGGAGAGGGTATCTATGGAGCTGTTTCTTTCATTTTCCATTACACGCGGTCCCTCCTTTTGGGCATGTTGGGGAGCTGCTTAACGATTTTCTCATGGTAAGCAATCTGCCCCTTTTCTGTCATGTAGGGGGTCCGCTCCACCGTATCTTTTGCATACTGCCTGTACCAGGTGGAATTATCAGCAGCCGTAACAACATCGTAGTTTCCCTCCGGAGCCATGTATTGATCGGTCTGGTACATACCAAATGAAGTACCGTTGGGATGTTCCACAGAGGTTTCTATGCCGCTGATCCGTCCTCCTCCGATTTCCACATCTTTATAGGCTGGGGCATCTGGAACTCCAGTCTGGCCGAGGTAGGAAGTCAGGGCCTGTGCTGCCTGTGGACCGGACATGGTGCCGGTATAGTTGATATTCCCTTTGGCAACCGCCCCGGTGACATCGTTAGCAAATGAGCCTCCTTTTTGTACCGAGGATTCAAACATTTTCCGGCTGATGGGATTTCCGCCCTGTCCGGTGGCACTCTGAACGGCTCCATTTGTGAACTGACGGCTTACTGCACCGGCCAGCCCACCTGACATAAAGGAAGCGCTGCTCATATGCTGGGAACTGGAACCGCCTCGAAAGGAACCGCCACGGAACATGCCGCCACCGGCTACATTTTTTGCGGTTGTTAATCCCTTGGCTGCAATCATGAGTTCAGCCATCATACTGCCACCGGTATGGCCGACATTGATCCCTAAGCTGCTCATGAAGCTGTCAATCTTCTGGCTGATTTTCAAAAAGGCTACCGCACACAGAAACCAGATCAGGACATTTCCGGCTGCAGTTTCTTTCCCGACAGCCTGGACGTCGGCTTCTGTAACGTCGGCCATTGCGGGTACCGCCTGTAATAAGAGTAAAGTGGCTGCCAAAAAGAGGACAGTCAGTATTTTCTTCCATGATCTCATTGTGACCTCCTATAATGACAGTGGATTGGCGATAAAATTGCCAACCATGCTGGTGAAAAGACGAAGGCACCAGGCATTCATCACCAGCAGGAATACCTGGCCTCCGAACATACGGCACCAGGATTTGAAAATGTTAGCGGTACTTTGAGAGGCGCCGGTAGCAAATGCCATCGGCGCGGTATAGACCAGCACACCGAGAAGCACGTACCGTTCGGCAGCCTCAAAAAGCAGTTTAATGTAGTTCCAGGCCAAAATCAGGACGAGGATCAGGGCGATTAAGGCCACGGAGCCGCTGGCACAGACTCCGATTATTGTCAGCAGCACGGAATTAAAATTGGAAAAGCTGATCGGCGGAATCTCTGAATTTAAAATCCAGGTATAGGGGGTGCCGCCAATTTTCAGTATTATGTCCGTGATCTGATTGCAGAAATAGATCAGTAAAATAAAAAGGATTGACCGGATTGAGAGCTTGATGGGGTCTTCCGCTTCAATCCCTGCAATCAGGCCGAAATTCTTAAAGACCTGCCATACCAGGTTTAGGAGCACCAGGCCAATGGCAGTTGCAACAAAAATCTTATACATGCTTTTGGCTGCCGGGAAGTACCGAAGGAATGTGCTCATGTCACACCCCAAAGCACCCAGAACGGAAGTGGTAATGAGATCCAGACCGTTCATGACCTGCTCTGAAATCCATTCCACAATCCCATCTAAAATACCCATAGAAATTCCTCCTTTCCGGGGCTACACAGCTAAAAAGGCCAGCTGTTTCTGGACTTTTGTGTGAATGGCCGAGTTTTTAAAACAGATACAAAGCGGCCGGTCCCCATGTTTCCGGCAGAATGCTTCCGGAAATGCCACCTGCAGCACCGGATAAGAGGTTCCGCCCAGAAGTGCAGAATGCACCCGCGTATAGAAGCGGTTCTGTTTTCTGTGAATATTGGTGGTCCCCAGATAGATCCTGGTCCCATCGGAAGGCAGCGCGTACACATCGGCCGGGATCGTTTTATTTAAAGTCCATATTTTCATGACGCACCTGCCTTATCCGTTCCAACGTCCATCGCTGAAGAATGGTGTCACATAGGCCATGATGAAACCAAGGCCGTTAAGGATTACCCAGGAAATCGCAATCCGCTTCAGCCAGGCGCGCGATTCATCAACGGTTTTTCCGCTTTTGCTGAAATTCATGAGAAGCAGAGCCACGGAAGCTGTCACGATGGCCGCAATGGTGGAAATGCCGACAATTTTCCCATAGACATCTTTCATAATGGTTTCTGCCTTCGCCCACATATCAGCGGCCATGACCGTCTGGGTGTTCAGCATGAGAAAATAAGTGCTGAAACTGATCGTGCAAAGAATCTTACGGAAAGGGATACGCCGCAGCGCCCTCCGGGGAAGCTCCCCTGTTTTTTTAATCCTGTTCAACTTTGTACCTCCTGATTATTGTGTTTTTTCTCCGGAAACAGAAAAGCCGGCAGTCTGGATAAGGGACCGCTGGCTTTTCCGGGAACCTGAAATCTGCGGAGCCAGATACCAGGTACAGCAGCATTTTGCTGTTTTTGGCACAAAAAAAGCACCATCTAAGGGGTGCCATCTGTGTGCTGTATGAAATTTTGATAGAACTTTGAGCATGACTATTATATCATGGGTAAAATGTCGTGTAAATCGCAATACTGTGCCAATTTAGGATAATTCAGTGCCATTACTATGCCATTTTCTGGAAGAAAAACTTCTTGGTTTATGCCTTACAGGACATTTAGACAAAAAAATCTGAATGTAGTCCAGATACACTTGAAAATTTGCAAATGGAACTGTTTGTAAGTCTATGCAATATTATAGGTATAAAAAGTAAGCAAGCGTTATAAGGAAATAATTAACAAGAATGTAGCTTATACCGGGATAGCATAAAAGAAATAGCATTTATATTATTGTGGTAAAATCGACAATGATGTAGAAAAATATAAAATAACATATTGACAAACGGTGGATATATATGGTATATTTCGATATGGAGGGAAGAAAACCATGGATAATGTCATCTTGAAGAATTTATCGGCCGAAAATTTTAGTTCTTTTGCAGATGGAATAGATTTTACGACAATAGCTGATACTGGCAAGAAAGAGTATGTTGAAAATACTTTTGAATGCGGAGATACCACGTTTAATAAAGTCTCTTTCTTATATGGTGCGAACGGGTCTGGCAAAACATATTTCTGTAAAATTTTAAGAGAAATTCAGCGAATGCTAAATTGGTCGCCATTAACTGCAATGAATAATGCTCAGCTTCTATCCTTGCCTGAATTCAAGGGAATTGATAAGGAAATTTCCACGTTTGCCTTTGACATAAAGTATAAAGATAAACCTGTAAATTTTAGTATTGATATCCTTATAAATGAGTTTAACTATCATTATGAGTTTGCTATTCAAGGCAAAAAAGTTGTGCATGAATTGTTGACAAAAAAATATCAGCGAACTGAAAAGTTGCTAGAAAGGACTTCTCCTTCTTACAAAGACATTACCCTGCGTTCTAAGTTGAAGGGTTTTGAAGCGGCAAAGCAAACCGTAAAGGAAGAGGCATTGTGTTTGCCAGTTGCAGCGCTACTTAATAATCAACTGGCTCAAACGATAGTTGATGCTATCAAAAGTATACAGGTAGTGAGTATGACGGCGGCAAGGCTTAAGCCGGCTGACACAAAAGAATCATTTTCTGATGAGCGACTGGAAAAATATGTTAATATTTTAAAAAAAGCTGATCCGACTCTGCGAAAAATGAAAGTTTCATATGAGGAAAAAGAGATAGCTCATCAAAAAATTGAATCAGACGATTTTGAAAATCGAGAGATTATTGCTACTAAAACGACTGTTGGTGTTGAAACAGAGCATGCTATGTTTGAAAATGGCACAGAAACGGGCAGTACATCTATTATGTTTTTTGCGGATGAGTCGTTGGGCACAGTGAAGCTTTTTACTGCATTGCCATATCTGTATGATACTTTGGAAAAAGGCGGCGTTTTAATAGTGGATGAGTTGGAAAATGGATTACATCTTTCGCTAGCGAAGGAAATAATTAACCTATTTACAAACAGTGAGAGTAATCCACACAATGCACAGCTCATTTGCACATCTCATCAACCGTTGTTGATAGATGGAGATGTCCGGCGTGATCAGGTCTGGGTGACGACTAAAGATGTTTTTGGAAAAAGTACTTTACATAGATTGAGCGAGTTAAAAACTTCGCGCGCTAAAGTGAATTTAGCAAATAGAATATTAGAAGGGGCATTCGGTTGCAACCCGAACCGCTTCTTTGAAAATAACATAGTTTAAAGAAAAGCAAAACACCGAGCGGGAATCTCGGTGTCCTGTAGGGTGACAGAAGCACAAGCAAGGTACTTTGCCATTTCAAAACAAAATAAGTGTACCATAATTTATGGCTTCGTGCAATATGAAATTTGTACCCAGAAAGGTAAAAAGAACAGGGACTTTTCTGAAAATATGATGATATAGATGTAACTATATAGATATTCATAATTTAGGAAGGTGATAAGTATTTTTATTTCAGAATTTATTAAAGCAGGAATTAAGGGGCATCAAAATTTCGATTTTGTAGATGTCAATTTAGATGATGATACTCGTCTTTTTATTGACCCGTGTATGATTGAAGGGGCAGAAGATCCTTGGAGCGTTAATGCATCAAAAATAATGCGTACATATTTTGATTGCATATTTGAAGGATTTCATAAGGGTAATGTGCGCATGACTTCTTTACTTTCACACGCAGGGGAACAAAATGCAACAAAGTTAGGTTATGGTAATGGCGACAACGGTAAAGGAAAGACGGAGGATGGACTTTGGGACAGCTTAAAAGGCCTGACGACTCTTATACGTGATATTCCAACCATTAGTTGTTCCCAAGATATTCCTGTTCTAGTAGAGGGATTTGCAGAAGATGGTATGTCCGATTTGCTAACCAATATTTTGCATGAGCAATTAAACGAATTTACTCAGGAACAAATGTCAAAATGGGGATGTGATCCGCAAGGGGAAAAATCAATTTGGACATTTAATGTGGAAAGTCGTAGCTGGGTTGAGGTGAGACGTCCATGTTGGTTATATCGGGGAAAAGAAATATTACTTGTGCCAAAGTGGATTGTACGCCGCAATTACTTATTTAAAGCACACCAATATTTGTACTGCATAATTGTTGAACGTATGCGTGAGGCTAACGGATGGGAAGATTTGAAGAAAATTGATGTTTGGAGTAATCTTCCTAGAAATAGTGAGCACTGGGAATATGAAACAGTGATTGCTTACTCGAAGCAATATCCAGAGGCTCTTTCTGAATATCATGACCGTATGCCACATTACTACAAAAGAGCAAGAGGCTGTATGACAGATGAAGATTTAGATTGTGCAGTGTATGGTTTTCCTATTATGGACGCTGCTTAGGGGGAGAGAGAATTATGAATAATAAAAGATCTAGTGCAGAATTGGCATCACAGGCCGCTAAGACATTAACTAACCCACAGGCATCCAATATACAAAAATCACTCGCTGCGGGTGTATTATCACAAAGGGCGCCTGAAAAACAGACAGGCTCACAAATGGAAGATATAGCTTCTAGGGTATTACAAAGCAATAAATATGCGGACAAAACTAAGAGCTTTGCAGCTAGTCTGCTTTCACAGTCGAATAAAGAACGATAATAAAACAAGGAGCTGTGGAAAAGCCATATGAATCTACAGCTCCATGGATTTTACAAAGCTTTTTCATGAATGTAATGCCAAGACCAAAAGACAGGTAACCATCAAATAAGATAGTAGATTGAAATACTGGCAGCTACTCTGTATGAATCACTTACCCAGATACCAGGTACAGCAGCATTTTGCTGTCTTTGGCACAAAAAAAAGCACCATCTAAGTGATTATTCTTGCGCGATGAAATCGCGCTTCCGGAAATCTGGAAATCAGATAACCGGAAGACGGAAATCATCTCTTGCGAGTTTACTCGCGTAGGTTCTTATCTAATCCATAC